>CAZOHL010000005.1:0-55227 GCA_964579645.1 uncultured Rikenella sp. | reverse complement strand
CCAAGTTCCTGGACTGTCATCTGGAATCCGCCGTCGCCGATGAAAGCTATAACCGCATTATCAGTGGTTCCCGAGGCAGCTCCCAATGCTGCCGGCAGGCCGAAGCCCATCGTTCCCATACCTCCCGAGGTAACAAGGGTATTGGTGTCAGAGAATCTGTAATATCGTGCAACCGCCATCTGGTGCTGACCGACATCGGTCACCACCACTGCGTTCCGAGGGGCAAGTTCCGAGATTACCTTCACCACTTCACCCATTTTCAGTTCGCCCTGGTCCGGCTCCGTCTCAGGCCTGATGACCTTTTCGTGCTCCCTGGAGTCAAGGATCCTGAACTCGCGTATCCATTCCTCCCTTTTTCTTTCCCTTATATTCGGAAGCATGGCTGTCAGGATTTCTTTCACATCTCCGTTGATGCCAAGATCAGCCCTGACATTCTTGTCTATCTCAGACCTGTCTATCTCAATGTGTATTACCCTTGCCTGTGGTGCATACTTCTTAAGGTTACCTGTCACCCGGTCATCAAATCGCATTCCGGCGGCAATGATCAGGTCAGCTTTGTTTGTCAGCACATTGGGGGCGTAGTTGCCATGCATGCCCAGCATACCGGCGAAGAGCCTGTGATCATGACTGAATGCCGGTATCCCAAGCAGGGTGACGGCTACGGGTATACCTCCCTTTTCGGCAAAGGTCTTCAGCTCAGCCACGGCACCGGAGATGATAACCCCGTGGCCGGCCAGGACCAGGGGCCTTTCCGCATGGTTGATCATCACTGCGGCTGATTCAATATCCCTGCTGACAAGTGGGTTCACCGGATTGTAGCTGCGTATATATGTGCACTTGCTGTAACGGAAAGTCATGATCTCATTCTGGGCATCCTTTGATATGTCAACCAGTACAGGGCCGGGCCGCCCGGTACGCGCTATATAGAATGCCCTGGAAATTGTGTCCGGTATTTCAGCGGCTTTCTTCACCTGCGCATTCCATTTGGTTACAGGCATCGAAATGCCCAGGATATCAGTCTCCTGGAATGCATCCGTACCAATGAGTGCAGATGTCACCTGTGCCGTTATGAAGACCACGGGCACCGAGTCAAGATAAGCATTGGCGATTCCGGTCACGAGGTTGGTGGCTCCAGGACCGGATGTGGCGAAGCAGACTCCCGGTTTACCCGTTACCATGGCATAGGCCTGTGCTGCATGTGCGGCACCCTGCTCGTGCCTTGTGAGTATATGCCTGAGACTACTGCTGTAGTCGAGCAGCTTGTCATATACAGGCATGATGGCACCGCCGGGGTAACCAAAGATTGTGTCAACGTCCTCCTCGACAAGTGATTTCAGGAGCGCTTCGGCTCCGGTAATTACATTACCTTGTACCGTACTGACCAAAGAATCCGTTGCAGGAACATTCTCTGCTGCTGTTGTTTCAGTCAGCCTGTCCGCAGGCAGGGATGATTCTGCCCGGCCCGGCAATTTATGACTGATATTCTTTTTCATTCGCCTGATTATTTTTCAAATCTCTCTTATTGCACCCCGGTCTGCAGAGCTGACATGAGCTGCATAAACCTTCAGTGCATCTGAAACCCTGCGGACCCTGTTCTTCGGTGTGAATGCCGCGGTTCCCCTGGCTTCCTCTGCTCTGCGTCTTGTCTCCAGGACAGTCTCATCCACTTCCAGCCTGATGGTTCTGGCAGGAATGTCAATCATTATCCTGTCGCCGTTGCCCACCAGGGCTATTGTTCCCCCGGCGGCGGCCTCTGGGGAGAGGTGCCCTGCCGAGAGACCGGCAGATCCTCCCGAGAAGCGGCCGTCAGTGATGAGGGCGCACCGGCGGTCAAGATCTTTTGACCTGAGATATGATGTGGGGTACAGCATCTCCTGCATCCCCGGGCCGCCGCGGGGCCCCTCATAACGGATCACCACAACATCACCCTCCCTGACCATGCCTCCGAGAATGCCGGCCACGGCATCCTCCTGGGAGTCAAAGACCACTGCCGGTCCGCTGAACCGCAGCATTGAGCTGTCAATGGCTGCCGTCTTCACAATGCATCCGCCAGGAGCAAGGTTTCCATAAAGTACCGCCAGCCCTCCGTCATTGCTGTATGCATGACTTCTATCCCTTATTGCCCCGGTAACCCTGTCAGTGTCATGTGAAGTGTACCTTGCCCGGGAGGCGAAGGGTTCGGACCCGGCTGACCTGTCAGGGGCAGAGAGAAAGAGATCAGGTGCTTCCGGCAACACGGCCGGACTCAAAATATCCCATCCGGCCAGCGCCTCTTCAACTGACGGATAGTCAATCCTGCGGGCAGAAGCATCAATCAACCCCGCCCTGTAAAGCTCACCCATGATTGCAAAGACACCTCCGGCGCGGTTGACATCTTCAACATGATATGCCGAAGCAGGGGAGACCTTGCATAAGTTCGGAACATTGCGTGAGAGCTGATCTATGTCTTTCATGGAAAAATTCACCCCGGCCTCATGCGCTATGGCAAGCAGGTGCAGAACGGTGTTGGTTGAGCCCCCCATGGCGATATCAACAGTCATTGCATTCATGAATGCTTCCCTGGTGGCTATGGAGCGTGGCAATGCTGTTTCATCGCCGTCATTGTAGTACCTTTCAGCAAGATCAGCTATCAGGTGTGCTCCCCTCCGGAATATCTTCATCCTGTCAGAGTGTGTTGCCAGCACGGTGCCGTTGCCGGGCAATGCAAGACCGAGCGCCTCGGCCAGGCAGTTCATGGAGTTGGCTGTGAACATCCCCGAGCAGGATCCGCAGGAGGGACATGATGATCTCTCAAGGTCACCGAGCTTTTCAGCGGAGACCGAGTCATCGGCGGCGGCCACCATTGTATCGATCAGGTCAACAGCTTTTCCGGCCGAGAGACCCGCTTCCATCGGTCCGCCCGAAACGAACAGTGCGGGAATATTCAGCCGCATGGCGGCCATCAGCATACCGGGAGTAATCTTGTCGCAATTGCTGATGCAGATCATCGCGTCAGCACGGTGTGCATTGCAGACATACTCCACGCTGTCAGCAATAAGGTCACGTGAGGGGAGTGAGTAGAGCATTCCACCGTGCCCCATGGCTATACCGTCATCAATTGCAATTGAGTTAAACTCGGCTGCAAAAAGCCCCCTGCGGGCAAGCTCTTCCCTGATTACGATGCCAGCCTGCTGCAGGTGCACGTGGCCCGGCACGAACTGCGAGAATGAGTTGACAACAGCTATCACAGGCCTGCCAAAATGTTCCTCCTTCATTCCATTTGCACGCCATAGGCTCCTGGCACCGGCCATCGTCCTTCCGCTCATCGTCTGCAGGCTTCTCAGTTCTTTTTTCATTACAGCGTTATTGAAACAAAAAAAGCTCCCCGGTTTTCCGGGAAGCTTTTATATAATATTATCCTCACTATATACTACTCCCCGGTCATCCGCTTATGGCGATGATAATAAACAGGGCAATAAATAGTGATGTGTGGTACATAGTCCTACTTATGGTTGGCAAAAATAACCATAAATTTAAGAATACAAGAGAAAGCGGAAATTATTTTAATTTTTTAAACCTGATCTATACCTATTAATAAATGACAGGAATTAAAAAATAAATTATTTCAATACACCAAGGTCTTTTCCGACCTTTGTAAATGCAGCAATAGCCTTGTCAAGATGTTCTGTTTCGTGGGCAGCCGAGAGCTGGACCCTGATGCGGGCCTGACCTTTTGGAACCACAGGATAGTAAAACCCGATCACGTAGATGCCTTCCTTCAGGAGCCTTGCGGCCATTTCCTGCGAGAGTTTGGCATCATAGAGCATCACGGCGCATATGGCTGACTGTGTAGGCTTGATGTCAAAACCTGCCTTCAGCATTCTCTCCATGAAATACCTGGTGTTGTGATGGAGTTTGTCCTGGAGTTCGTTGGTTTCGGTCATCATTTCCACCATCTTCAGGCCGGCCGCGGCCACAAGGGGAGGGATGGAGTTGGAGAATAGGTATGGCCTCGAACGCTGGCGCAGCATCTCGATTATCTCCTTCTTTCCTGTTGTGAAGCCACCGATGGCGCCGCCGAAGGCTTTCCCGAGTGTGCCGGTAATGATCTCTATTTTTCCCCGGAGATCGTAAAGCTCGGTGACGCCGCGGCCGGTCTCTCCCACCACACCTGCGGAGTGCGATTCATCGACCATCACCATTGCATTGTACCTGTTTGCCAGCTCGTAAATTTTGCCGAGCGGAGCAACATTGCCGTCCATTGAGAAGACACCGTCAGTCACTATAAGCCTGAAACGGTGTTCCTGTGCCTGCTGTAGCTGCGCCTCAAGGTCTTCCATGTCAGCGTTTTCGTACCTGTATCGGTTCGCCTTGCACAGCCTTACCCCATCAATTATTGAGGCATGGTTCAGTGAGTCACTGATGATTGCATCATCACTCGTGAGCAGGGGTTCAAACACGCCGCCGTTGGCATCGAAACATGCAGCGTAAAGGATTGTGTCTTCGGTACCGAAGAAACCGGCTATCTTTTTCTCCAGCTCCTTGTGAAGGTCACCCGTTCCGCATATGAAACGGACCGAAGACATGCCGTAGCCGTGAGTATCAAGCGCTTCCTTTGCCGCTTCAACAAGCTTTTTGTTCGCCGAGAGGCCCAGGTAGTTATTGGCACAGAAGTTAAGCACCTTCTGCCCTGTATTCAGGGTTATCTCTGCCCCCTGGGGCGAAACAATGACACGCTCGTTCTTATAGAGACCAGCCTCCCTGATCTCCTCAAGCTGGACCACAAGATGATCCCTGTAACTGTCGTACATTTTAAGGAAATAATTAGGTAAAACGACTGCAAAGATGGGCTTTTACCGTCATTATCCAATGATGATAATCATCAATTACAGGGAACAATGAAATAAAAACCAAAACGGACTGCCGGAGCCGGGTGTCGGTTCTGCGGGAGTCACAGCCCGTATTTCTCAACAATCTGGTCGTGGGTGAGGCCCAGAATACCGTGTTTCTTTCCCACCCTTATGAATGCTTCAAGTGCACGGTCAAGGTGATGTATTTCGTGGCCGGCAGAAATCTGTGTGCGTATCCGTGCCTGGCCGTTTGGCACAACCGGGAAGAAGAAGCCGATTGCATAGATCCCCTCGCGGTAAAGGTCTTTCGAGAAATCCTGAGAAAGCTTCGCGTTGAAAAGCATCACAGGCACGATGGGGGTATTACCCTCCTTAAGAATGAACCCGGCCTCTGTCAGTCCCTTCCGCCAGTATGCTGCATTCTTTTCGAGCTTATCGCGCCTTTCGGTGCTGCCGGAGAGAATGTCAAATACCTTCAGGACCCCCGAGACTATCACCGGGGCAATTGTGTTTGAGAAGAGGTAGGGACGTGCCTTCTGCCTGCACATATCCACAATTTCCTTTCGCCCTGAAACACAACCGCCGGAGGCACCTCCGAGAGCTTTACCGAAAGTTGTGGTGATTATGTCAATCTTCCCAAAAACTCCGCAGTATTCATGAGTTCCCCTTCCTGTTTTCCCTATGAAACCTGTGGCGTGGGAGTCGTCGACCAGCAGCATGGCTCCGTATTTGTCACACAGATCCACCATTCTGTCAAGCATTGCCGTATCACCGTCCATTGAGAAGACACCGTCAGTGATCACCAGCTTCAGCCTCTTATCTGCATGCAGCTGCAGCTTCTCCTCCAGGTGCTCCATGCTCGAATGCTTGAAGGTGTCATGCTGTGCACTGCAGAGCCTCATACCGTCTATTATTGAAGCATGGACAAGACGGTCTGAAATCATAATATCCTCACTGGTGAGTATGGCTTCAAATACGCCGGCATTGGCATCCATGCATGACGGAAACAGTATCGTGTCCTCGGTGCCAAGGAAATCAGTAACCCTGTTTTCAAGCTCACGGTGGATGTCCTGTGTGCCGCAGATAAATCTTACGGATGACATGCCGTAACCCCTCGACTCAAGTCCGTCGTGAGCAGCTTTTATCACCTCCGGATGGCTGGAGAGGCCAAGGTAATTGTTGGCACACATATTAATTACCTTCTTCAGGTCCGAACCTGCAGGGAACTCAACTTCTATGTCGGCCGACTGTGCGCTGTGAATGAATCTTTCCTCCTTGAAAATGCCGGCATTGTGTATCTCTGCAAGCTGTGCCTGATAGATACTTCTGATACTCTCGGGGAAACTCATTGGGTTTTTGTTTACTGTTTCAGGTACTGGTTGACCAGTGCAACGATGCTGTTCACACTGTCAAAAGCCTCCGGTGTGGCCTTTGAAGGGGGAATCTTGATCTTGAATCTGTTCTCAAGAAATACAAGAAGAGAGACCATAGAAAAAGAGTCTACATAACCGCTTGAAATGAGAGGAGTTTCATAGGTGATCTTTACATCGTCATCATCAATGTATTCTTTGACGACATACTTCAGCACCAGCTCCTTCATTTCATTGATATTCATTTCTTCCATAAAAAGTGTATTAAAAATTAGTGTTTTTATATAGTTAATTATCAGTCGTTTTCAAGTGTCGAGAGGTCCCCTGTCTCCTCTCCCCATTCCCGGGCGTGGAGGACGCGTCTCATTATCTTGCCGCTGCGTGTTTTCGGCAACCTGTCCATGAATTCCACAGCCTGCGGCATGGCAAGTGGTGAAAGACGTTTCCTGATGAAGTTCATGATCTCAAGTTCAAGGTCAGGGTTGGGTGTATGGCCCGGCTTCAGGGTAATGAATGCCTTGACCACCTCCATATTTATCTCATCAGGTTTGGATGTAACAGCAGATTCGGCCACGGCAGGATGTTCAAGGAGTGCGGATTCCACCTCAAACGGGCTCACGAGATGTCCGCCTGTATTTATTACATCATCATCCCGCCCGATGAACCAGTAATAGCCCTCACTGTCAATGCTTGCCCTGTCGCCCGAAAGGTACCATCCGTTGACAAATTTTTCCCTGTATTTTTCCTCATTGTTCCAGTAGGCACGCATCAATGCCGGCCATCCGGGTCTGAAAGCTATGAGACCGGCCCTTCCGTGTTCCGGATAAGGCTGGTATGTGACCGGATCAAGAACCGTTCCGGTTATCCCGGGAAAGGTTCTGCCCATTGACCCTGGCTTGATCTTCATCCCGGGGAAGTTGGTTATCATTATTGATCCGGTCTCTGTCTGCCAGAAGGTGTCATGGAACGGTTTACCGAACACTTTCTCAGACCATATCACGGCTTCGGAGTTGAGGGGTTCGCCCACGCTTGCCAGGTGGCGCAGCGATGAAAGATCAAATGACTTCACTATCTCATCTCCGGCCTTCATAAGTGACCTTATTGCGGTGGGAGCGGAGTACCATACTGTAATCCTGTTCTTTTCGGCAAAGCGGTACCATGCCTGAGCCGAGAAACCGATGTCAAGAACGCATTGTGTCACCCCGAGGCTCCACGGACCTATGATACCGTACGATGTGCCGGTAACCCATCCCGGGTCTGCCGTACACCAGTAAATGTCATCATCACGCAGGTCAAGGACCCACTTTGTTGTAAGGTATTGTGATATAAGCGAATAGTGGACATGTTTTACTCCCTTGGGCTGCCCTGTGGTTCCTGAAGTATAATGCAGCACAGAAGGGGTCTCGGCATGGGTAGGGCAGATATCAAACTGTTCCACCGGCTCCGCCCTGTCAAGGCTGAACAGCACTTCGCCGGGGGCGAGGTCTGCCTGCTTCATTTCATCGACGATTATCACAAACTCAAGGTCAGGCAGTTGCTGGCGTATCTTCCTGACTTTACCGAGATGTTTCTTCTGGGTAATGATAGCCCTGGTTCCCGCGTTTTCAAGTCTTACAAACAGGGATTCTTCGCCGAAGGCGGAAAAGAGAGGCTGGACAATGGCCCCCATTTTAAGAATGCCAAGGAATGAGAGATACAGTTCGGGGATCCTGTCCATGAAGAGGCATACCCTGTCGCCCTCTGTAATGCCAATACCCCTGAGGAAGGAACCGATTGTGTTGCCTGCAATACGGATGTCATTATAGGTGAACCGCCTGCTTATTCCCCCGAACCCTTCGTAGATGAGTGCAACCTTTGATCCATTGCCTTTCAGGCAGATCCTGTCGCTGCAGTACCACCCGATGTTGATTACATCACCGTTCTTATATTCAAGCTCTTTTTCAGCTACGGCCCAGGTGAAGTTGGCCGACAGCTCTTCATAGGATTTGTGTTCAGGGTTCAATGCCATATGTTATCGTAACAATGACATGTAAGATAGAATTATTTTCGATACTGCCAAGCTGCAAAACTGACTTTTCTCATGTTTCCGGTCAGTCCCAGCTCAGTATAACCTTGCCGCAGTTGCCTTCCTCCATTATATCAAAACCCTTCTGAAACTCATCGATATGGAACCGGTGGGTGATTATCGGGTCAAGGTTAATGCCGCCGATTATCATCATCTGCATTTTATACCAGGTCTCCCACATCTCGCGGCCATAGATGCCCTTAAGCGTCAGTGCCTTGAAAATGATGTCACTCCATGGCACCTCGAAGTTCGAGGGGAGAATGCCCAGCAGGGCGATGTTGGAACCGTTGTACATGTTTGCGATCATCTCACGGAAGGCTGCAGGGGAGCCTGACATCTCAAGTCCCACGTCGAAGCCTTTCATATGAAGTGGTTCAAGGACATCCTTGATTTTCTCTCCCTTTTTCGGATTGACAACCATTGTGGCTCCCATCTTTTTTGCCAGCTCGAGGCGGTAGTCGCTCAGGTCGGTTGCCACAACATTGCGCGCACCTGCGAACCTGGCGATGGCGACTGCCATGCTCCCTATCAACCCTGATCCTGTGATAAGCACATCCTCACCCAGCAGGGGAAAGGCAAGCGCCGTGTGTGTCGCGTTACCGAAGGGATCCATGATGGCTGCCCAGTCGTCTGGTATCCTCGGATCAAGAAGCACGACATTGCGTGCCGGCACCTTGACATACTCTGCGAAGGAGCCGTCGATGTGAACTCCTATCCCGACTGTATTCTCGCAGACATGTTCGCGGCCGCGACGGCAGTTACGGCATGTGCCGCAGAACAGGTGCCCCTCACCGGTTACCCTGTCGCCCACCTTTACGTTTGTGACACCCGGGCCCGCATTTTCAACATATCCCATATACTCGTGTCCTATTGTCATGGGTACCTTTATCGTCTTCTGTGCCCATTCATTCCATTCGTATATATGAAGGTCAGTGCCGCAGATGGCTGATTTCCTGACCTTTATTATCACATCATTGTAACCCGGTTCCGGAACAGGCACTTCCTGCATCCATAATCCTTTGGCAGCCTGTGCCTTGACAAGTGCTTTCATCTTTTTCATCGGGAGTACTCATTAATTCGTTATGACGTAAAAATAATACAAATAGAGGTCACAAAATATGATTTTTAATGTTGCCGGCAAGGGCAAATTGCCCTTCGCCACATAATATTTATCTTTGTCAGGCGCTGCCGCCGGTACCATAACATGATAGGGCGATGCGGCCATCATCAGTTCAGGCAACAATAAAAATATGACAGACAGAAAAATCAGGGTGCGCTTTGCCCCGAGCCCCACAGGCCCTCTTCACATCGGCGGCGTACGCACGGCACTGTATAACTTTTTATTTGCACGTCACCATGGCGGGACTTTCATACTCCGGATCGAGGACACAGACCAGACGCGCTACGTTGACGGAGCGGAAGATTATATAATGGACTCCCTTGAATGGGCCGGAATAAAGGTAGACGAGGGTGTCCGTGAGGGAGGACCTTTTGCCCCTTACCGTCAGAGCGACAGGAAGGAAATATATCATCGTTATGCTGATGAACTCCTCCGCCGCGGTGATGCTTATTATGCCTTCGATACGCCTGAAGAACTCGAAAAGCTCAGACAGGAATATGAATCTCGTGGCGAGACCTTCAACTACGGCTGCACCACAAGGATGAGCATGTGCAACTCACTTACCCTCCCGGCAGGGGATGTTGAGCGGCGCATTGCCTCGGGGGAGCATTTTGTGGTAAGATACCGCATGCCTGAAAATGAAGACATTCATTTCAATGACCTGATAAGGGGTGACATTGTTGTGAATACTTCAACCCTCGATGACAAGGTGCTTTACAAGTCTGACGGCATGCCAACCTACCACCTTGCCAACATCGTTGATGATCACCTGATGGAGATATCGCACGTGATACGGGGAGAGGAATGGCTTCCGTCACTGCCACTGCATGTCATGCTCTACCGAAGTTTCGGCTGGGAGGCGCCACTGTTTGCCCACCTGCCGCTGCTGCTCAAGCCTACTGGCAAAGGCAAACTGAGCAAGCGCGACGGCGACAAGATGGGGTTCCCGGTGTTTCCGCTCTATTGGCCATACGGCGAAACGGCTTCCGGTTACCGCGAAGAAGGCTACTTCCCCGAAGCGTTCGTCAACATGCTGGCCCTCCTGGGATGGAACCCGGGTACGGAACAGGAAATATTCACAATGGACGAACTGATTGCAGCCTTTACAATAGACCGGGTCGGCAAATCAGGCTCCCGATTTGATCCTGATAAGGCGAAGTGGTTTAATGCCAGGTATTTCCATATGAAAAACGACGAGGAACTGGCAGACCTCTTCATGCCCCTGGTGAAGGAAAAAGGATTCACTCCCGACAGGGCCACGCTGGTGAGAATAATCTCACTGGTGAAGGAGAGAGCCGGTTTTGTAAAGGATCTCTGGCATGAGGCCGACTTCTTCTTCGTGGCTCCGGAGAGCTATGATCCTGACGTTGTCAGGAAGCGCTGGAGTGCCGACTCACCGCGGCAGATGGGCGAGCTTCGCGGGAAGGTTGCCAGTGTGCAGCCCTTCGCACCGGAGGTGCTTGAGCAGAGCGTGAAGGAGTGGATTGTCTCGTCCGGATACAACACCGGTGCAATACTGAACCTGTTCAGGCTGCTGCTTGTGGGTGCTTCGAGGGGTCCGCACCTCTTTGACATAGCAGCACTCATTGGCCGGGAGGAGACGCTGCGCCGGCTTGATGAAGGCATCAGACGGCTCTCATCATAACCCTGATGAAACTCTCCGGGGAGATAAGATATATTGACTTTCACACCCATTCAGCGGGTGGCAGTTCTGACACAGTTGCCGTCAGGAACCTGATGGCAGGTGATGAGGCGCCTGCTGATTTCTCAGCAAACACCCTCTTTTCGGCAGGCATTCATCCATGGCAGCTTACAGATGACAACCTCGGACAGATGCAGACTGAATTGCTTTTAACAGCAGCGCACCCTCATGTGGTGGTGATAGGAGAGGCCGGGTTTGACCGGCTTCGCGGGGCACAGGGGGAGGTACAGTACCGGGCCTTTCTATTCCAGGCGCATATTGCCGCGGAAATGGGGAAGCCTGTAGTAATCCATTGCGTCAAAGGCTGGGATGAACTGAGGCGTGTGCGCAGGGAGGTCAAACCCGGCCGCCCATGGGTCATCCATGGATTCAGGGGCAGCGGCAGCCTTGCTGCCTCACTGGCCGAAGAAGGATTCTGGTTCTCCCTTGGCGCAAAAGGACTGACCACCGAAGTGCTTGATTCCATATACCATGAGAAGCTTCTTCTCGAGACTGATGATTCCGGCACGCAGATATCCGAAGTCTACCGCCTCTTCGGGGCAGCCGCGGGGTATGATGAACAAAGGGCGGAAAGCCTTGTGCGGAATAATTTCAACACATTACTGAACTTCAGCCTGTGATGGAGGGATGGTTGTCACGCACCGAGATGCTGCTGGGACCTGAGACACTGCAGACGCTGAAGGAGTCGCACGTCCTGGTGGCAGGGCTGGGAGGCGTAGGATCATGGGCAGCGGAGATGATATGCAGGGCCGGAGTCGGAGTCATGACAATCATTGACGGTGATGTGATTACGGCTGCAAACAGGAACAGGCAGCTTCCGGCGCTGACTTCAACCACGGGCCGGAAGAAAGCAGAAGTGATGGGAGAGAGACTGATTGATATCAACCCTGACCTCCGGCTCAGGATCATTCCGGAATTCATACGTGACCAGAGGATGATCGATATCCTCGAAGAGGAGAAATATGATTATGTGGTTGATGCAATCGACACACTCTCACCGAAGGTTTTCCTGGTCTATCACTCTCTCAGGCTGAACATGAGGGTGGTAAGCTCGATGGGTGCCGGTGGCAAGTATGATCCTACCGCCATCAGGGTGACAGACATCTCTGAGACTAATTTCTGCAATCTCGCCCGGATGCTGCGCAAAAAGCTGCACAAGCTGGGGGTTCACGAGGGATTCACTGCCGTTTACAGCCCGGAAGTTGTTGACAAGAACCTGATTATCCGGGGCTCCGGTGAAAGCAATAAGGCATCGAGCGTCGGAACGATGTCATATATGCCTGCCGCGTTCGGCATTGCATGCGCTTCGGTTGTAATCAGGGAACTGGCCGGAATTACCCCGGCTGTCTGACTTAATTCCCGATGACTGCTTTCACCGGAGGGATGTCGAATCCCGGGGGAGGACTCAGTCTCGTCTTAATTACAACCGTGTCACCTTTAAAAGTACAATTGATTCTCGTATGGTGCGGACTCTCAATGTGCCTGAGAGTCATCTCAAGGGTGCCGTCGTCTTTCCATTCGTAGGCTGCAGCAATACGATGCGAAGCGGATCCGCCCGGCTGGCTTATCAGGTTCGGTCCGGCAAGGCGGGTCTCAGATTCAATCCATCTGCCCCTGCCTGAGGGTATGTCATAATTCTCTCCGTTCATCTCCAGCGACAGCCTGCATGTGTCGCCTGCAAACAGTACTGAGAAGGATTTCATACCAGGCTGAGTATCTTCGGGCATGAATTTCTTTCCGGATATCGCGGAAGCAATTTGCGAATCAGGTTTTTCTGACGGAAGCGGCAGCGTAAGGTTAGCGAGCCGTTCCTGAAGAATAGCAAGTGTCTCCTTATCCTCAGGCAGCGGGCCCTCTTTCAGGGCAGGAAGAATATGATCCCATACCAGGTTAATCTCATCCTGCATGTCAGGTGATTCGGCGGTGATGGCCACTACGGCATCCTTTTCAGGCAGTACAATGATGTATTGCCCGTAGGCACCGTCGGCTCTAAATGAGTTGTTACGGCTGCGCCAGAACTGATAGCAGTATCCCTGTTTCCAGTCGCTCTCTGCTTTTTCCCCGGGCGATGCGCCCGGCGCCTGGTCTATCTTGAAGGTGGTGGCTTCCTCAACCCATGCTGCAGGGAGTACCTGCTTTCCGTTCCACATCCCTTTCTGCAGGTAAAGGAGGCCGAACTTAGCCATGTCTTCAGTCTTTACCCGCAATCCCCATCCGCCGGTGTTGATACCTTCAGGACTCTCCTCCCAGTCATAACCCTCAATGCCCAGCGGTTCAAAAAGGCGTGGCTGCAGGTAGTCGGCAATTCTTTCACCGGTGACCTTCTGTACAATTGCCGAGAGCATGAATGTGGCCATTGAGTTATACAGGAACTCTGTCCCTGGCTCTTTGAGCACTGGCGTGGCAAGGAAATCTTTTACCCAACTTCCGGAAGAAGAGGTGATTCTGCCTGTAGGATCCGGGGCCTGCCCTGCAGACATTGTCAGCAGGTCCTTTACCGTCATCATGGAGAGCAAGGGAGAGACAGTGTCAGGCAACTGGTCCGGAAAGAAAGATATCACGGTATCTTCGACACTCAGCAGTTTTTCAGCAACTGCAAACCCGACTGCAGTGGAAGTGAAACTCTTGCTTGTGGAGTAGAGCGTGTGCCTGAGATCCGGCCTGTAAGGGGCCCACCACCCCTCCGCAACCACCTTCCCGTGGCGGATGACCATAATACTGTGAAACTCATGCCTGTCGGCAGCCGCAGAGTCGAGGAAAGTAAGGAGGCCTGCTGATGATACTCCCTCAGCCTCAGGGGTGCTGCGGGGAAGCGACGCGTCAAACTGCTTCCGGCTTTTGCATGAGGCGGCAAGTGCAAAGATGATGCAGATTGAAATGCACAGGGTGATCCGGGAAAACTTCATCGGGATTGATTTAAATTCAGAATTAATTTCAACTATAAAAATAAGGAATTATCCTGATCATCTGCGCCCGGGATACACCTCATAATAAGGGTTTATCTCCCGGGATAAAACAGCCTGCCATGCATGACTCCCCCCGGTGTCGATGACATGACAGGCCTGCCGGTTCTATATTTCCACGTTTCCCCTCCGGATAATATGTCCCCGGCCAGACGGACCACTACGGGTCCGTCATAATATTTAACTGAACCGTGACTTTTCACTTAGCCCCGGTTACCCGGGCATTACTGCCTGCTCCCCTGCGGAGTTCCTTCTTCCTTTTTCTTTTCAGTCACTTCCCTGGCGGTGAAGCCAAGCTTTTCAATTGACCTCTTCAGTGTTTCAGGGGAGATCTTGTCCTTCTGGTACTGCACGGTGACTTCTTTGGTTGCGAGATCGCATTTCACATCCTTTACGCCCTTTTCAAAAGGGACATTCTTCATTATTGTGTTGACGCAGTTCTGGCAGTCAATGCTTGTCTCAAACCGTACCGTGGAGAGATCTTTCTTGTTTTTCTCCTGGGCGCTGAGTGTGATTGAGGAGAAGAGGAAGAGAAGAACCGCTGTGATTATAAGATTGCTTTTCATTGTGCTGAAATTTTGTAATAATGTTATCAATTCTGAATTCTGTCGAGTGCGAACCTGAAACCGGCGTAAAGCTTCCTGCCGTGAACCGGGCCATATATCATTGATCCGTCAAAATACGGGCCAAAAGGATCATCGGCTGCAATAATTGCATCATGTTGCCTTGAACCGGTAATGTTCTCGGCGCCGATATAGACGCTCCATTTCCTGAAATACCTGGTCACCTGGGCATTCATTACAGGGTAGGCGCTGAAGGATTCATGCCTCCTGTAAGGTTCGGGGTTTGCCATTGTTGAGGGCATTCTGCCGGGGCCGTTGTACTGAAGGGTGTAGTCTGCCTGCCACTTCCTCATCCGTGTTGTGTATGAAGCTGTGAGAAGTCCCTTGTAGCGTGATGACAGCGGTTTCTCGCGAAGCTCACCGCCTATAGTCTGCCGAACGTCATTCCAGCGCCAGGCAGCGGTGATGTCCAGTCCTGTCACAGGCTGCATCTGTGCCTCAAGCTGGAAGACATTGGAGTATGATTTTCCGTCGAGGTTGTAAAACGACACCCTGTCAACGTCAGAGTCAAGGTCGGTTACAATCTGCCTGACGAAACTTGTCCGGTAAGCTTCACCGGTCAGCCTCAGCTCCCGGCTACCGATGTGGACATACCCTGTAAGGTTGATTCCTGCGTTCCATGCTTCTTCAATGTCGAGGTTATCTTCAATCACCATTTGCCTGCTGCTTGAAAGGAAGTACATATTTTCAGCCAGTACGTGGACTGTCCGGTAGCCTTTTCCTGCTGAAGCCCTGAGAGTCAGATGGGGCGTGATCTCATAGCGCAGGTGGAGGCGCGGTGTGAACTGTGCACCGTGATGACGGTAGAAATCATACCTGGCTCCGGCCAGCAGGGTCACTTTCGCGGAATCAGTGTAGGTGTACTGAACGAAGACTCCAGGCACTGATTCGATCGTTTCAGCATTTAAGGCGGTCAGGACCTGTCCGGTAACGGGTCCGAAAATGCCATGCAATTCGTCATAATGGTCAAACCGGTAGCTGGCGCCGGCGTCAACAGTGTGCTTCTCGGCCGGGAAGTACTGGTAAAGAATGTTTGTGTAATAGCTTTTTTGCGTTGCATCATACTGGTTGTATCCCAGCCAGGAGTCGATCTGATGGAAGGTGGCGCTTTGTATCCAACCCAGCGACATATTATCCGAAGGTCCGAACATGCCGCCCAGTTTGGTGAAGGCCTCAGCCCTCTCCGTGGCCATGTTTATCCCGTATCCGCTGTCCCATGTGTTTGGGTCATTGCGGCTGTAATCGAACTGGCCGCCTATCCTCTCCTCGTTCATATACTTGATGCCTGCACGGAAGGTCAGGTTATTGCTGAGGTAGTCCCACCGGTTCATGAAACTGTACTGTCTGACATCCGGTTCATCCCGGAATCCGTCCTTGTTGTGGTCACTGGCGCCTGACTGTGTTTCTCCGTGTCCAAGCAGCATGGTGCTCCAGTACGGATTCAGTTTAACCGAAGCATTTGCATTGGTCTCGATTTTGCCTGCATCACTCACGAAGCCATTTACAAATGCGATCTCACTAGTTGCAGGCTTCTTGTACTCGACATTAATCTGCCCGGTGATCGACTCATTTCCGTTTCGCACCGAGGAGGTGCCCTTGGAGACCTGTATCGACTCCATCCAAGGGCCGGGGATATAGCTCAGTCCGTATGCAGCTCCCAGACCGTACATAGCCGGGATGTTTTCAGTCAGTATCTGTACGTATGAGCCGGCAAGGCCGAGAAGCTGGATCTGTTTTGCGCCGGTGGCGGCATCAGCGTAGTTGACATCTACTGAAGCGTTTGTAACAAAACTTTCCGAAAGGTTGCAGCACGCTGCTTTGCAAAGCTCAGCGGCAGTGATGTTTACGGTAGCGATTGTGGCCTCACGGTCGATGTGAGTTCCGGTTGCCCGACCTATTACAGTGATCTCACTCATCATGCTGTTTTCATCCAGGGTGATCTCTATGTAATCCTCGCCGGGGTCAACAGAGACTGTGTCAGGCGTATAACCGACAAAACTGGCTACAAGGAGGTTGTGATCCTTTACTTTCCTGATTGTGAAATAGCCTGCTGCGTTGGCGGAGGCTCCGACGGTTGTTCCGGCCCAGACAACGTTTGCGCCGGGCAGACCTTCTCCGTCAGTGGCACCGTCACCACTGGCGACAACAACCTTGCCCTCCAGGCGGCCCTGTGCCACCATTAAGGCAGGTATGAATAGAATTGATATTAGTGTTATTAGATGTTTCATAGGGAAAATGTTGAAAATTAATTAAATAGAATTACTGCAGCGGTTATTGGAAACCTTATGCAGACAACTGCAACCGGGCAGGTCAGTTATCCTTTCCACGGTCAGTTGTTTCCCTATGAGAGTATCAGGAGCGGATACGGCAGAGTATTGTGGTCAGGTCACGTCCGCAATGGAACGGCTGCTCTGCTGAAAAATGGCTGAAATTGTTATTTTGATCATCTTCAATTACAGCAATTACGGTAGCTGCAAGGAAGTAAGGAAGAATCTCATTTTGCACCTCTGTACGGACAAGCTCGTCAGTTATAACCCGTTCGGTCTCGTGTGTGCAGCAGTCATCGGATAAGACGGGTTCGCAGGTGCTGTGCCGGTGCTGCATTTCACCATCTCCATGGCTGCAGCAGGTCGCCCCCGGGTTGCCGCAGCAGGCACTGCCGTGATGGCTGATGCAAGTATTTTCAACAGTATCACCTGTAAGAGAGGCTATCGTTTCATCGGTTCCGCAGTGAATGCAGGTATGATGAATGAGGGTAAATCCGAAGCTGCCTGATAAAATGAGAGTTATCAGGAATACAGAAATGATTGGCGATATGATGCGTATCTTTTTCACCGCTGCAAATATAACAACAATATTGATCAAATGTTGTGCATAAACAGTAGAGACGGATCTCAGATCCGTCTCTACACCACATACATGAAAATTATGTTGTTATTTGATTGGAGGAATAACAAGGACCTGACCGGGATAGATGAGATCCGGATCCTTGAGCATCGGTTTGTTGGCTTCAAAGATAATCGGGTATTTCTTGGCGTCACCGTAAACCTCCTTGGCTATCTTCGAGAGGTAATCACCCTTCTTTACCGTGTAAAACTGCTTCTCAGGTGCCGGAGGTGCCACAGGTTCCGGCGTTGTGACAAGGAGATGATCTTCGACAACCGAGATGCCTTCGATGTTGCCTGCCGTAACGATTATCTTGTTCTTGTTTGACAGGGTGTCGACTGATCCGGTAAGAACCACCTTTTCGCCATCGACGGCAACTCTCACCTTGCTCACGTCAAAGCCGAACTTTTTGATGTGCTCGGTAATCATGAGTGCCTTTTCCTCTTCACGTTTCTCTTCTGACTTGAAGATCTTCGCACCTGCATTCTTGATAAATGAAATAAGTCCCATAGTTTTCTTTTTATCAGATTACTTCAAAGGTTATTTTAACATTAACACGGTATTCGGTGATCTTGTTTTTGACCACCACAGCACTCTGGTCCTGCACATACACAGAACGTATTTCCTTGACTGTCTTTGCTGCCATCTTCACGGCAGAGGCTGTTGCATCTTCCCAGCTAACCGGCGATGATGCAAGAATCTCGATAACTTTTAGTACTGCCATAATCATTCATTTTAAAAGGTTATTATTAAACGTGTTGTCACTCTTTTTTTATGTGCCTGGAAACACCGTAAGTTAATCAAAAAAATCGGGTTCTATCAATGACGGCCGTGAAAACTAAAATCAGACGCTAAAAATGAATATGTCATACCTTTTTGTATATTTGATATCAGTTAACCTGTTTGTATAAACAAACCAAAAACCTGATCAATTATGGGAATAGTAAAGGAATTCAAGGAGTTTGCCGTTAAGGGAAACATGCTTGACATGGCCGTTGGTATCATCATCGGCGGAGCATTCGGAAAGATTATCACCTCACTGGTGAATGACGTTCTCATGCCACCGCTTGGCATGCTTCTCGGCAAGGTTGACTTCACCAACCTGAAGGCTGTCCTGCAGAAAGGAAGCGATGCAGTTATGGACGGGGCTGCGGTTGTTCAGCCTGCCGTAAGCGAGGTAGCAATCAAATACGGCAACTTCATTCAGAATATTATTGATTTCCTGATTGTTGCGCTCTGTATTTTCTTCGTTATCAAGGCGATGAACAGCCTTAAGAAGAAGGAAGAAGCTGCTCCTGCTACTCCTCCTCCTCCCAGTGAAGAGGTTACCCTGCTGAAGGAAATTCGTGATCTGCTGAAAAAATAGTTCATCATACAATAATTCCTGCCGAAATTTGTTTGCATATTTGCAAACGATTTTACTATGGCAAGAATAAGGAAATATTACTGGTGGCGCAGGTTCTTCCCTGACAGGGGCTAGAACGGCAGGCCGCAACAAACATAGAAAAGAGGCTGCACTCGCAAGAGTGCGGCCTTTTGTGCAGTTGTAGCAATACAATGCTTTATCCGCTACGCGGAACCATTGCCATCGGGAATTGGATATTTGGATATGGGATACATCTGATTACCGCGTAGCGGTTACAGAATTGTAAAAGAAAACCGGCCCTGACGGACCGGTCTCCATGGCTCCGGAAAAATCATTAAACAGAACCTTTTCCTGAAAGATTATTGGATGTAAAAAACGTATTCGTAGGACAATCCCTTTTCACGCAACCACCTGCGAAGTGCTTTGGCAATCTTTCTTTTCCGGAGCAGTACAATACCTATTCCTTCGGCTGTTATCTGATAGTAAGTTTTCATCTGCCAGAGTAATGAATTCCACACTAATATACGGATGAAAGGAGCTTTCAGCCAGTCTCTTTTGACAGACACCAATCAACCAGTGACCAACGGTGACACGGCTGTGACAACGTCACTGAGGGTTTGTGCCTGTCCGTAGGAGGAAACAGAACTGATTAATTGAAACCGTTCAGGTATTTGTAAAGCTCACTGTCAGTTGACAGTATGATTGTGGTTGTGGAGTCGAACGTCAGCCGGAATGTTTCAAGCGATTTCATGAATCCGTAAAGGTTACGGGCGGCTGCAGACTGGTCATAGGCACCGGCATAAATTGCTGCTGCTCTTGCATCAGCACGACCACGTATCTCCTCCGCCTTCCGGTATGCCTCAGACTGGATTGTCTTCAGGTCACGCTCTTTCTCTCCGTTAATCTTTGAAGCTTCCCCCTGACCTTCTGACCTGAAGCGCTCGGCAATACGGTAACGTTCGCTCTTCATCCGCTCATATATCTGGGTCCTCACTTCCTCGACATAATTGAGGCGCTTAATCCTGACGTCAAGAATGATGATTCCAAGGTCTTTAGCCTTGTCATTCGCCGAGATCAGGATCATATCCTCAATCTTCTGCCTCCCTGTTATGATTGTGTTGAGGGTGTCTCCGGTCTCCTCACCGATCAGCCCTGATGAAACAGGGGTTCTGTTGACTGACCTGACCACCTCCTCAAGGTTGTGGCCGGCAATATGGTCACGGGTTTCACCATCAAGAATATCAGCCAGCCTTGACTGTGCACCACGCTCGTCCGTCAGCCTCTTGAAGAACTGAAGAGGGTCAGTTATCTGCCACCGGGCATAGGTATCAACGAAGATGAACTTCTTGTCCTTTGTGGGCACCTGGTTCGGATCGCCATCCCACTCCATATACCTCTTCTCGAAATAGTTGGCACGCTGAATGAAAGGCATTTTAATCTTTAGTCCCGGGGTGGTTTTGGGTTCACCGACCGGTTTACCGAATTGTGTAACGACTACCTGTTCGGTCTCCTTTACCTTGTAGACGCACTCCAGAATTACAATCAATGATGCCAGCAGCACCGAGATAGTCAAAACAAGTCTTGTTGTATTTGTGCGCATGGTCTACTTCTTTGAGGTTAGCTGCATCTGCAACAGAGGCAACAGGTTGTTGCCGCTTTCATCTGTAATGACCTTGTTGCCCGCCCTGGGGATTATATCAGTCATTGTCTCGAGGTATAATCTCCTCCTGGTCACTTCAGGAGCCTTTACATATTCAGTGTAAAGTGCATTGAAGCGAAAGGCTTCACCCAGTGCGTTATTCACCCTTTCAGTGGCGTATCCTTCGGCCCGCTGAACTGTTTCCTCAGCCTGGCCCTTCGCCTTGGGAATAACCTTGTTGTATTCCGAGCGGGCCTGGTTAATGAGCGTTTCCCTCTCCTGCTGGGCCTGGTTTACATCGTTGAAGGCATCCTTGACTGGGTCAGGCGGGTTGACATCCTGCAAAACCACCTGTTCAATCCTGATGCCCAGAGAGTACTCGGAGCAGAGCTCCTGAATCTTTTGCTGAACAGTGGATGCAATTTCGGCTCTTCCCACGGTAAGCACTTCGTTAACTGTGCGGTCACCCACTATCTCGCGCATCGAAGCCTCTGAGATATCACGAAGGGCCACCACCGGTTCCCTGACCCTGAAAAGGAAGCTGTAAGGATCCTCAATGCGGTATTGCACCACCCATTCAACATCGGCAAGGTTGAGATCACCGGTAAGCATCAGCGACTCGTCCGCTGTCCCTTCCTTTGTATATTCAGAACGGACGCCGGGAGCTGTTGTCCGGAAACCGAATTCCTCCTTCTGCTGCCTTTCGACGGCAACCTTGTAAAGTTTCTCGATTACGGGGAACTTGAGATTGAGCCCCGGCTCAACCTTTCGGACATATTTCCCGAACCTTGTTATTACTCCCACCTCTTCAGGCTGAATCTGAAAGAGGGTGGTGGCAAACAGTATGAGTACAAGCAGGGCAACAGAACCATATTTCAGATAGAGCCCGTTTTTGTCCATCCAGGCCCTGTAGCCTGATTTCCGGTATGTCTGGTCAGTCAATGTCAGTCAGTTTTTAGGGTAGTGGAGTCAGTGGTCAGTTCAATCCGGCTTATTCGGAAACAATCTTGATGTATTTCCCGGCAGGCACTGTTTCATTAAGCTCCATGTTGTTGAGCAGGGAGAGTTCTTCCATCATTGCCTGGGGCATATTGAAATAGCTGAGTGTGCTGGCAAGAGTACCTGTCTTTGGAGCCTTTCTGACAAAAACCCTTTTGGGTTTGACGTTGATCCTCGATTGATCAGTTAGCTGAGCGAAAGTCTTCATTGATGCCTCCATGGTGGGAGCATAACCTGCAAAGTCAGCTTCTGTGGAGACACCGTGGAATACGTAGATCATTGATCCGTACTGAACGAAATATGAGATGACGGCATTGGCACCTGTGGTACCCGTTGACTGGTCCTGCACCTGCTGCTTTGAAAGAGTGGCTATTGCCTGCAGGCCGTTTACTGTCTTTTTCTCGGAGCGTTGCAGCTGAAGACCGTACATTGCCATTGTGGTGTCAACAGCTGACTGAAGGGTTTTCTGGCCGGAGAGGGTGAAGAGCATCAGCGCTTTGCCGTCAGAAGGCTGAACGGTCACCTGTGTAGGTGCATTTGTCAGTTGCCATCCGAGAGGGTAGGAGAACTTGAATCTGAGCTCGGGATGATAGAAGGTGTTGTCCATTGTATATCCCTGTTTCGGATCCTCGCCGTATATCATCCCGTCAATCATCTGTAGATATGAATCTGCATTTACCTTGTAGGAGGGAAGCTTCAGGCTGTCCTGCCATGCCTTTGTGTTCCTCAGCACGGCATTGTAACGGTCACCCGGATCGGGGTGGGTGGAGAGAAAGGTGGGTACTCCCCCTTCGGATTGAGCGAGGTTCATTCTTATCAGCACCTTGTAGAAATCGGCCATTCTGGTTCCGTCGTATGCCATTTTCGTGGCATATTCTGATCCGAGGGCGTCAGCTTCCCGTTCATCCTCGCGGCTGAAACTGAGGAAAAGCAGTTCAAGTCCCTGCATAGCCTGTTCGGCATAGTTGGCGAACTTCGGAGAGGCTATCATTCCGCCTATCAGAAGAAGGGTACCCAGTTGCTGCTTGGTCTGCTGGCTCACAGAGTGGCGGGCGGCTATATGCCCCATCTCATGACCCAGAACGCCGATGAATTCAGCTTCATTATTGAGATTGGCCATTATGCCTCTCGTCAGGTAGATGTAACCGCCCGGAACAGCAAAGGCGTTTACAACAGGTGAGTCTACCACCTTTACATGATATTCCAGGTTCGGCCGGTGTGACAGCTTGCCCATCTCGGTTCCCTTTGCCTGGACCCATGACTGGAGAGCCGGGCTGTTGTATTCGCCGAAACTGGCGAGTACCTGAGGGTCATAGGATAAACCCAGCTGTACTTCCTGCGCCTCTGACATGAGCATTATCTGTTTTCTTCCGGTAACCGGGTTCACAGCGCAGGATATCACAGTAACCAATGCTGCGGTTATCAGCGCTGCATAGATAAGTGTTCTTCTTTTTTTCATTGTATTGTGTAAATGATTTCCTTTTAATGGATTTAGGTCATCCCCATAAAAATGGCGGCAATCTTCCAAATTTAGGAAATAATTATTCAAAAACAAAAGCCGTGCCTGAGGGGCACGGCTTGGAATTAAGCCATATTATACTATTTCAGCCTGTTACTTTTTGGTGAGTTCGAAATTCTGAACTGTTTTATTTCCTGCAATGATATTTACCCCGTCAAAACGGACAGTATCATAGCCTTCTTTGGTGGCTGACACTGACCACGAACCCGCAGGCACACCCATAATTGCATAGTAACCCAGGGTGTCAGTGAATGCAGTGGCAAGAACAGTATCCTGATGCACCCAAACTGTGGCCTCGCCGATTTTCATCCCGGCGGTGTCAGTTACCAGCCCTCTTATGCAGCCTGCCTTCGCCATATTGGCCGCCCTGACAACAGGCTTGAAGATGAAGCCGTTATTGTGTGCGGGATTGCCCCTGAGAATGAATGACCTGGAGAGATCGATGTCAAGAAGCACCTCCTCCAGGTTTCCCTCACTGACTTCCAGAGCCGGGCGCAGGAAAATCTTTATCCCTGTCTGACTGCCGCTGGGGACTTTAACCCTGTGTATCTCATCAGAGTCTTTCAGCTTGAGTCCTGCTTCGTCTATGTAAAGGCGAATCATGTCATAAGTCCCCGACGGGATCTCCATGTCAAGAAGTGTCTCGGCAACACCGTTCCTGAGGTTAATCAGGTCAAGAGTCACTGTGTCTTCCGAAAGAGTGATGAACTGATATCCGTCACTGATGCCATCACCCTCTTTTTTCAGCTCTACCTTTGTGATTGTTACAAGGGCGGATTCAATGTTGCTTATGTCAAACGGTGCGTCAGTCACCTTAATAATAACTCTTCCGGAATCATTCCCGTTCCTTATTTCGTTGCATGCTCCTGCGACAAAGATCAATGCCGCGGTTAACAACAGGATCGCTTTCTTTTTCATCTTGCTTTCGTTTTACGGTTTGTGCTACCCGGGCAAAAGTATGATGTGCCAGATGAAGGAATGATGAATTTCAGATCTTAAAAATCCGGCCACGGATGATTCTTCTGCGCCGGGTTTCCTTCTGGTAGTCTATATTGTTATCCCTGAAGATGTCTATCAGCCTGTCGAAAAAGCTCTTTTCCCTGAAGTCAGGACAGTCAAGCGCCATCGCCAGTTCCGGAGGCAATGGAGCGAAGGGGGTGTTTATCACACTCATTATTTCTTTGTTTTTCTCAACCTTTTTCAGGGTCATCGCCACAAGGGGCAGAGCCAGGGCGCTACCCGAACCATACGAGCCGCTGTTGAAATGGATCGAGGGTGAGGAAGCCCCCACCCGGCTTACAATGACTATTCCCGGGTTGAAGGCTGCGAACCAGGCATCGGCATAATTCTGCGAGGTGCCTGTCTTTCCTGCAAGAGGTACCTTCACACCGTAAACACTGTGAGCAGAGGCGCCTGTTCCTTCCCTGATTGCCTTCTCAAGCATGGCAGCCATGAGTGTGGCGGAACGCTCGGAAAGAACCCTGTCCAATCCGCGTGGCGGTGCGTACTGCCAAAGCACCCTGCCATCAGGCGCCTTCACCGATTCAATAAGGTAAGGATTGACAATCATCCCGCCGTTGGCGAAGGCGGCATATGCCCTTGCAACTTCCAGTATGCTTGCTTCAGCAGTGCCCATAGCAAGCGAAGGGGTATTCACAAGTGGAAAGGAGAAGCCCATATTCTGCCACAGTCTGTCAACCTTATCGAACCCGATCATCAGGAAGAGGCTGAAGGTGGGTATATTCATGCTCTGTGCCAGTGCTCCTGCAAGAGAGTACTTGCCGCCGTATGAGTGGTTGTAGTTTTCAGGACTCCAGTCGTTGAATCCCGACAGTGTTACTGAGTCGTTGTCGAGATACCTGCATGGTTCCACCCCGTCTTCAAGCGCAGCCGCGTAAATGAATGGTTTGAAGACTGATGCCAGCTGCCTTCTTGCCATTATCTGGTCATATGGCTGGGTTTTGAAATCAATTCCCCCGGTCCAGGCCATTACAGCCCCGGAGGCCGGGTCCATTGCAAGGAGTCCTGCCTGTAGGGTTGTCATCATCTTCTTCAGGCTGTCAGGAATCTCTTTCAGGGCTCTGCGCCCAGATGATGTATTATATTGTTCATCAAGCTTCTTCTGCATCCTGGGCATATGAGCGGCGAATGCCTCGCCGGCAGCCTTCTGAAGTGGCATCCTGAGTGTTGTTGTAATGATCAGTCCGTCACGCTCGATGTCCCAGTCTTTCCCGCGGTAGGCTGAAATATCCTTCAGTATCCGCTCTGCCTCCATCCTTACCCTGACCATGAAGTAATCAGCGGGCCCGGAGAGATCAGTCTTACTGTAATCGAGCCTGAGAGGCAGCGCGCTGAGCGAATCGGCGGCCCTGCCGGCCAGGTAGCCGTATTTCTCCATTTGTCCCAGGACCACATTGCGCCTTCTGACGGCGTTATGAGGATACAGACGCGGATTGAAGGCTGTGTTGGCCTTCAGCATACCGGTGAGCAGGGCCGCCTCCTCTACCTTCAGGTCAGCTGTCTTTTTGCTGAAATAGCGTTGCGAAGCTGCCTCAATGCCATAAATGTTTTCGCCGAACGAGACAGTGTTCAGGTAGAGCGTCAGAATCTCCTCCTTTGAGAAAACCTTTTCAATGCGCTTCGCAAGGATGACTTCCCTGGTCTTGTTCAGGATGACGGAGAATACCCGGTAATCCTTCCGGCCGTACATGTTCTTTGCCAGCTGCTGGGTGATTGTGCTCCCTCCTCCGGAACTGCGGTCGTTGAACAGGATGGTTTTGAATATTACCCTGATTAGACTCCTTGAGTCGACCCCGGAATGCTCATAAAAACGGGCATCCTCGGTGGCTACAAGTGCGTTGATCAGATGAGGCGGCATCTGGTCAAAGGGTATGGCGATCCGGTTCTCTGAAAAAAACCTGCCTATTGTCTCTCCTTCGAGCGACAGCACTACTGAAGCCGTGGCGTTGCGGAAATTGCTGAGTTCCTTCTTCCCGGGCAGACGGCCGAAGATACCGGCCTGAACAGAGCTGATGAAAAATACCGGGATGAATATAATTACCCCGAGTACCACAAGAGTTATTTTCAATCCCTTTTTCATCAGAGGAATCAGCCTCCTTCCTGCTAACAAATCATTTGACAAATGTGTAAAATTAACTTAAATTACAGGTAAAAACAGAAATCTGGTGTATTCGCTTCAGTTCAGAATCCAGTAAAGAATGGGAATGAAGGTTCATTACAGGATACATGTCACCGGCATGGTGCAGGGAGTTGGGTTCCGTTGGAGCGCCGCCCGTGAGGCGTGGAAACGGGGAGTTACCGGATATGTGAAAAACATGGCTGACGGTAGCGTATTTATCGAGGCGGAAGGAACGCTGGAACAGCTGGCAGAGTTTACGGCATGGTGCAGGCGGGGACCCGGAACAGGGTTCGTTGACAGTGCCGAGGTGACCGAAGGGCCGCCAAAGGGCTTCAGTGAGTTCAGGATTGAACACTGAACAATAAATGAGCCGAACGGGATCAGGGCAATTATCGGCAGCACGGTCCGCAAGGCCTGGAGCAATGCCCGGAACGGCCTCATTGGAGCCCGAAAACATACTAAACTATCTGATAAAGAATTAATTACACCATATTTAATACAATGACAGCATGACCTTTCCGTATCCGCTCATTGATGATAGTCCCCTGTTTGGTTCCGTTGGTCAAAGGGTTGGGTTCGAACATCAAAATAGTTTGGTTCGAATAGGGTATAGTGAATATCTTCGGTGTGAAAATCCTGCTCACAGGGTACTGTCAAAACTTAATGGCATAGAAATTGTTTGAAAGAGGGCATCTGACGTAGACATGGATAAAGGAACCATCGGGTTGAACAAGGAAACTATCAGGGATCAGGCCGTAGTAAGGTTGAGTCCGCGCAAGCTGTCACTAAGGGACAGCGGGCTGACGCACCTCTTCAACGAGCTTGATATTGAAGTTCGTCAGGCCCTGATAGACTACCTTGACCGCTTGGGCCTTGTGAAGGAATCAGGTATGCTTGTCATTCCTTCATCACGTCACTATTTCTATGATGCTGAAGACATGAAGGGAATCAGGACCGTCATCACCCTCAGGCAGCTTAACTATATAAGGGAGGTGCGTGACTTCCTGAAGCAGATAACCGGTCTTCTTCCTGCCAAAAGCAATTTTATAGGGTGTTTTATTGACAACAGGGCACAGGGCACCGGTTCTGAAAAAAACAACAATTCTTCAGGGCAGGTATCTGACAAGACCGAAGCCTATGAGAACGGAATAGAGTCGAGGATTCCATTTATAAACAGGATGTACAGCATCATTGACTTCAGGACCAACAGGTACCTGACCAGGAGGGCTGTTACGAACCTTCTGAAGGAGTCAGGGCTTGAGCTTGTAAGCATGACCGATATCAACGGCTTCACTTATTTTCACGCGCGCAAAAGCAATCCGGCAGCCTAGGGGTCACAGGCAGCTGCACAGCAAAAAATCCGGGAAACTTATTGCAGGGAAATTGTCTCCAGCAGCCAGCCATTTGTATTGTATTGAGGGCTGAGTACTTTAAGGACATGCATGGATGTACCCTGCTTGTTGACGAAAATATACCTGGGGGTTGTTTCACAGGTAATGAGATTACCGTTGATGTTAATCCGCACATCAGATAGATTGTATTTTTTAGTCTGATTAAGGCTCGTTGAATTGTATTGTGTAATTAGCGAAAATCTCCCCTCCTCATGCCATGATGGTGCTGTGCTGAAAAATACACTGTTTAATGAAGGGCAATCGTCCAGGGCAGTGATGTAAGCAGGCTCAATATTCAAAGTGCCGTAAAACGGAGGTGATGTACTATGATCCTGACCGTCATATTCTGGTATATTGTAAATGTTTCCGTAAGCAGAATAGACCCTCTCACCATCCTTTGATATCCAGAAATGACCAATTGATTCATGGTAATGGGTCACTTCCTCCCTGGGAGGACCTGGAGTAAGATCATACAACCTTAATCCAGAGGGGCTTAGAGGGAGGCTTGAACCAACAATCACGGATTTTCCCGGCACTTTCTTTATCTGAGTTTTCTCATAAACAGTCGGAGGGTTTGATCCGGATGTCAGCTGTCCGGAGTTCAGGTCGAAGCATCGCATGGTCACCCATTGGTCCTTAAATGGCGTAAAATAGCAGAGTCCGTTGTCTCCCATAACGATGTCATATGGGATACAGTCAATTTCATAATCGTCAATAATCTTCATCTCATCTAAATCGACGTAACTAACCGAGGCAACGGTATACCCCAGAATTGCCTTATGTCCGTCTTCCGCAAGACTTATACACATGGGTGTTTTGTTAAGCGGTATTGTATTCTGAACGCCTGTATAGGTGTTAATTAGGATAAGCTGGTCAGGAGCCCGGGTACATACAGCCAGAATACCCGATTCGTAATGATATTCAGCATCAGCGAGGATAGTGCCAAGGCTGAATCCCGGCGGTGGAGGAACAGGTTCAGATGTGACAGTTATCTTGAGCAGATAAGGGTATTGCACATGGGGACTGCTAATTGTAACTGTTGCATTCATTTCTGTTCCCGGAGTAATCTTCCCGGGATCAAGAGTAACTGTAATCAATTCCTCCTGGCCCTGATACAGGATGCCTGATTCAACTGAAAAGGCAACCCAGTCAGGTATATTCGTAATCGTCCAGTCAAGCAGACCCGTACTAGGGGTCTTCAGAGCAAAATTCTGAGTGAGGGTACCGTCAAACACAAGCTCCGGCGGAGTGCATTGAATAGTCGGAGACCCGTATTCGGTAAAGAGGACTGTAAAACTTACGAAGCCAAAATTCTCTATTTTCAGCACCACCAAACCGGTGTGGCTGTAATAGCCTTCGGGGAGTCTGCTGCCGTCAAGGCTAAGTGAAAACTCAATCCTCCCTGCCCTTACAGCGCCGGTAGGGTCATCCACATTTATCCAGTTTGGGCGCATGAAGACAGTAAAGTCTCCGTTGATCTTTTCCGGTAGCTCAAACATGACAATGGCTTCATAATTCTGCCTGTCCATTATCAGTGTGTCAGGGAGGGCATATAATTCGGCATTGTTCTTCTCAAGGAAGTCGTCACTGCAGGAAACGCCTGCAAGAATCAGCAGGATAATTCCCGGAATTTTAGTTATCCTTTTCATCTGTTTCACAAATAAAATCTTAATCCAAGTGAAAACTCAATCCTTGAGAGGTTCTCATAGCTATCCTTTTCGAGTTCCTGTGTCTGTTCCGTCTCACCATCGGTAAAATCAATCTTCCTGAGTTTTGAATTAAAAGCGGAGACTTCCAACCCGGCTGAGACAGAAGGGGTTATCTTATATTCCAAACCAATGGTTCCGTCCATGCCCAGAGCTTCTCCGGTGATCAGCACAGCCTGTGAGAAAGCCTCTGACTCATTGCGGTAGAGGGTAAGGCCAATTGAACAGGCTGAATAAAGACTAAACAGATCATTCCTGCCGAGGGGTTCACGGTAAAACAATAACAGTCCCCCATAGTTAACGTAAATGTTTTCCCGGTAGGTGGTATAGTAAAGGTAAAACGGGTCGCCCGGATTGAAATATCCCTCTGTAAGGGCACCGGTATTGAAGAATTTGTATTTCAGGCCTGCCCCGAATCTCTTATTGAAGATCCATTCGGCATCAGCGCTTCCATACCATCCTGATTTAAGATTATCGTAGTATTCGCGGACCTTCTCCAGTGGTATACCGAAACCTGTCATTGCCTCCTCTGCAACATCCGTGTTGCTTACGATATAGCCCAATCCTCCGTTAAGGCCAATGCGCAGGCTACCTGCAGGAACAGTTCTGACAGACGGGTAAGTTTTTCCCTCTTCCCAAATTTGAAGTGTGGCAAAGGCGTAGCTATAAATCTCTGAAACCGGCAATCTCGCCGATACATTAACCCCCTGATTGACAATATCAAATTGAATTTCATTGCGTGTGATTTTTGTAATCTTGCAGACAATTGTGTCATTACGGAGGGTAATGATCCTGTCCTGTCCTGCCAGCCCGGCGCTGAGCCCGGCAAAGATCAGGATGATGAGCAGGCATCTCTTCATATTGCAGATATTTAGCGGAATGCAGACCGTCTGATGCATGGCATCCGATACCAAAGTTAATAAAGTTCCGGATAAATTCCTGGCTAAACCGTTATAAAACGTTCGGCAGGAAAAATGAGTCTGATTGTGGTTCCCTCACCCTGGCGTGATGTGACGGTTATCTTTCCGTTGTGGATATCTATTATTTTACTGGCCAGGGAGAGTCCTATCCCGTGGCCCCTTACCGATGCAGTTGATTTGCTGCGGTAGAAAGACTCGAAAATCCGCTCAATCTCATCCTCAGCAATGCCGGGACCGTTGTCGGTGAAGCTTACAAGTATGTTATGAGTGTCATGCGAAAGGAGGATCCTTACTGACCTGTCGGGGGAATACTTGCAGCCGTTTTCCATGATGTTGGTGACAGCCGAGAGCAGCAGTTGCTCGTCGCCTCTCATAGTAAGGTTTTCAATGTCTGAGATGTTCTCGTCAAGGGCAACTGTTACCGTATATTCCTTTTCGTGTTTCAGCAGTTCCTCGCGTGCCTGCCACAGTATCTCATCAATTCTTACCTCGCTGAAACCTTCCCTGGCGCCTTCGGAGCTGGCGTGGGCCATAAGCAGAAGCCGGTCAAGCAGCCTGTTCAGCTTGCTGATATCATCGAGGACGGCAGCAGTAGACTCCCTGTACTCCTTATCAGTACGGTCCTTCATCAGCAGCACTTCAAGCTGTCCCCTGATGGCTGTCAGCGGCGTCCTCAGTTCATGGGAGGCATTTGAAATAAAATCCTTCTGCATCTCGAAAGCCGTCTGCAGCCTTTCGAGCATACGGTTGAATGTGTGTGCGAGGTGTGCCAGCTCATCTTTTCCGTTACCCTCGTCAACCCTCACGTCAAGACTGGCGATTGATATCTCCTCGACCCGGTCAACAACTTTGGAAATCGGAGAGAGTGACCTTGCTGCGAAAAGCCATCCTGCAGGGTAAAACAGCAGAAGGAAAATGCCTGTCAGCAGGATCAGGATCGTCCTGAGGTTCTTCATCTTGTCAAATCCGTATATGTCACGGGCCGCACTCAGCACCACAAACCGGTTGAACTCCTCCGGGAAAAGGATTCCCATCAGCTCGTACCTGCCGCTCTGCGTCTTTATCTGACCTGATGTCCTGATCCGCGTCAGCAGGTCGTCATCGTACAGAATGACGTTCCTTGTATCAGTTGAGTAGACAATTTCATTCTTGTAATTGAAGATAATAATCTTCTCATCAGGCAGTGATACCGGGTTATCCTCTTCTATCTTATTCAGCAGGTCAGTATCAATTTCGTCAACCTCAATCAGCAGCCTTGCCGTACTGTAGGCCCTGCTCTCGAGCCGCTGGTAGAAATCGTCACGGCGGTATTTGGCTGAGGCTAGATATACTGTCAGCGAGAAGAGCAGCAGTATGACGCTGGTCAACAGGAAAAACTGAAGGGTAAGTTTCTGCCGTATCTTCATCTATGCGTCGGTGAAAATGTATCCCAGACCTATCCTGGTGTGGATGAGCTTCGGCTCGAAGTCCCTGTCTATTTTCTTCCTGAGGATGTTCACATAGACCTCAACGATATTGGTTCCCGTGTCATAGGTTATGTCCCATACCTTTTCCGAGATGTCGGAGCGAGACAGCACCCTTCCGCTGTTGCGCATAAAATATTCAAGCAGTGCAAATTCCTTGGCAGTAAGCTCGATTACATTTCCTCCGCGGATAGCCACCTTCCTCATGAGGTCGAGCTCGAGGTCAGCCACGCGGAGCGACTCCGGCTGGTGGGTTGCAGCCCTGCTTCTCTTGAGCAGCGACTTGATCCGTGCCAGGAGTTCCGGGAAATCGAATGGTTTGACAAGGTAATCATCGGCTCCTGCGTCAAAACCTCTGACTTTGTCGACTGTGGTGCTGAGGGCTGTGAGCATAAGTACGGGAAGGTCAGGTCTGGCTGCCTTGACCGTCCGGCAGACATCCATGCCGCTCTTGCCCGGAATTATAAGGTCAAGTATGACAAGACCGATTTCTTCTCTCAGCGCAGCTTCCTCTCCCGTTATCCCGTCGTAGGCCACAACCGTTTCATACTCCTTCTCCTCGAGACCTTCCTTTATGAAAGAGGCGACCCTGGGTTCGTCTTCAACTATGAGTATCTTCATGAGGCACCTGTGATTTTGGTCTCTGGCTTGCTCAGCCTGGTTTTTTATTTATGCAATCCTGAAGCTCAAAATTAGTAAAACTATTTCATGGAGAAAGTATGAGGTGGGCTCTTCCGTTTTCTTTCCGGAGTTATCTTTGCGGTGGTTTTGAAAAAAGCCGGCTCTGAAACCAAACTGATAAAGTACCTTAATGACCTCCGCCATCATACTCCGTCAGATAGCAATGCTTGCAACCATAGTGGTTATCGGGCTCATTGCCTGCCGTGCCGGGGTGATCACTGCCATTACAAAGGATTTCCTTGCGAAACTTATATTCTATGTGACGCTGCCAGCCATGCTTTTTACAAGCTTCAGCGCAATAGAGGTCACTCCGCGGCTCCTGGCCAACAGCCTTCAGGCATTGCTCCTCGCAGTTCTGATAATGCTGTTCATGCTTTTCGCCGGATGGCTGACAACACTTATCTCCGGCATAAAGGGAGGGCATGCATCAATTTTCAGGCTCCACAGTATGCTTGGAAACATCATTTACCTGGGGTTGCCAGTGATCTCGGCCCAGTTCGGGCAGGAGGGACTGCTTTACGGAAGCATTTTCGTGCTGGTTTCAAACATACTCATGTGGACGCTCGGAGTTGCTATCATTACCCCGGCGGGATCATTCAGCCTGAAATCGGGATTACGGAGGATTTTTAATATCAATACGATAGCAATTATTTCCGGGTTCCTCCTGTTCCTGTTTTCAGTGAAACTGCCGCAGTTTGTCCTTGAAACTGTGGGCACACTTGGGAAGAGCAATACTTACCTCTCTATGATTTTCATCGCCTCAGTGATGTACTTCGCTGATGGCAGGAAGATGCACCGTAACAGGAATGCCTACCTTCTGTCGTTCAACAGGCTTCTGCTGGTGCCTTTCATACTCCTGGGACTGTTTATTCTTTTCAACCTGTTGTTTCCGGGTATTCTGCGCAAGGAGGTGGTCTCGGTGATGCTGATGCAGGCAGCCATGCCCTGTATGGTCAATGTGGTTATAATGGTGAACATACTCGGCGAAGATGATGGCACTGCAACGTCAAATGTCTTTGTGTCAACCATTTTCAGCGTATTGACACTGCCGCTCATACTGCTGAGCCTGAGCCTGTTCGGCTAGCGGATGCTGTCATTGGCATAGTTGGGAAGTGTCTGACCTGCATCGCCGGGTGTCTGACTTGCGGCGGGCAGATTGCGAACTTCATCGTCAGGTGTCCGACTTGCGGCGGGCAGTATCACCACCGGCGGTTGCCGTCTATCTCTTCAAAATACACTTTGTAAAGCGTCCCGTCGCGCAGGGTTATTTCGGCCCCGAGCGGCGAGAATGCCGGAGTGACATCCATTATCCTGATTTCTTTTACCGGATCAAGTTCTTCGGGCCTCCACATACCATCATCGGTGCGGTGCAGAAGGACAGATATCATAAGCTCCATCGCAGGGTTCTTCCCGATACGCTTCCTTCTGGCGTAAATCACCGTGCTGTCATCAGCCTCGGCATTGCAATTAGTGTGCGTGAGGCTGTTGATGCTGTCCCAGCCTGAATAGGTTATCAGGGCAACGCGTCTTCCTTTTATTGATCCCGTGATGACCATCCTGCGGCCTTCGGTGAAGCTTTTTACTTCTGCCGGTCTGCCGCCGGTATGAGGCAGACCGAAGTGGCCCAGCGTCAGCTCATGTTCGAAAGCCATCCTTGAACGGTCAACCCGAATCACCCCTCCGGGGATAATTATGTCTGCAAGGTCAATAATGTAGCCAACACCGTTGTTCGGAGGCCTCCTCATCAGGGCCTGGCGGTAGATGACGCCTTCGCGGACACCGTTAAATACCATGCTCTGAGAGGTCGAGAAGTATCTGCTTTGCTCGGCGGTGTTGCTAAGTGTGGCGCCAGTGAGGTAAAAGTTGACATCCTCACCCCTTACGTCACGCGGATCAAGGCTCCTGAAGCTGTACTCCATAGAAGTGCCCCCCTGCCGGTCATGATCCTCCCACGGGAAGTGGGTGTTATATACCAGTTTCGAGTAGTTGGGATCATCATAAAAGACCTTTCCGGGCAAAATCTCCGAAGCCCCTGTCTTACCGTGATTGACAAGCACCAGGCCGGGGTTCTCAAGTACGGTCACTTTGGGCTGCTCCTTCAGATCCGGCCAGAAACCCTCATTCTCCCGGGCGGTCCAGAATGGCGAGTCTTCAGGCAGTGCAAGGCAGATGAAGGGAAGAAACATCAAAAAAGGGCTGGCAGGGCAACTGTAGTTCTGGACCATATATTCCCTGCGGCCGTAGAAACCCAGGCTGGGTATGTCATTGTAATAAAAATCCTCACGTCCGGTGAACTGCAGCAGTGAACCGGAGCATAGACGGCGCGCAAATCCGGGATCGATGAGGCCGGTGTCATTCAGCATAAGGGCCACAGGGAAAGCGCCTGAGACCCATGTCCTGTAGCAGATGCTCCTTGACCACATGTTTACATAACCATCGCGTCCGAAGAACGAGGTGATTGATTCCATCAGCTTCTGCGCCGACCGTTCTATGACTGAAGCCAGTTCGGGGTAGTACTCATCGCCGAAGGCCCTGTTCCAGATGGTTGTATAAACTATGAAAAGGCTTATCGAATAATAGTTGTATGTCTGCTCGAGGTACCAGCCGTTTCCGGAGTGGTATGATGCCACCCACAGGATATGGCTCTTAAGCAGGTCATCATCGATCGTGTAGCCATATTTCTTAAGAAAAGAGAGGGTTATGATGTTGAAGATGCGCCAGTTATTCTGTGTGGTCCGGTGATGTCCCCATTTTGATATTGTAACCGCCATCTCATCCTTCTCTTTTTGTGAGAATGCTGACCACAGGGTGTCAGGCATCAGCAGAAGGGTCTTGAAAAGGCCCCCGAACTCGCAGGTGAACTGGTAGGTGGCGTCTGGCAACTCCTCCGGCAGCGGCAGTGAATTGGGGTGACCAGGCGTCAGGGCATTGTACAGGTGAAGCTTATAGTAGTCGCGCAGCCTGATGCCATTTATTTCCATGTCAGGGTTGATGTGAATGAGCGGACCGGCAAGTGTGAATGTTCTCTCCAGCGCCTCGAACTCCAGGGAGCGGAAGCGCCAGGCGGGCGATCCCTCCTGGGGGTAGCTCTTCCCGGGCACCAGGGGAAATGAAAGAGGATCATCCATCGACTTTACGTGTGTGAAAGCTCTTTCCAGAAGATACGTTGCCAGTTCAATATAATGTTTTCTTGTCATCCCCGTGAAGGGGCTCAGATTCAGGTCGGGGTCTTCAACTTCAAATTTCTTTTTCATTTCCGGGTTGTCTTAAGAAATGATTCTCATACAGATCAGAAAGCAAATATAATTGTAACTCCCGGATACATCACGGGGCATAAATATCAAACTGCATGGTCAGACACACAGACAAAACAGGGGGATTGTCAGAATCCCCCTGCTGGTCAAGTGGTAATGTTCACTTTTTACTCTGGTTCCGGAATCCGGGTACACCGGTCAGGAACTATTTCTTGTTGTATACCGAAGTCTGTTTCCTTTCACCGCCCGGAGTTGATGTAGTCGATTCTATCTGAAGGGTTTTGCTGTCGGTAAGGCTCCATACCTCGGTTGAGGTCATTGTAGTCGATTCTCCGTTCCTGCTCATGGTCCGGGTGGTTTTGATCGTAAGCTTTTTTCCGTCGGATGACCATGTGGCGACAGATTTGCTTTCGCCCATGCGGGCGGTATTGATGCTTTCCTTGCCGTCAAGGGTATATTTGGATGTTGTTGTTCTTGCCGTACCGTCGGGACCGGTCATTGTCCTTTCAACAGTAAGGAGATTGCCCTCCTGGGTAGCGGTAAAGTCTCCGCCGCCGAAACCGCCGCGGTCAGGTCCTCCGGGACGCTGTCCCTGGCCCTGGGGCTGGCCCTGCGGTTGGCTGCTGACGCTCTTTGCGGCATTGTATGTCCAGCTGCCTGTGAAATTTGTCTTTGAACCCTGGGCCATCAATGCCGTGGGGATGAGAAGTGCTGCAAGTACCAGCAGCGACATGACCTGAATCCTGATTGAATTTATTTTCATAATTGTGCTTGTTTGCGGAACAAATCCGGCTGTTTACCAGTCAAAGGTATTTCAGCATAAGTTAATTTGAAGTTAAATTGAATAATTTTTTTGACCCTGATTGTGCCATGAAACTGATGGATTCCCCCCGAAGCAGATTGATCATCTTCATGGCCAGAACTGACCTGCTGGCATGGTATTTGTGCGAAATTTACCATCTAATCAAACCCAGCCTGGCCATGAAGAACTGCATTATTTCCTGTATGATGGCTTTTGCCATCCTGACCTCATGTGAAAAAGTTGGAAGGGATGCCATTTTCGTTATAAACGAAAAAATTGAGTTTACGGCTGATGACATCAGCCTTTACGATACCTCGGCACACATCCTTTATTTGACGCGAAACCACAGTGAGCTTGATAATATTGAAAGGGGAACTTTTGCCTTTTATGACAGGGGAGAGCCTGTCTTCTCGGGTGAATTCTGGCCCGGTTATCTCAGTTCAAGTCCTTCGGGGCCTGTTATCATGACTTTTCCAATGTCACTTCAGCGGTATGCACTGAAAATAGAATCATGGTTTGATGACCAGAACTCGACACTTAACAACAGCAGGCTGACAAACCTTCTTGAGCGCCACAATCTTTTGCATTCCGGGCTGGCAGTATCTGCAGTATCGGCTTCCGTCGCAGGACCCGAGCTGATCTTCAGCTTTACACTTACAAACATGGATGAGACTGACCTGCTCATACTTGATCCGGAGAAAACCGGTCCGGGTCTGTTCAGGTTTTATACAAACGGACTTTATTTGTATGGCCCTGACAGCAATAATGAGGTTTTTGCAGACAATATTCAGCATTCGGCCCCTGACCCATGGAACAGCTGGAGCATGGACTGGTTAACCCTGCTCGGGTCGGGGGAATCGAAGGTATTCACTTTTTCATATACAATCCAAACACCCTTGCAGCCTGGTGAGTACAGAGCCTCATTTGGATATCCCGGGCTTTCTTTCCAGGTGTCGCGCGACGAGCTCTTCCAGGACGGGGCAAGGGTATGGCTTGGAGGGATTAAAATTAATCAGGTAATAACAATTCAATAACCGTCGTCCGGTTGTCTCAGGAGGCTTTTGCAAACTGCCCGCTCCCTGTCTGGAAGTGTAAAAGCAGTTTTTAGGGGAGGTGATTTTGTATCCATTTCTATGCTGTGTTGGTGCTGTCCCAAAAACAAGTGAACATTTCGGGATTTTTGTTGCTTTTGGTTGTGACTTGTGCGCAGTGTACCTTTGAGGAGTCTAATATGCTCTTCAGATGGTAATGCGTACAATTGTTGACAATGTAAGGACTTATGTTCTTATGGCTTTTGGCCTGCTGATATTTTCGATTGCATGGACCGCTTTCCTGCTGCCTCACCAGATCTCCGGAAGCGGTGTATCCGGCCTTGCTGCAATAATCTTTTATGCTACCGGCATACCGATGGGTTACACGTACTTCGCCATAAACGTTGTACTGATTTTAATAGGACTGAAGATACTTGGAGCAGGCTTCGGCATCAAAACCATATATGGCATTCTCCTGGGCGCAGCGATGCTGTCAGTGCTGCAGCCCCTTATTCCCGGCCCGGTGGTTCAGGAGAAGTTTATGTCAGCCCTGATTGGCGGAGGCCTGTGCGGGGTGGGGCTGGCCATAATCTTTACCCAGGGAGGCAGTACCGGAGGAACGGATATTATTGCAATGGTAGTGACCAAATACCGGAATATAAGCCTGGGAAGGGTTATCCTTTACTGTGATGTGGTCATAATAGGTTCATCTTACCTGATACTTACTGACATGGAGCCGGTGCAGAGGGTTGAAACGATGGTTTACGGTTTTGTGACTATGGCTGTGCAGGCATATACCCTTGACACGATCCTTTCCGGTAACAGGCAGTCGGTGCAGGTGTTTATCTTTTCAAGGCAGTTTGACCTGATAGCAGATCAAATTACCGGCAGGCTTCACCGCGGTGTGACTGTCATTGACGGCACGGGGTGGTACAGCAAGGAGAACCAGAAGGTAATAATCACTCTTGTGAGGAAGAATGAGGCAAGTGACCTTTACCGTATCATCAGGAGCATTGATGACAAGGCGTTCATCACGGTGGCAAATGTCATGGGCGTGTACGGGAAAGGGTTCGAGGAGCTGAAGAGGTAAGGTCTCAGGGCGCCCTGCGGGTGCAAAAAAAAAGCCGCATTGTTGTGCGGCTCTTTGAGACCCCCTGATTTTGCAACGTCACAGGCTGTGATTGAAAAACCGGAGAGCAACTTTTGGTTGACAACCAAGGGCTTCTATGATCACGTGCCAGGTAGGCCAACGGAATCTCTAACAATCAAATTTGGTTTAAGCAGAACCTGGCTCTGGGCGATATTTTTTCCCTGAATTAATGACAAAAGAAATTTTACCGCCATTATACTGATATCCTTAACGGGTTGTTCTACACAGGTTAGTGGAGTAGACAAATAATCCAGATATGGATGGTCATCGAATGTTATCAATGAAATGTCTTTGGGTATCTGTAAGTTCTTTTCTTTAAGAGCTTTCATGCAGCCCATGGCAATAGTGTTACTTAGTGCGAATATTGCAGTTGGACGTTCTTTAAGTTGAAGAAGAATTTTAGTCTCGAGGTAACCATTCTGAAAAGTGAAATCATCTCCGGTAATAAGGTAATTTCCTTGTCCCGCCTCCTTCATTGCATCCATAAATCCTTTAACCCTTAGCCTGTTTGGGGTAGAACCCTGGACTCCCTGAATGCAGGTTATTCTTGAATGACCTCTTTCAAGCAGGTATTTGGTTGCATTAAATGCTCCTTCATAATTATCAGTGGAAATGAAAGGTATATCTATATCTTCAAAATACCGGTCAATACAAATTACCGGGATTCCCTGGTCCTGAATCTCTTTCATATGTTCCCATTGATCACCGCACGGAACAATTATAAGTCCTTCAATATTTCTGGCTGCAAGCTGAAGGAGTTCCATTTTTTCGGTATCTACATTCTCATCACTGTCACTGATAATAGTGATATAGTTGAATTTTCTGACGGCAGTATTTATTTCACTTGCAATTCCGGCAAAGAATGGGTTGTTCAGCGAAGGGATTATTAATGCGATGGTTCCGCTTTTCCCTGTTCTCAGATTTGAAGCAAAGTGGTTTGGTACATAGTTAAGTTTTTTTGCCGCCTCCCTTACTTTTTGCTGAGATTTTTTTCCAATTCTGTATTGCTCGGCCTTGCCGTTCAGAACCCTTGATACGGTTGTGATTGAGAGGCCTGCCATCTCAGCAATGTCTGTGATGTTAGCTTTCTGCATCAGATTTAATTTCTGTATAAACGTTTGTACAAATATAAGGAGTACAATTCAATATTTTAGCAGTTATTAAAACGTTTTGCCTGTGAAACCTTAAAAAATGGTTAGCGAAGAACTAAATTGTGTTCAACGTAAAAAAAAATGAACAAACGTTTGTACAAGATTATTTTTTGTTTACGTTTGTAGGGAATGAAAGTAGAAAAAATTGGTACATGAAATTCAAAAAAAAGTATATAACCCGGATTATGAACCATTAAAACGAAACCTATGAAACATTTTCTTAAATGCTTGTTTGCTTCGTTTATATTCCTGCTGGCCTTATCAGGTTGTAAGGAATACGAAGCTACAATTGTTACAGGAGAGGTTAAGGCTCCAATTCTGAAATATATTAAAATGCCCTTGCAGGATGAAACTATCCCTGGTAACATCGTTTTTATAGAGGGCGCAGGTTTTTCTGGTGAAGACATTGTGGCATGCAGATCACTTGAAGGTGAAGCAGATTTTACAGCTTCTGTTGTTTCGGCTGATAACTTTGGGATTAAAATTGAAATCCCTGCAAATGCAGGAGGTGAATATGAAGTATCTGTTACACGGTCAGGTTTAACAACTGTGATCAACCAGCATCTATTTGTCGCATTTGTATTTACCCTGGGTAACGTTGTTGTACCTCCGTCTGCATCACCAGGGGAAGAAATAACTATCGCAGGTGAAGGATTCGAGACAGGAGACATAGTAAGATTTGGATCCGGCTACTATCCCACGGGGGTTGTTTTCAATGCAAATGCCATTTTATCCGCAACCGGAATTACTGTTACAGTACCCGGTGGTTGTTATGGAATAAACAACCTTACTGTTATCCGGGGCAGAAAGACATGCTCTGTTGGAAATATGATAGTTCCGCTTACGCTTGGCAGTCAGGCTGGGGGCGGTGTTGTATTCTACGTTTCTGACGGAGGGGCTCATGGTCTGATAGTGGCGCCTGCAAATGCCGGAAATACACAGACCTTTGGCCCCAGCATACAGGTGGTACCATATGCTACCGGTACCTCTGAAGCAATCTATGCCGGTAAGGAGAATACAAACATTCTTGTCAAGGGTATTGCCGCATGGCGTGGTGCTGGAAATTCAACCCCTCCGACCACGGCAGAACTTTGTGATAACTATAGCATTGAGGTTGGCGGAATAGTATATGATGACTGGTTCCTAGGCTCATTTGATGAGATGAAAGAGTTGTTCCTTTACAGGTCTTCTTTACCAGGTCCCTATGCATTTGTATCCGCAGAAAATTATTGGACTTCTTCTGTCTTTCCTGGTTCAAACTGGGCATGGGCTTACTATTACGTGAATTTCTGGGAGTCCACAAATTTGGTGACTGGCGCAGCCCCCTGCGATGTTTGGGTAATAGCAGCAAGGCCAATCCGCCGGTTTTAGTCTAATTTGTTAAACTTCAATATAATATAGTTATGAAAAGATATATTTTAACACTTTTGTTATTTATAGGAAGCTTATCTGTCAGCCTTGCCCAGAATAAAGTTTCCGGTACAATAACTGATTTTGAATCCAATCCTCTGCCTGGGGTTACAATTATTGTAAAAGGAACCCAGAATGGCGTTGCTTCAGATGCGAATGGCAGATATTCAATATCTGTGGCTGATAAGGATGTATTGGTCTATTCATTCATAGGAATGATCTCCAGGGAGTTACAATATAATGGTCAAAGCACACTTGATATAAAGATGATTCCGGATGACTATGAACTTGACGCTGTAGTCGTGGTTGGTTATGGTACCACAAGGAAGAGTGATCTGACCGGTTCAATAGCCTCTGTAAAGTCTGATGACCTTAAGAATACAAAAGTCGGACTGGTCGGCAATGCACTTCAGGGGATGGCTGCAGGGGTACAGGTTACTCAACCCAGTTCAAAACCTGGTGCTGATGCCTCAATTGTAATACGGGGAAGAGGATCGGTAAATGCTGGCAATGCTCCACTTGTAATAGTTGACGGAATTCCTGCTTCCTTGGGTGATATTGCTGCAGGTGACATCGAATCAATTGAAATCCTGAAAGATGCTTCTTCGGCCTCTATTTATGGCAACAGAGGTTCCAATGGAGTTATCCTTATTACCACAAAAAGCGGCTCCCTTGGAAAAACAAGGGTGTCATTTAATGCCCAGGGAGGCCTTATCAGTATGATGAATAAGATGGACCTGATGAATTCACAACAATATTATGATCTTGTTAATTTGTCCGGGCAAAGCTATACATGGACCACAGCTGAATTACAGCAATTATCGCGTGGAGAAACGACAGACTGGCAAAACGCAGTTACCCAGCCGGGCAATTTCCAGAATTATAACGCATCCTTTTCAGGTGGAAGCGAGAAGTCAACCCATTTCCTTGGGATTGATTATTATGACCATGAAGGTGTTGTGAAGAACTCGTGGTACAACAGGCTGACAGCGCGTTATAATAATGACAGCAAACTCAATGATTGGATAACTCTTGGAGTCAGGTTCAACTTTATGGAATCCAAGATTAAGAATATAAACGAGGAGTCAGATGAGCTCTATGGAACAATGTACAGTGCTGTATCTTCCCAACCCACAGCACCGATTTATGATACGGATGGGGATTATTTTGACGGATTCCTTAATACAAAGGCAAACCCTGTGGCTATAGTTGACCTGTTGGATCGCACTACACAGAGGTCTAATTTCAATGGTTCATTTTTCCTGGAATTTGAACCTGTCAAACACTTGAAAATCAAATCGAATAATTCCGGCCAGTTGGTATACTCACTGACGGATGAGTATGAGGATCCTCGTATGGGACAACACTATTCCCAGGAGGGAGTGGCAAAAATATCAAACGCAAAGAACCGTTACTGGCAGACTGAGAATACCATAACCTATGACAATAAATTCAATGAACATAGAATAAATGTAATGGGTGGGTTCTCAGCTTCGAAAAATGATTATCAGTATTCTTTCGCCCAGGCAAAAGGTGTTGATCCGATAACAAGATACTACAATCTCGGAGGAGGAAGTGATTTCGGCCCGGACGCATCTCATGCCACAGCTTCTACTCTTGCGTCATTCTATGCCCGTGCAAATTATAACTATGGAGAACGTTACCTTTTGACGTTTACAATGAGGGCCGATGGTTCTTCAAAATTTGCACCCAATCACAGGTGGGGATATTTCCCTTCTTTAGCCGCTGCCTGGAGGATTTCGGAGGAGGATTTCATGTCTGATCTCAGAAAGATTAACAACCTTAAGTTGAGGGTCAGCCTTGGGATGCTAGGTAACCAGAACATAGGTGAATATCTTTACTCAGCGTTGGTTTCAAGAGGAGGTGAGAATAACAACTATGTATTTGATGGTAACCTTTATACCGGAGCAACCTACACCTCCATCAGCAATCCAAACCTGACCTGGGAGAAATCCAAACAGCTTGATGTGGCACTTGATTACGGGTTCTTCGGGAATCGGATTGCAGGTACTGTTGAATATTACTTCAAACGTTCAACGGATTTACTCTGGTCGGTGACATTGCCTCTTGAATCCGGCTATCAGTCATCTCTTACCAATGTGGGGGTTCTTGATAACAGGGGCATTGAATTTACAATCAACTCAGTAAATGTCAATTCCAATAATTTTCAATGGATTACCTCATTTAACATCACACATAATAAAAACAATGTAGTCGAGCTTTATGACGGTAAGACCGATATTAATAAAAGCATTTTTGTAGGACATTCATTGGGAGAATTCTATCTGTTGAAAGCCGATGGTATCTGGCAGGTTAGTGAAGCTTCCGAAGCCTCTGTATACAATGCAGAACCTGGTGACAGGAAAATATCGGATCTCAAAGAGGATAATCAGATCAACAGTGATGACAGAGAATTCTGTGGAAGAAGTACTCCTGCCTATTTTGGTGGTTTGACGAATACCTTTAAATACAAAAATATTGACCTTATCGTTTTCATTAATTATGCCGGTGGTTATTACATAAACAACTCCCTGCTCCGCTTCCTTAATTCATACAATACCTGGGGTAATGCGAGTGTTGATTATTATAATAATTACTGGATGGAGGACCGTCCAACCAATAAATACCCGGCTCCGAGAATTGGAAGTTCCTATTCAAATGGTGATGGGACTGATGCCAACCTTGAGAATGGAGCATACATAAGGATTAAGAATATTGAATTAGGGTATACGCTTCCGCAGAGATGGTCAAACAGTCTTAAAGCATCCAGTATCCGTGGCTTTATCTCAGTTCAGAATCTGTACACCTTTACCAGGTATACTGGTTACGATGTTGAGGCTTCTCAGCAATCCAATGCTTACCCCGGATCAAGGGCAACCCTTGGAGGAATTTCAGTTAACTTTTGAATGTGATTTCAAACAGCTAAAAATATGATTATGAAAAAATTAATATATGTCATAATTAGCATGGCCCTGGTTTTCATAGTGACATCATGTGAAGACTTTCTTCAGGAGAATGCTAAAAGCTCCATAACGCCGGAAAACTCATTCCAGTCAGCAGATGATTGGGATGCAGCACTCATTGCAGCCTATGCAAAACTGCAGGAGGTGACAGGAGAAAAGTTCCCGATTGTATTGGGTGAGTTTGGCACTGATGAGGCACAGCCGTTTGACCTGAGTTGGGCAGCCTATGTTGAACTTATGTATTATACTTATACGGCAGAGCATCCATTTCTTTATAACCATTATGTGTTTTGTTATGAAGGGATAAAGTGTGCCAATATAATCTTAGATATGCCTGAAGATGCTTCGGTTACAAGTGAAGAAAGAACCTCATTGATTGCCCAGGCCAGATTCTTGCGTGGTACATTCTATTTTGAACTGGTCCGCATGTATGGCAGAGTACCATTATGGACATCATCCTCAATCGATAAAAATGAAATCTCAAAACCGCGCAGTGAGTCTGTTGATGAAGTGTATGACCTGATTACAGGTGACATGCAATTTGCAGCTGATAATCTGCCTGAAACATGGACTGCAAATGAGGATAAGGGTCGGGCAACAAGCTATGCAGCCAATGCCCTGTTAGGAAGAATTTACCTGCAGTGGGGTAAATCATCAGAGGCGATAAATGCATTAAACAAGGTAATCGGCAAATTCCATCTCTATAGCAACTATGCCGATATTTTCTCTCCCGAGCACAAAAATGAATACTATGAAAACATTTTTGAAGTTCAATGGAGCCATTCTGGCCACTGGGGTCTTGAGGGCAGCCTGCAATCTTCATATTGGGGTCCGCGGGGCGGTGGCGGCCCGACCGCAGGCGGATTCGGCTGGGGCGGCTTTGGAGCTACCCGGTATCTTTACGATTCATATGAGAATAATGACAAACGCAAAACTGAATTCTTCTGGACAGAATACAAGGGGATAGTTCAGAATCCTCCGGCTATAAAGAAGTATTATGATGCAAATTATGGAAATCAGATTGAAGACGATGATTTGAATTATATATATATCCGGTATGCTGATGTTCTCCTTATGGCTTCCGAAGCCCTGAACAATCTTAACGATGCTTCAGGTAAAAAGTATGACTATCTGAATGAAGTCCGCAGCAGGGCCGGATTGGCAGATATTACTGCAAATGACGGGCTTTCTGTCAGCGCCTTCTCCGATGTGTTGCTGAAAGAAAGGCTACATGAGCTTTGCTGTGAACGTCATCGCCGCTTTGACCTAATTCGTTTTGGGAAACTCAATGATCAGGTCCAGGCAGCGTACCCCGGATTGGGTATCACTATCGGCCCCAATCAGGCTACAGTCTATCCGATTCCGCAGGTCGCGATAGATGCCAATGATGCGATGAAAGGAGATCAGAACAGCGGTTATTGAAATACAGATGAACTGTTTACTGAGAATAATAATTGTTGGTGTCTTAAGTGCATTTTTTCTCACCGGATGTACAGAGAGGGGTGAGGAACCCATCCCGGTTGTTTTGGACACAGAGGTGAAGGGCGATGTGGTTTATGTCACTCCGTTCGAATATGTCAAAGCTTTCCGCAATCCCATGAAGGGATTGCGGGAATACTTTGGCCCGGGGTATGATACAAAGCGTTCCGGATATCCGCTGCCATATGGATCAATCATTAAAGAGTACATGCAGTGGAATATGATGGAAAATATTGAAACTGATGGCGTTGATAAGGTAATTCAATATAGCAACCACCGCTGGGAGGGAGTCGAAGACATAAATATGAAAGTTATTCCCAGGCCTTTTATCGTCTGGATGGAAGAGTATGAGGGCGGGTATCCGAAAAACACCTATACTGATAATCCTGATGATTTGAACGGATGGCATTGGCCCAGTGATTTTCCTGCCGAGGTGCGCTCTGATAACAATGACACCCCGAGCACCGGGGGTTATTTTGATCCCAATTTTGCAGAGCGTATGCAAAAGCTTGTAAAGAAGCTTGGTGAGGCATGGGATAATGACCCACGGGTTGCTTATGTGGAAATGGGGCTGATCGGCGAATGGGGGGAACACCACGATCCCTGCATTTCAACATTCTGGAAACCAATTTATCAACCATATCACGTTGATAACAGAACCTGGGTCCCGGGTATCGAAAAAGTCCTGGGTGATGCTTTTAAGGAAGCTTTCAAAAATAAAAAGGTCATGGTTCGCTATGCTTATGATTTTCAGGATTATCAGTTTGGTAACTATTGGGACTCTTTTGCTATTGACGAGGAAACGGAAAGGGGTTATAATTCAATACTCAGGTATAATCCCGACAGATGGAAAACGCAACCGATGGGAGGTGAGATTACCTGGGGATGGGGAAGCCTGTACAGCGCTGGATACAGAAGCTTTGAAGATTGTGTTGCAAATGAAGGGACAAGAAATCTTATAATAAACCAGATCAGGACACTGCATACCAACCATCTTGGCGGGATTACCTGGGCCGATTTTTCCAAAAAGGAATTTATAAACAACGTTTCTCAGATTCAGAAAATCCTTGGGTATCATTTTGTTCTTAAATCATTCAATTATGAAAAGAAAATAGTCCCGGGTGTCCCGTTCGAGGTTTCGTTCAGCGTCGTCAATACAGGGTCGTCTCCGTTTTATTATAACTGGCCTGTCGAGATTTCACTTCTTGATGCCACAACCCATAAGCCGGTCTGGTCAACAATCCTTTCTGATGTGAATATAACCGGTTGGATGCCCGGCGATAAATGGAATCCCTCTCTGAAAGCTTATGAGGAAGAGGCAGAGACCTTTACAGTTACAAGGAAGTTAACAGTTGATTCCGGTATTGGTAATGGAAAATATATTGTCTCCATCGCTATTCTTGACCCGGCGGGAATGCTTCCTTCAATTCGTTTTGCCACCAGGAATTATTTCCAGGGAGGAAGGCATCCTATGGGTTACATAGGCGTCGGACAGGAATTGGATGAATATCGCCTCGACTCAAAGCTGTTTGATGATATCGTAAACGACGTAACACTTAAATACGTGATTTCCAGTAAATGAAGAATCCGTTTATTTTATGGATCCTGGTACTTGCTCTTATTCCCGAACCAGGTGTTCTGGGGCAGTACAGCGTTTCTGTTTCAAAGGAAGGCGTGTCCGTTTCACTTGAAGAGTATAATAGCGCCTTTCGAAATCCGATGAAAGGTTTCAGGGAGTTTTTCAGTCCCGGAGTGGATAAAATGCGGGAGGAATATCCATTTCCCTACGGAACCATGGTAAAGGAATACATGCAATGGAATATGCTTGAAAACACCGCTTCGGATGGGGTTGAAAAGATAGTTGATTACAGCAACCACCGCTGGGAAGGAGTTGAAGACGTCAATATGAAGGTTATTCCAAGGGTGTATGTCGTCTGGGTTGAACCATGGCATGGGGGAAGAGACAAAGATCCGGATAATCCTGACGATATGAACGGATCTCACTGGCCTTCGGATATGCTTCCTGAATATGACTCGCCATACAAACAAATTCCCGGGTCAGTGGGAGCAATGGTTGATCCTGAAGATATTTCAACACCAATCAAAGGCGGGTATTTTGCTCCTGAGTTCCCCGAAAGGGTAAGTAACCTGGTCAGAAAAATTGGAGAGGCATGGGACAATGACCCGCGGGTTGCGTATGTCGAAATGGGAATAATAGGTGAATGGGGCGAGCATCATGATCCCGATATTTCAACCTACTGGCCTCCTCATGATGAACCGGTTCATGTTGCCGGCAGGACATGGCTGCCCGGCATCGAAAAAGTTCTTGGAGATGCATTTACGGAAGCATTTAAAAACAAGAAGGTCATGGTCCGCTATGCATATGAGTTCAGGGACTATCAATTCGGCATATATTGGGATTCATGGTCAATAGACCAGGAGATCGACAGGGGATATAATGAAATGCTCAAGCTTGCCGACAGGTGGAAAACACAGCCGATCGGAGGTGAGATTACGTGGAACTGGGGAAGCCTGGGTCTCAAAGGATTCAAAAGCTTTGAGGATTGTGTTAAGGATGATTCCACAAGACAATTGGTTATTGAGCAAATCAGGAATTTGCACTGTAACCACCTGGGAGGAATAACATGGGCTGATTTCAATGACCCCGGTTTTATTCCTCATGCTGATTTGCTTCAGAGATCATTGGGGTACAGGTTTGTTTTATCATCCTTTGACTATCCGGGGCAGGTTGATTGTGGTGAGTCTTTTAATATTGGTTTTCAGCTGACCAATCAGGGTTCATCGCCATTTTATTATGACTGGCCTGTGGAAATAAGTCTGCTTGACAGCAAAACCCACGAAAAGGTCTGGGGTAAAGTCCTGGAGAAGGTCAAAATCTCACAATGGATGCCCGGTGAGAATTGGAGCGTAACTGAAAACCGGTATCTGGAGGGGCCTCCTGTTTATAACATTAGTGAATCCCTGGAGATCAGCGCAAACGTTAAACCAGGGAAATATATTATAGCTGTTTCCATCCTGGATCCTGCCGGTATGGCTCCCTCACTGCGCTTTGCCAATACAAACTATTTTGAAGGAGGCGTCCATCCTGTAGGGTTTATCGGCGTAGGACGCAGGATAAAAAACTTTACGCTTGATCCCTCCATGTTCTATGACATCCAAAGTGACAAGTCTCTGAAGTATTCAATTAAAAAATAAGACATGACGTTTAGAACAATAGTCCTGTCAGTAGCCTGTGTTGTGCTTTTTACTTTCTGTGGCAGGCAGGGCAAGTCGTCAGAGAAATCTGCTGCACCTCAGTCAGTAACAGAACCCGTCAGGGTCATTTTTGACACCGATCTCGGGAATGATATTGATGATGTCCTCGCTTTGCAGATGATTCTGAATTATCACAGGAGAGGTGAAATGAATTTACTGGGGATAAGCATCAGCAAGGCACATCCTCTTGCAATAGAATATATCGACGGTTTCTGCAACTTTAACTCTTTGCCGGATATAAATTTAGGGTATGTATATAACGGGGCCACCCCGGAAGAGGGAAATTACCTGAGGCCGACACTGGATGCAACATATGCCGGTGAAAAAGTCCTCAATCCGAAGCGGTCCCTGGCTGACAGCATAACGGTTGCATTTAAGATGATCAGAAAGATTCTGTCGGAACAACCTGATAGTTCCGTTGTGTTGGTTGTTGTCGGACCTGAAACCAATATTTGCCGGCTGATTGAATCTGAAGCTGACGAATACAGCATGTTAAGCGGAATCGATCTGATGAAGCAAAAGGTAAAACTCGTTTCTGTCATGGGGGGCAATTACGGCAACGAGCCGTTCCCTGAATGGAACATTATAACAGACCTGAAATCAGCACAGGTTATGTTCTCCCAGTGCCCGGTTCCGGTAATTGCCAGTGGTTTCGAAATAGGAATTGCAGTGCCATATCCAAACAAAAGTATAGAGGAAGACTTTCCCGATAAGGTAAAGAATCCATTGTGTATTTCCTATTCAAAATGGGGAGAAATGCCATATGACAGACCTACCTGGGACCTGACCTCAGTACTTATTGTGGCTGAACCTGAAAAGGAGTACTTCCGGCTATCACCTAAGGGAAAAATTTCTATTGATGAAAAAGGAAACAGCATATTTTCTCCGGATGAGAGTGGAATGCATCACTTCCTGGTTCTCGATGACTCAAATAAGGAATTAATTACATCCTCACTTGTTAACGCTGTCACTGACAGATAGACAGCCGTGACGAAGGTTAGAAGTATTTATTCAATGCCAGGGGATTATAAGTCAAAATTGGGGTTGCTGGTTTTATGCCTTTTGCCTTTTGCCTTTGCACAGGGTTCTTCTATCGATGGCAAAAAGCCTGTGATAGTCATTACTGATTTATACTCCCCTGCCCAGGACGTGGGAGACAATCTGGATCTGATTAACGCCTACATACTGCCGGGGATAGAATTAAAGGCTGTTCTGCTGGATTGCCATAATGAATTCAGGAAGAAGATTGCAACGAACGCCGGCAAGGGATTATACAGGGATGAAGACGGCCCCCGTGACCCTGGTTACTCTGCAATTGAACAGCTTAATTATATTTTCAAACGTAATGTTCCTTACGGAGTGGGCCCTTTCTCTCCTATGAAATGTAAAAATGATAAAATGGAATACATTTCAGACTATGAAACCAAGGGACTCGACCTCCTGAAAGAAATCCTTGAGCAATCACCGGAGCCTGTTACACTGGTTTCATTCGGTTCTTTAAGGATTCTCGCGGTGGCTAACAACAGATACCATGATCTGTTGAAAAGCAAAGTTAAAGAGATACATATTTCGGCAGGTACAAGTAATAATCATCACGGTTTTCTTGAATGGAATGTGGCCCTTGATACAATCGCATTTGTATCGGTGATGGAGTCAGACCTGCCGGTTAATATATATCCTTGCGCAGCAGGGGAGGTAAAAAAGGAAGATGAATCGAAGTTCAATGCCTTTGTAAAAGATAACAGTAATACCTTTTACCTTCTGTCAAGCCTGAGTTTTGTCAATTCATACCCTGACAAACTGAAGAACTACATACAATATGCTCTGGACAGGGAGATAAAGGCCGGATATCTGGCAATTCTTGACAGTGCATTCGCTGCAGACAAATCAATCTTCGACCGGCCACATCGCACGTGGGAGACTGCGATATGGATGCAGGTTGCAGGGCTTAAGCTGACTGAACGAAGTAATGGAGAGTATTCAATAATGCCCGGATGGCAGGTAAACAGTGATGATGTCATTTTGAAAGAGAATCTGCGCCCTTGTACTTTGAAGGTGAAGGAGTCCGGGTTGTTTACTTATGAATTTTGTGAAAAAGGAAACTTCCATCTCTATGAAAGAGAGGATGCGGAAAAATACGAAGTGTGGATGAATAAGGCATTGCCACAATTTTACATTGAACTGACAAACAAAATATTAAAAGACTAGACTGAGGTTGGTATCATGAAATACTTTTTAGAAATCCTTATACTGTGCATAACGGTTCTTCCTGGTTACTCACAAAATCAGGTCCTGGTTTCTCCGGATGGTAAAAACACAGTCGGGATTTTTACTGATGGAGATTTATCCTACTCAGTAAAGCACAATGACGTGACAATTCTTGAAAGATCCCCTTTATCGATGAAAGTGGGGGAAGCAAACTGGGGAATAAGTTCAAAAGTTCTGAGGGTTGACAGACAGTTCATAAATGACACAATTGTATACACTGTTCCCCGAAAGTATAAAACGGCATCAGATCAATATAATAAGTTGATCCTGACATATAAAGATTTCCGGGTGGAATTCAGAGCCTATAATGATGGAATTGCATATCGCTTTTCAGGAAGGAAGAACCTGGTCAAACCGGTTTACAGGGAAACTGTCTGTTATAACTTTCCGGAGAATTATGAAACATATACTTTACTTACTGATAAGCTGCAGAACTGGTTTGAAGAAGATTACACAATCAAAACAATTGAAGAATTACCTGATGACAGGCTTTCCATCACACCGGTAATGGTTCGTGCCGGGTCATGTAAGATATTATTGGCTGAGGCCGACCTTGTTAATTATCCGGGTATGTATCTGCAACCGGCAGGTAAATCATTTAAGGGTCTCTTTGCATATTATCCCTTAAATGAAGAACTCCTGGAAGATGGCAATAAATTATATGCTGCCGAGAGGGAAAACTTCCTGGTGGAAACAAACCTGAACAGGAGTTTCCCCTGGAGAGTGATGGGGATTTTTGAGAAAGACTCAGACATTCTGTCAAGCGACCTGCTTTACGTATTGTCTGATGAGAAATCTCCGGGCGTTGATTTTTCCTGGGTAAAACCCGGTAAAGTATTGTGGGACTGGTGGAACGATCGCAACATATATAATGTCAGCTTTGTTTCAGGAATCAACACCGAAACATATGATTATTTAATTGATTATGCCGCCCGGTACGGAATTGAATATATACTTATTGATGAAGGCTGGTCGGCACGGGATAATCTGCTCGAATTAAATCCGGAAGTTGACATCCCGGCGATCTGTAAACACGCTCAGGAGAAGGGAGTAGGGGTAATTTTATGGGCGAAGTGGATAAATGTCGACAGGCAGATGGAACAGGCTTTTGACACTTTTGGGAAATGGGGTGTAAAAGGTGTAAAAATTGACTTCATGGATCGGAACGATGCCCGGATGGTCAATTTCCTGCACCAGGTGGCTCAAAAATCGGCTGAACATCATCTGCTTGTTGACTTCCACGGAGTGTATCCATGTCTCGGAATTACAAGGAGATATCCCAATGTAATGACTTATGAAGGAGTCATAGGATTGGAATATAATAAGTGGAGCACTCGTGCAACTGTCACGCACGATCTTATTATTCCCTATCTCAGGATGTGGGCAGGGCCAATGGATTATACGCCGGGAGCCATGTTAAATGCCCAGGCTGAAACCTTTCATGCAAACCATAAAGAGCCTGGTAGCCAGGGAACCCGCAGCCATCAGGTTGCAATGTATATAGTTTATGAAAGTCCGCTTCAGATGCTGTCTGACAGTCCGACTAAATATGAGGAGAATACACCAAGTTTTGAATTTATAAACAGGATTCCGACCACATGGGACGAAACCATACCACTGGAGGGGAAAATAGGAGAATACCTTGTGGTGGCCCGCAGGTCAGGCAAAACCTGGTATGTGGGAGGGCTTAACGGAGATGAGCCTCGCGAACTGAAGGTTAAGCTACCACCTGCAATAAATGATCATAAATCCATTATAATCCATGCTGATGGCGAAAATGCCTTTAAAGAGGGCAAGGATTTCAGGCTTTATGATGAGACTGCAGATAAAGACGGCACATTAACCATAAAAATGGCAAAGGGTGGTGGATTTGCCGCAATTATTGAGTGAAACAGATACGTTGAGACGAATATTATTGATAAAAGTATTAACATGAATAAAATTCTGATAGTAGGAAGTTCAAATACAGATCTGGTCGTAAGGTTGGATCGGTTTCCGGTGGCAGGTGAAACAGTTGAGGGGAAAAGTTTTTTACAGGCAATGGGAGGCAAAGGTGCAAACCAGGCATTGGCCGCTCACAAGCTGGGAGGAGACGTCAAATTCATTACCTGCCTCGGGAATGATGCAAATGGTGAAAACACTTTGAAATACTATCAAAAACAGGGTTTGAATGCAGATTCCTCATTCATTATTGACGACAGTCCCTCTGGTACTGCCCAGATCTGGGTTGATGATAACGGGGAGAACTGCATAGTTATAATAGCTGGCGCCAACAAAAAACTCACTCCTGACAACCTGATTAAAAGGAAGGAGGAGATTGTCAGTTCAGATATCGTCCTTATGCAGATGGAAATTCCGTATGAAACAGTAAGAACCTTATGTCAGGTGGCTTCCGGTGCAGGTAAGACGGTAATACTGAATGCAGCTCCTGCCTGCAGATTGGAGGCGGATATCCTTAACTTTGTAGATATATTGGTTGTAAACGAAACAGAGGCCGAATTCATAGCAGGAGAAAAGATTGACAAACTGGGTGAGGATGCAATAATTTCAAGGTTGCTGGGGCTTGGGGTAAAATCTGTTGTGCTGACTTTAGGCAAGAGAGGGTGCATAATGAAAGACCAAAATCATCATTTTGTCATACAATCCTTTGAAGTAAATACGGTTGATACTACTGGTGCCGGAGACACATTCTGCGGTGCTCTGGCAGCTCAGCTTGGCCGTGGTAACAGTTGGGAGCAATCATTGATTTTTGCCACGGCTGCTTCTGCAATCTGTGTTACAAGATTGGGAGCACAGCCTTCAATACCAACCGAAAAAGAGGTCAATGAGTTTTTGCAGGAAAGACATCATGCCATGAAGAACTTTGCACGATAAATTATGTAACAAAATATAAAGCAATCTTTTACAAAATTGAAAAGACATGTACATAGTATCTAGTTATCCTTTTGCGATTCTTCTGTGTTTCATTACAATGCTCTGCTGGGGCTCATGGGGAAATACACAGAAACTGGCCGGAAAGACCTGGCGATATGAGTTGTTCTATTGGGATTATGTAATCGGGGTATTACTGTTCTCACTGATAAATGCATTTACACTGGGAAGTATTGGAGCAGCAGGCAGGAGCTTCATACCTGATCTTATGCAGGCTGACATCTCAAATATCGGGAGTGCATTTCTTGGTGGTGTAATATTTAATCTTGCCAATATCCTGTTATCTGCTGCAATTGCAGTTGCCGGAATGTCAGTGGCTTTCCCTGTCGGGATTGGATTAGCCCTGGTGCTGGGTGTAATTATTAATTACATCGGTTCGCAAAAGGGCGATCCTCTATTCCTGTTTTTGGGTGTAGGGCTGGTTACACTGGCTATAATAGTAAATGCTCTTGCATATAAGAAAACAGCATCCGGAGATCAGAAAGTAACGAGTAAAGGCATTATAATTTCAATCCTGGCAGGATTATTAATGTCATTTTTCTACCGGTTTGTTGCCGCTTCCATGGATCTCGAAAATTTTGAGTCGCCGGCCGTGGGGATGATGACGCCTTATACTGCCGCTGTAATCTTTGCAATAGGTGTTTTCTTAAGCAATTTTATTTTCAATACAATTGCGATGAAGAAGCCGATAAGTGGTGAACCGACCAATTATAAGGCTTATTTCAGCGGGAAGTTTTCCATCCACCTTGTTGGTATACTGGGAGGGATTATATGGGGTATCGGAAATTCCTTCAATCTTGTTGCTGCCGGTAAAGCCGGAGCTGCCATATCCTATGGACTGGGGCAGGGAGCTACTCTTGTCGCTGCTCTGTGGGGCGTATTTATCTGGAAGGAATTCAAAAATTCTCCTAAAGGGACAAATTCAAAGCTCGCGGTAATGTTTATCCTTTTCCTGCTGGGTATTTTTTCAATCATTTATGCCGGTCAATAATCACAGGGCATACCAGGTCAGCCCTTCCATATAAACAAAAAAGCCGCATTGTTGTGCGGCTTCCTGTTGCTCCGTCAGGGCTCGAACCTGAACTTTTCTGATCCAGAGTCAGACGTGTT
>CAZOHL010000004.1:24866-57837 GCA_964579645.1 uncultured Rikenella sp. | reverse complement strand
GTATCCTCTCCTTGTTACCTTCCTTGATCTTATAGTGTACCGTTACAGTGTCGCCTGCCCTGAATTTCGGAAACTCGACTCCGGAGGCAAACTCTTTTTCTACTACTTTCATTAAGTCCATCGCGCAAATATGTTTATATGATCTTTACTCTTTTAAAACAGGACGCAAAGGTACAAATTATTTTTTATTATCTGCAAATAATTTATTGCAATTGCAGTAAAGATCAGTGACCTGCGCTGTCAGGCATTTTGAGTTTGTCGCCGGCATCCAGGACGATTCTCATGAGCCATTCCTGCGGGTAACCGGGTTGTTTAACTTCCGGAGCGATGTATTTATGGTCTGCAGGGAGAGGGCGACGGGTTTTAATGTTGCCATCCATGTATTTGGTAAAGAGGTGTTTGTATAACTCCCTCCATTCCTTTACAGTATTGTCGCCGGCAGTGACCGAATAACCTGTAATCAGTTCGGATCCCTTCTTTGCAGCACCTTTAGCTGTGCTGTTAAACAGTTCTGCAGCCCTGGCATCAATCTCAGCAGTCTCTGACATGTACTTCCTTTCAAGTTCCTGCTGTTTGGCCTGAAGCTCGGGTGTCATTACGCTTGCCCTGCTGTAAACGAAATTGGTCACCTCGTTGAAAACCCAGAAAGCGGCATCAGCGCTGTATGTCATCATATCACCGTTGCCCACCGCAAATGAATGTGGAACAGCTGTAATCCCGCAGTACATCGGAGTATAGACTGTGTAGTAGGTGTCATCGACACCGAACCAGATTATACCACCGACGGGATCGGGAAGCCAGGAGCGGCTCTGGGTGACAAACGAGAATCCTGTCTGCTGGGTCGAAATGGCCCTTTCATGCAGGTAGCTTTTGCCGTCAACCTTCCAGCTCATCGGTCTCCATCTGACCGTATTTGCATAGGGACCTGCACCGACGTCTTTGGTCATGTCCATGGGGGTGCCCTGGTAATAGTCCCTCATCAGTCCCATTACATCTTCCAGGCTGAGCTTGTTGTCAGGTTTGATCCAGAGAGGCATCCTGTTCTCAAGTTCATATCCCATGGCATAGTTGAGGTACTCGCCCATTGTGCTGTTGACCTTGTTGAATCCTGACCATACGCGTGCATCACAGAAGCGGGCAGCACTGAAATCGACAGGAGCATAAACGTCACTGAAGCTGAAGTTTGCATCTGTTCCGTTGAACCATCCGAAGCTACGGGCAACCTCCACAACGTCAGCAGCGTATACTGTTTCGACCTCGGGGTTGAAAACCTTGTCTATCTCTGCGGAGGTGATCGATGTGGTGCCGTTTGCCAGCGGGAAGGTTTGTATCCTGGCCTGGTTGGCGTGGCCTGAGATGTAACCGTCAGGAATCCTGCGGGCTACGAATGCCATTCCTTTTTTGCCGGGACCTTTGCCAATCATTTCCATGATCCAGACTTCGTTGGGATCAGATATTGAGAATGATTCGCCTGAACTGCAGTAACCATATTTTTCTGTCAGTGTGACAATTGTGTGTATGGCTTCCCTGGCGTTCTTCGCCCTCTGAAGGGTCAGGTAGATCAGGCTGCCGTAATCGATAATTCCATCAGGATTGTGAAGTTCGCCACGTCCGCCGTAGGTAGTTTCGCCGATCGCAAGCTGGTACTGGTTTATGTTGCCTACAACTGAGAATGTGACGGGTGCCTGTTCAATGGTTCCCAGGAATTTGCCCGAGTCCCATTCGTATACGTCAACCATGGTTCCGGGTTTATACTTCATTGCAGGCCAGAAGTAAAGCTCACCGTAAAGGACGTGTGAGTCAGCAGAATAGGTGATCATTGTGGAACCGTCTTTTGTGGCTCCCTTTGTGACCAGGAAGTTGGTGCATGCCTGGCTCTTCTCGGAAACAATGAACATAATGAGAATGAGGCTCAGCATCAGTGATGTTGTTTTCTTCATGTTTATCGGATTGATTTAATTTATTGTATTATAATTAATTACTATACCGTGCTGTTTTTTCTGCAGACGGGAAAGTTCTCAAAAATAGCATCTTTAATTAAAAAACAATACCCTTTAAAATCATTATTACCGAAGTGATCCGTTCGGTGTCGGCACTTTTCAGAGTATATTCAGACTGCAGCCTGGGATCACCCATATAGATTCCCTTCCTTCTGAAGGTCATCAGACTTTCTCTCTGTCTTCGGCCTGAAAGGTGGTATTCCATTGCCCCGGTGCCTGTCGCCAGCAGGCCGATATTGTATTCGTCAATCCCTCCGCCCGGCATTATGATGATTCTGCCTGCGGCCCATCCGATCATGCTTCTGATAAGCGGAGCGCCTTCGATGGCGCTTTTGGCCTGACCTGAGGTTAGGATCCTTTCCGCGCCGGTTGCAATGACATCTTCAAGCCCTTTTCTTGCATCCCTGCAGAGATCGAATGCCCTGTGGAAGGTGAGGCTCATCGGAGAGGCATATTCAGCCAGAAGGGCTGTCCTCTCTATGTCTATTGTGCCGTCGCGGTTCAGAATTCCTGTCACTATTCCGTCTGCACCGCTCTCTCCGGCAATTTCAATGTCACGCCTCATCACACTGAATTCGCTGTCACTGTAGAGGAAATCGCCGCTGCGCGGCCTGATAAGAACATTAACTTTTATACCGGTATTGCTGCGGACCGCCTCAATTAGTCCTGCACTGGGAGTGACACCTCCCTCTGAGAGGGCAGAACACAATTCAATTCTCCCGGCTCCGGATGCCTCGGCTACAATTGCTGACCCGACGGAGTCAGCACATATTTCAACCACAAGAGACAATTCTTTTCAATGAGGCTTTGAAAGTACATATTATTTAGATAATATTGTGTGACCTAAAACATTTAATCACATGAAACCTACACTAATGGTTCTGGCTGCCGGGATGGGCAGCAGATATGGCGGCAACAAACAGCTTGATCAGGTCGGGCCTTCCGGCGAAACGATTATCGACTATTCTATTTATGATGCCAAGCGGGCCGGATTCGGCAAGGTTGTATTTGTAATACGGCGGGATATTGAGGAGCAGTTTAAGGAAACCTTTGTAAAGAGACTTAAGAATGTTATAGAGATCGATTATGTTTTCCAGGATCTCGGAAATCTTCCCGGCGGTTACAAAGTACCTGAAGGGCGGCAGAAACCATGGGGCACCAGCCATGCCATCCTGGTGACAGAACCCAAGATACACGAGCCTTTCGGAGTTATCAACGCTGATGACTATTATGGCTATGATGCATTTAAAGTGCTCTACAGCTTCCTTACAGAGGATACAAATGACAGGAATTACTGCATTGTGGGTTATCGCCTGGGCAATACCCTCTCTGACCACGGTCATGTCAACCGAGGCATCTGCAGGGTTAGCAGTGACGGATACCTTGAGCAGATGGTTGAGACACGGGGAATTGAAAAGAGACCTGACGGCGTTTTCGCACCCGATGCTTCAGGGAACGTCAATCAGTATACAGGTGACGAGATTGTCTCAATGAACCTGTTCGGCTTTAAGCCATCAGTTTACAGGTACCTGAATATGGAGTTCTCAAATTTCCTGAAGGAGCGGATTTCTGACCCGAAAGCTGAACTTGACATTCCCACATCGCTTGACAAATTTGTGAAGAAAGGCGAGATCACAATTCAGATCCTCAGAAGCAACAGTCACTGGTTTGGCGTGACCTACCGTGAAGACAAGCCGTTCGTTGTCGAAAGCATCAGGAAGATGGTTGATGCAGGGTTATATCCTGAAAAATTGTTCTGACCCCTTCAAAAAATAATCCGAATCCATATGATGTAGCGACGGGTCTCAGACCCGTCGCTACATGTATGATAGAATAAACGTAAACATGTTGATTACCACCTGAATTCCGACCTGACGGTTTTGATGTTGCCGCAATTGTCGGTTACCCGCAGTTCGATATTATGCATGGAATTTTCCTTCATTCCGGATGTTCCGGGTCTGCAGATGAGCAGATTGTTTTTGGCATCATACTCAGCAAGGATCCATTCACCGTCAACATACATCCCGTAGCTTTGAATTCCGGAGAACTCGTCGCGGATTGTTGCAGTGAACTGTGACTGACCGGAAATATTGGCGCCGTTGGTGAACGAGAGCCTGGCGGAGGGCGGAATCGTATCAATGGTGACGGCATAGTCGCCCAGGCTGTTCATCTCTCCGCTAACGAAGCCGTAGCTGAATTTTCCGCCTGCATAGGAGACAACGCCCTTGTTGCTTATCGTGGCCAGGCAAAGGCGGTTCTCAAGACCGGCAATTATTGTGTCAGGTCTGACTGAAAGTCTGAACCTGTCATGTACCGCTACAGTCTCATTGTGCAACATATGAACGGGGGAGAGGAATCCGTTGGTGCTCCTTCGGGTTTTGTAGTTGAACCAGAGCGTATCATAGAACGCACCTGCAGGAAAATGTATCCTTATACCGTCAGCCGTAAAATCAGCTGCCTTACCCCATGGAATCACTTTGCTGAAACTGATCTCTGCCGGCGGTACGGGAGGTTTCGACACTGACCTGACCCTGAAAGTGACCCATGACCTGTTATTATGCGTGTCAGTAACGATGATCTTTATTTCATGCTCTGCGTCATCACTGAATTTAAGTACGCCCCTTCCTACCTGGCCGTCATACATTGAAAGCCTGTCACCCGGCTGGATGTGTAGCCGGTGAAGGTATTCACCCGAGGTGGCCCGGGCAGCATAATCAATATGAGCGTTGATGTACCGGGTCTCACTGTATGAGAAGCGGTCGGCTTTGAAGCCAAAGATTTTCAGTCCGTCAGCCAGCAATTCAATCGTATATACCCCGCATTTGTTCGAGCTGTTGTCAAAGGTGTCCCAGCATTTGATGCCAATTCCGACAGGACCGAAAACAACAGGTGCTGCCGTGGCTGCGATACCGTACGATCCGTCAGACGGTACTGTACGCAGTGACAGGTTGCCGTGGCTGCCGTTGACTGCTGAACCCCTTGTCAGCGGGTAAAGTATCACCCTGTCAATCACAGGCCGCATGCGGTCACTGACGCCAAAGCCGAAAACCAGCGGATTGACAGGATCTTCAGTGCCTGAATCACGCAGCTCGAAGTGCAGATGAGGGCCTGACGAACCTCCGGAGTTGCCTGACAATGCTATTACCTCTCCTCGGCTCACCGTGAACTGGTCCCTCTGGGGAAAGAGAGAGACGGTAAAACTCTTGCGGTCATACTGCTGCCGGATCACATACTCTTCAATGTCCGGCCTGAAACTTCTGAGATGGGCATAAACTGATGAATATCCTGACGGGTGGCGGACATACAGGGCTCTGCCAAATCCTGTCGGACTGACAGCAATCCGGTAAACATATCCTTCATCAATTGCAAGTACATCCTTACCCTGCACTCCTCCTGTGCGGTAATCGATACCGGTATGGAAATGATCGGCCCTGAGTTCTGCAAAGCTGGCTGAAAGCGAAGGAGGTTCCCGAAGCGGGCTTGCAAATGATACATTTCCGGAAGGCTGTGAACCAATGACAGTTGTGACTGTTATAGCAACGGCAAGCAGTAAAGATCTTTTGTTCATGGCAGTATCAGATCTGCAAATCTATTGTTCTGCCCGAAAAGAGCAAACTTAATGCCGGCTTTTTTTGAAAAGAGCGAAAAAAATGTTATTTTTGTATTATAGTTGTCAGCCATGAGTGTACAGGGATATGAGGAGTATCTTTTGCTCAGGAGATCAGTGGAAGCGCTGATTGCCGAGCATGACGAGCTGGTTGAGCTGGCAGCACGTTTGAATAATGAACTGGCAGAGGCTGAGAGGCAGCTGTCAGCCAGAGACGAAGAAGTAAAGGAACTTAAGGCAAGATACGAAAGAGCTAAGTTCTCGGGAGCGATCCTGGGTAGCGTTGAAGATGCCGTTGAGGCAAAGAGGAGAGTGAGTGAACTAGTGCGGGAGATAGATAAATGTATTGCTCTTTTAGACAGATAAATATATAACAATGGATGATAAGCTTTCGATCCGGGTTAATGTGGCCGACAGGTATTATCCGTTGAAGGTGGAGAGTGAGAATGAGGAACGTATCCGGAAAGCGGCCCGGCTGATCAATGAGAAGGTGCTGCAATACAAGCAGCGCTATGTTGACAAGGACACCCAGGATTTCCTGGCCATGGCTGCCCTCCAGTACGTGATCAGGCTCACCGAGATCGAGGAGAAGGAGGAGGATTCATCGCTGGAAGATGGATTGAAGGAGCTGACGGAAAAGATCAACCTCTGTCTGTCAAAAAGATAGATACGCGTTCTTTAAAATAGCAGGATATTGCCCGCATTGTTTCTCTATTCGTTTTGGAAACTCAACAGTTTTTACTTTGGAGTAGGTCTTGGTTTGCCTAGGACAGGCCTCATCCCGGTTCGCCGGGATCCCGACTTGTCGGGACGGTGGAAGCCCGAAGCATAACGGCCGCTCCAGCCATGTAGATATGGGGTTTTTTAAAAGTTGGAGGAACTCTGCGGGTTTTTTTATATTAATTAAAACAAAATTATGATCTTACTACAAATACAGGCAGGCATGGGGATCTGCCTCGCAATAGGCGGGGCGGCCCTTATCGCAGGATCAGTACTGTCATATTACCTGTGGCAGGTGATGCTGCGAAACAGAAAAAAGAAAATAATTTCAGAGGCGGAAGCTGAAGCCGAGGTGATAAAGAAGGAGAAGATTCTCCAGGCCAAGGAAAGGTTTCTGCAACTGAAGGCAGAACATGAAAAGGTAATCAACGAGCGCAATAACCGCATAAACCAGGCGGAGAACAGGATCAAGCAGAAAGAGCTGACGCTGTCTCAGAAGCTCGAAGAGACTCAGCGCCGTAAGAACGAGGTCGACGCCATCCGTGACAACCTGACACAACAGATGGAACTGCTCGACAAGAAATCCGAGGAAGTATCGAAACTGCACCGCCAGCAGGTTGAACAGCTGGAGGCAGTCTCGGGCCTTTCGGCAGACGAGGCCAGGAATCAGCTTATCGATTCACTCAGGGAGGAGGCACGCACCAACGCAATGTCATACATAAATGAAATACTTGATGATGCGAAAATGACTGCCACCAAAGAGGCCAAGCGCGTTGTCCTTATGGCTATCCAGCGTGTTGCAGCAGAAACTGCAATAGAGAACGCAGTCACAGTATTCCATATCGAATCGGATGAGATTAAGGGCCGGATTATTGGCCGTGAAGGAAGGAACATCAGAGCCCTTGAAGCTGCTACCGGTGTCGAAATAATTGTTGATGACACTCCCGAGGCAATAGTCCTCTCCGGATTCGATCCGGTCAGGCGTGAGATAGCAAGATTGGCTCTCCATCAGCTCGTGACCGATGGCCGGATCCACCCGGCCCGCATCGAGGAGATAGTTGAGAAGACGCGGAAACAGGTTGAGGAAGAGATAATTGAAACAGGCAAGCGCACTGCTATAGACCTTGGCATACACGGTCTCCACCCGGAACTCATTAGGCTTGTGGGCAAGATGAAATACCGTTCATCTTACGGGCAGAACCTGTTGCAGCACTCGCGTGAGGTTGCCAACCTGGCTTCGATAATGGCAGCAGAGCTGGGTCTTAACCCGAAGCTTGCAAAACGAGCCGGATTGTTGCATGACATTGGCAAGGTGCCCGATGACGAGCCCGAACTGCCACATGCTGTACTGGGAATGAAAATAGCAGAAAAATTCAAGGAGAAACCTGAGGTTATCAACGCCATCGGGGCGCATCACGACGAGACAGAGATGACTACTCTCATCGCACCCATAGTGCAGGTGTGTGACGCTATCTCAGGCGCACGTCCCGGCGCAAGGCGCGAAGTGATAGAATCATACATCAAAAGGCTTAACGAACTTGAGTCGGTTGCCCTCTCGTACCCGGGAGTTACCAAGACATACGCCATCCAGGCAGGAAGAGAGCTGAGGGTAATTGTAGGAGCGGACAAGGTATCAGACCAGGATACGGAGAACCTTTCCTTCGAGATTGCACGGAAGATACAAAACGAAATGACCTATCCGGGTCAGATTAAAATCACCGTTATCAGGGAGACAAGGGCAGTTAATTACGCCAAATAATGAAAAAACTCAGGATTCTTAACATCGTTGGTGCGAGGCCCCAGATCATTAAAGCCTCGGCCATCAGCCGGGCAATTGCGGGGGAGTTCCGGAATGAGATTGAAGAGGTGGTGGTTCATACAGGTCAGCATTATGACAGGGAACTCTCTGATGTATTTTTTGACGAGCTGGAAATAAAGCGGCCTGACCACAACCTGCAGGTCGGATCAGGAAGGCATGGCAGGCAGACCGGAATGATCATGGAACGCATCGAGGATGTGATCCTTGACGAGAAACCTGACTGCGTGGTTATTTACGGTGACACAAACTCCACCCTCGCTGCAGCACTTGCAGCCGTAAAGCAGCATTTCCCGGTTGTCCACATCGAAGCCGGCATGAGATCATTCAACAAAACAATGCCTGAGGAGATCAACCGCATCATGGCTGACCATGCCTCAACACTTCTGATAGCTCCCACCAACGCAGCCTTCAAGAATCTTATGTCGGAGGGATTTCGTCCTGAGAATGTGGCTCCGTACTCAATAAACAATCCAAGGGTTTTCCTCACCGGCGACATAATGTATGACAACAGCCTCTTTTACGCTGACCTGGCAGAGAGGAAGAAACAGGATTTCCTGACGGGTCTGGGCATAGCTGACAAAGATTTTGTGCTTGTTACAATACACCGTGATTCGAACACGGATGATCCGGAAAGACTCAGTTCCATATTCAGCACAATCAGGGAGTTGTCAGAGGCAAACTCAATGCCCATGATCATGCCGCTTCATCCGAGGACAATGATTGCATTGCGTAACCGTGTTCCGGAGCTTTATGCCGCAATTTCTGATCATCCCTTACTTAGGGTCATTCCTCCGGTCTCTTTCCTTGAGATGATACTGCTTGAAAAGAGGGCGAAACTAATCATAACCGATTCCGGAGGTGTGCAGAAGGAGAGCCATTTCTTCTCCCGCCCCTGCATAGTACTGAGAAAGGAAACGGAATGGGTTGAACTCGTAAGGAACGGTACCGTGAGGCTGGCAGATGCGAATCCGGCAAGGATCAGGGAAGCATGGGACTATTTCATTGCCAACGGCAATGCACTGCAATACCCGGCTTTCTACGGAGACGGAAAGGCCGCAATCATTATCCTTAAGGAGGTACTTGCTGTTTTCAGGAGCTGAGCTCTTCAAGAACATGTGCCGCCAGTTTCCTGACTGCCGGCTTGTAATCGGCAAGAAACTCACCGGTCACCCTGTTGGCTATTACTACGCAAAGTGTCAGCGCCTTGTGGTTCAATAGCTTTGACAGGCCGTAAATGGCTGAGCTCTCCATCTCGTAGTTTGTTATCTTCTGCCCTTTGAACCTGAATGATGTGATATTGTCATTAAGTTCATTGTCAAATGGTTCAAGTCTTAGCCGACGTCCCTGGGGCGCGTAGAAGCCAGGCGTTGAAATTGTGATTCCCTTTGTGGCCCCGGCAGACAGCTTCTCGAGAAGACCGGCATCTGCATCCACGGCATAAGGGTAGGCGAGGAGGTCAGGCCATTCGAGGTGGGCAACAAGTGAGTCAGCGAGCATATGGTCAAGACACCATTCATATCCCTCATAAAAATGCAGAACACCGTCAAATCCAATTGCCTTGGTTGTGGCTATAAAGGAACCTACAGGCAGCTCTGCCTGCAGTCCGCCCGTTGTGCCAATCCGTACAATTGTCAGTGAACGGGGCTCTTCCACTGTCATTCCGGTTGCCAGGTCAATATTCACCAATGCATCGAGCTCGTTGAGGACTATATCGATATTGTCAGTGCCTATGCCTGAAGAAATGATGCTGATTTCCGTCTCACGGAAGGTGCCGGTGACAGTGTAAAACTCCCTGTTGCTTTTGCGCACTCTCACGCTGTCAAGCATTTCTGCTATCATCTCAACCCTTCCGGGATCTCCCACGATTATGATTTTTTCGGCTATGTCTCCGGGAAGAAGATGAAGATGAAACAGCGAGCCGTCGGGATTGATTATAAGTTCTGTCTTTTTCATTGCACGGATAATAAGCTGCAAAAATACAAAAAATGTCAACTGCAATTCATCGGTTGACAAGATGGGAAAGGCAGTTAATAATTGTTAATTTGACAATTGCTTCAAAGGAGTTTGAGGCAGGGGTTTATCTTTGCCGCAACAATTGAAACAGACAGAAATGCATTTTTCCCAGTTGACCGGCAAAACCGGAAGGCTTGTTTTTCAGGCTATACTTTCATTTGCAATGAGTCTTAACGCCGTCATGGGGTCTCCCCAGGAAAAGAGAACGGCTGAGGCAGTGCGCACTTCAGAGACAATTCAGATCGACGGCAAACTTGACGAAGCATCATGGCAGGGAGCCTCTCCGGCCGGGGATTTCATTGTTTACAATCCTCACAACGGTTTGCCTTCGGTTTACAGAACGGAGGTAAGGCTTTTGTATGATGATGACGCACTTTACATCGGAGCCACAATGTTCGACAACCATCCTGACAGCATCTTCACCCAGCTTGGTCAGAGGGATGACGGTGACATCAATGCAGACCATTTCTGGATTGAGATCTCACCATTCAATGACGGGCTGAACGGGGAGGTGTTCAAGGTCTCGGCTTCCAACGTTCAGATTGACAATAAGATGACCACCTCCGATAGTTGGAATCACCGTGATACATGGGATGCAGTCTGGCACAGCCGGACCAGGATCAGTGAAGAGGGGTGGATTGCGGAACTCAAAATACCCTATTCGGCTCTTCGGTTTCCAAGGTCTGCCTCTCAGCTCTGGGGCATAAACTTCTGGCGCGAGGTGCGCCGTACCAGGGAGACATCTTCGTGGAATTTCGTCACAAAGGAATTCGGTTCATCTATTGCACACATGGGTGAGCTGGCAGGGATACGTGACGTGAAGCCGCCGCTGAGGCTGTCACTTGTTCCATATGTATCAGGATATCTTGAGCATGTGACCGATGAACCCGGTCTTGGAACCTCGTACAACGGAGGGCTTGATCTGAAAGTCGGCCTGACTGAGAGCTTCACTCTCGATGCGACCCTAATCCCTGATTTCGGGCAGGTGCAGTCTGATGACCATGTGCTTAATCTTTCGCCCTACGAGGTCAAGTACAATGAGAAGAGACCCTTTTTCATGGAGGGTACAGAACTGTTCAACAAGGGAGACATATTTTATTCCCGCCGCATAGGCGGAACACCTCACCTGGCAGATAATGTAAAAAGAATGAAGGAAGACAACGAGATTGTCACACGAAACCCTGCCGAGGTAAGCCTTCTGAATGCCACCAAGATTTCAGGCAGAACAAAGGGGGGGCTGGGCATTGGTGTATTCAACGCAGTCACGAACAACACATGGGCGGAGGTTGAAGACACCCTGACAGGCGTTACAAGGCGGATCATGACGGAGCCGGTGACAAACTACAACATGCTGGTGCTTGACCAGACCCTGAAGAATGACTCTTACATAAGCGCAATGAATACCAGCGTGATAAGAGCCGGCGAAAAGAACGACAACTTTTATACAGCCAACGTCACCGGCTTTGAGGCTCTTATCAAGACTCCCGACAGGCTGTGGTCAGCCTCCGCCGGAGCAGCCCTGAGCCAGAAGTATTACTCCTCCGAACCCACAGCCCTCGGCCATTCACTGAACTTCAATGCCGGCAAGACCGGCGGAAAGTTCCGCACTGACTACAACCTGTCAGTGATGAGTGATACCTATGATCCGAATGACATGGGTTACCTGAGGAATAACAACGAGATAGAACACTCCCTTGATGTCGCGTACAACACTTACGAACCGTTCGGAAACATAATGACCACCCGTACGTCACTCGATTTCAGTTACGGCCAGCTTTACAGTCCACGGGCATTTACTTCTGCAGGCGTTTCTCTTGACGCAATGATCCTGCTCATGAATTACTGGTCGCTTTCACTGGATCTGGAACTGGAGCCATGGGGTGAGAACGACTATTTTGAGCCCCGTACCCGTGACATGTCAATGTACTATCACAGGCCGCCAGCTTTTCAGGCTGGTTTCAGGGGTGACACTGACAAGAGCAAAAGGTTCTATATCCAGGGGAATGCTGAATACTACAAGGGTTGGTCTGATTATAACCAGCATGCGTATGCATGGTCTCTCCAGCCGGAGTTCAAGGCAAACAGACGGCTCTCCTTCAGCTACTCCCTTTCGGTTGAGAATATGTTCAATGACATCGGGTTCGTGCCCGGCAACGAAGGTGAGGGAATAACGTTCGGCAAGCGTGATGTCACAACCGTAACCAATACTCTTTCAGGAGCCTTCATCTTCTCATCAAATTCGTACCTTACCCTGAGGGGAAGGCATTACTGGTCAAGAGCCGACTATGACGGAGATTATTTTACCCTGCAGAATGACGGCAGCCTTATTGACCGCGTCTATTCCACCCACCTGGACAACAGTGACTTAAATACAAATTACCTTAACATTGACGTGGTATATACCTGGCGGTTTGCTCCGGGAAGTGAGCTGTCACTTGTGTGGAAAAACTCTATCTGGTCAGAAGGTGAGGTAATCATCCGCAACGGATTCGACAACTTCAGCGACCTTCTCTCGATGCCTCAGACAAACAGCCTCTCATTGAAAATTTTATATTACCTTGACTACCAGAATTTCAGGAAGTTATTTAAGTCAAAGTAATTAATATTCAATATGATACAGAGAATACAGACATTGTTTCTGCTGGCAGTGGCACTGCTGTCGGGGCTGATGCTCACAGGTGACCTGATCCAGCTCGCAGCGGGAGGAGGCACAATATTCAGCATGAGTTTCCTTGGAATGGAGAACAGCGGGGGAGAGGTGATTCAGCGGTTATGGCCGATGTCGGTGATTCTTGCGCTGGTACCATTTATTTCACTTGTTGCCATCTTCCTTTACAGGAAGAGACCTTTGCAGATGAGATTAACAATGCTTGTTCTGCTGCTTTCTCTCGGTACCCTGATACTCGGTGCCTTTTATATCCTGATGTTTGACCGTAAGATAGACGTGAGCATCATCTGGAAGGTCAGGGTACTCTTCCCGCTCATTTCCGCAATTCTTGCGTGGCTGGCCTACCGCTCCATCCTGAAGGATGAGGTCAGGGTCAGATCATATGACCGTCTCAGATAATCTCCAGTCTTTCCTGGTCAGTGATCTTCTCGCAGTAATGGCATTTCAGCGCCACCGGTTTCTTTGAAACAACCCGGAAGCGGGTAGTCACTTTTTCGAAGTTGGTGATGCACTTCGGATTCATGCATTTGGCTATAGCCGCAATTGTGTCAGGGACTTCAACAACGCGCTTCTCAATTACCTTGTAATCTCTGATAATATTCAGTTTTGCGTTCGGGGCCACAAGGGCGATTCTGTTGATGTCATCGTCCTCGAAGAATTTGCCTGCAATTTTGATAATTGCCTTTTTACCGTCGGTTTTGCTTTCCAGGTTGGTGCCAAATGTTATCTGGTTTTTAATCCGGTCGAGACCGAGGATTTTTATTACCTTGAAAAGAGTGCTGGCAGGAATGTGATCAATCACTGTTCCGCTTTCAATTGCACTGACCAGCAACTGCTTCGGATCATTTACGTTCTTCATGGCTTCTTATTTTAATCCAAGTAATGTGGAGATGATTGCCTGCCTGGTGTAAACACCGTTAAGGGCCTGTTCAAAATAGTAGGCCTTGGCATTAGCGTCAACATCGGTGCTTATCTCATTCACCCGCGGCAACGGATGCAGGATCTTCATTCCGGGTTTGGTTTCTGAAAGCATGTGATCATGCAACACATAGGCATTCTTGACCTTTTCATATTCCATAGGGTCAGAGAAGCGCTCGCGCTGAACGCGCGTCATATAAATTATGTCAGCCGTATTAATGACTTCGTTCAGATCAGCTGTCTCATAATAATCAAGGCCCAGGTTTCTGAGGTACAGCTTGTATTCGTCAGGCATTTTCAGTTCTTCCGGTGCAACAAAATTGAATGAGGTTTTCCACCTTGACATGGCCATCAGCAGCGAGTGAACTGTCCGTCCGTATTTGAGGTCACCTACCATGCATATATTCAGATTGTCAAGGGTACCCTGCGTCTTAAGGATTGAGTACAGGTCAAGAAGAGTCTGGGTTGGATGCTGATTTGCCCCGTCACCTGCATTGATTACGGGCACTGTCGATATCTCGCTTGCATAGCGTGCGCTGCCTTCGATGGGATGACGCATTACAATCAGGTCAACGTAATTGTTAACGGTCCTGATTGTGTCATTAAGCGTTTCACCCTTGCTGACGCTCGAACTTGAAGAGTCAGTGAATCCAATCACCTTTCCCCCGAGTTTGTTTACGGCACTCTCGAAGCTGAGGCGTGTGCGGGTAGATGGCTCGAAGAAGAGGGTTGCAACGACCTTGCCCCGGAGAATATCCTGAACGGGATTCCTCTCAAATTCCGCGGCAAGACTGAGAATCTTTGTGATCTCTCCGGTTGTCAGATCATCAATTGAGACTAAGCTTCTGGGTTTCATTGTTTTATCTTTATAAGCCTGAACTTTGACAAAGTTATTATAACTGCAACTGTAAAATTCTGCCTGTTTAAAACTATTTAAAAAAATAGCCCGCCTATTCAGTTGCGAGCCATTTAATCTGCAGTCCGCTGATCTTGTTCAGCCTTCCCGTCACGTGGTCAGCCCGGGAAGCCCTGAACATGATCTCAACAGTTACGTCACTGCCGCTGTAACTGTGTTCCGACTGGTTGCATGACTCATCCCTCAGCACTTTCATTACATCATTCATGGCTTCATACGGGAAGGAGACAGACCATCTTTCAATCAGATGTTTCTCAACAATGAGTGCACTCTCAAGGGCATCGGCAGCAGCACTGCGGTATGCGTTTATCAATCCGCCAACACCCAGCAGGGTCCCTCCGAAGTACCTGATAACCACAATCATTATATTTGTGAGTTCATGGGCATTTATCTGTGCCAGGATTGGTCTTCCGGCCGTGCCTGAGGGTTCGCCGTCGTCACTGACACGCCATGTCTGCCTGTCAGGTCCGAGTACCCATGCAAAGCAGTGATGCCTGGCGTCATGGTACTCTTTTCTCAGCTCAGCAAGTCTTGTTTTTATCTCATCCTGGGAGGTTACGGGGACAGCAATTGCAATGAACCTGCTGCCGCGGTCTTTAAAGAGTCCCTTTGATTCTTCCTCTATTGTCGTATATGTATCAGAGAAGAGCATATATTATGCGAAGAGATGTACATTCAAATAGCAATGAGCGTCTTCGCTCCCCTGTAAAGTGTAACTATACCCATGATTATAAGCACTATATATATCACATTTGTGAATGTCTTCTGACTAATCCGTGAAACGAGGATATCACCGGTTCGGAGACCTGCAATCAGGGCCGGAACCGAACATAAGGCAAGCATCGCGGTCTCTGGACGGATGAGTCCTGAGACCAGGTAGAACAGCAGTGCATATGAAACGGCAAATAGGATGAATACTGAGATCACAGCATTGAATTTTTCCTTTGGCGTCTTCATGGAGGAGAGGATGACAGCCACCGGTGGGCCCGTAATTCCAGTCGCTCCAGCGAGGAGGCCACCCAGGAGGCCGCTTAATGTCATGGCCGATGCATCGGAGCTGATCCTGAAGCTAAATCCCCGGGCAAGGGCAAGTACGATTATGATTATCAGGAGGCCCCACCCGAGTTGAATATACGCAGGATTTAAATATTTAAGGACAAGTGTTCCGGCTGCTACTCCGATTCCGGTGAACAGTGCCATTCTTCCCAGAGGCTGTTCCCTGACAAGTTCCCGGGACCTCCGGTAATAAAGCAGTGAAAAGATGAGGTTAATAATTGCAATAAAAACAGCAGTATCAGTTACCGGAATTATGAACTGAATAAGCGGCACTGCAACAAGCGCCAGCCCGAAGCCGGTGAAACCCCTGACAACTGAAGCAACGAAGATAATCAGTGAGAGGGTAATTATATTGCCGGCAGTGATCATCTCAATCCGTGTATAAAGCCATCTGCCTGAATTCAGCCATGAAGTTTTCAGTCTGTGACTCCCAGCGTTCTGTTTCATCCTTCAGGGAGAGCCCGCCTGTGAGTACTTCGCGCATGCGGCTGTCGCCCGAGAGAATGTCGAAGGGCATCAGGTTGTATTCATACTCGTAAGGCGGCTGATTGAATTTCAGGGAGTCTTCGGGTGATGTGCGGATGATTGCATCGAACAGGTGCATGGCAGTAGCCACGGGTCTGAACAGAGATGGATCAGTTACATGGATCTGGATTCCCCTGCAATATTCTCCGGCGTATTTATGGAAAGTAGGTATGAAGTCGTGCATCCTGAACTGACATCCCGGGAGTTTTCTGCTGCGCATTTCTTCTAGTAGCTTCCTTCCTTCAATCCATGGAGCTCCCGTGAGCTCGAACGGTATTACAGTGCCCCGCCCTTCGGAGAGGTTGAGGGCTTCGGCCAGCACTGTCCCGGGGTAGACAGCTGCCGTTTGCGGCGACGGCATATTCGGTGAGGGGAGCACCCAGGGCAGGCCGGTCTCATGATACATCATATTGCGTCTCCATCCCTCCGCTTTTATCACATGAAGTTCGCATGAAGGGATATATTTTTCCCTTACCCAGACCGCCATTTCACCTATTGTCATCCGGTGGCAGAGGGGAATGCAGGCGCCGCCTACAAATGTGAAGTATTCTTCGCTCAACACCGGACCGTCAGGATGGATCCGTCCGATCGGGTTGGGCCTGTCAAGTATGTAAACCGGTATGCCGGTTTCGGCGCATGCCTCCATGCAATGCTTTACAGTCCAAATATAAGTGTAAAGCCTTGCTCCGACATCCTGGAGATCAACTATGAAGGCTTCAATTCCCTCAAGCATTTCAGCCGTCGGTTTGCGGTGCTCACCATACAGGCTCCAGACAGGAATGCCAAGTACTGGGTCAAGTGTGCTTTCCCATTCAATCATGTTATCCTGGGTCTGCCCTGAAAGTCCATGCTGCGGTCCGAATAGCGCAACAAGCCTGCACTCTCTGCTCTGTCCGAATATCTCAGTTATATGCCTGTAATCTGATGAAATGCTTGATGAGTGGCACAGCAGGCCTACTCTCTTTCCCCTGAGGCCTGCAGGCAGCCCAGGGGCAACAACGTCAAGTCCGGATAACACTTTCATACAGTCACAAAAATAGTTAAAAGAGCGGTGGGTGCAAAAGCGGTCTGCCGCTACGCAAGGAAAATATCAATATATTTACAACCTCCGGGGATGGAGAATTGTTTATAGGTCAAAAACAAACGATGAAACCTGTTCTGATAGCTTTTTTTTCTGCGATGATATTTGTTACACTCCGGTCCGGCGCACAGGAGTTAACCACAAAGTACATTCCTTCTTCAAAACCTGACAGGATAGTTTTGAATCTCATCGGAGATCCTGCCACCACGATGGCTGTGACCTGGAGAACGGATACAACTGTTTCCGGGACCGTGGCCCGCCTTTCTCTCAACATACCCGGCGTGCTTATGGCTGATTCAGCCCTTGCTGTGACGGGCAGCTCACAAGACGTGACATATGACGGTGTGACCGCCAGGTTCCATTCCGTGATATTTACAGGACTTACCCCGGGTACCGGCTATGCTTACAGTGCAGGTACCGGTGCAAATGCAAGCGAGTGGTTCACATTCAGAACTGCGGAGGCAGGTGACGCCCCCTTTTCGTTTCTCTGGTTCGGAGATTCACAGGTAGGACCGGTTTCTTCCTATGCAAGGGTGATCAGGCAGGCATACCGCTCAGCGCCTGAAGCTGCTTTTATGTTGTTTACCGGTGATCTTGTCGATGGCGGCTATGCCACAAAAACTCTTGATGATGAGTGGGGCGACTGGCACCGGGCCGCAGGATTCATTGCTTCAGAAGTGCCGGTTGTTGCAACTCCCGGCAATCATGAATTCTACAACCCGCACGACAGACTGAAGCGTGACTTTAACATATACTGGAGGCCGGGTTTCACTCTGCCTGAAAACGGACCCGCAGGGCTGGAGGAGACAGCTTACAGTTTCGATTACCAGGGTGTCAGATTTATTATAATCAGCAGTGACCAGATGCTCAGGGATGAAGCCATTGCCCGCAGTCAGACCGAATGGGTCGAAAGCCTCCTGAAAGATAATCCCTGCAATTGGACAGTAATGGCTTTTCATCATCCGTTTTTTTCTACAGCTGCCAGGAGAGACAACAAGATTGTCAGGGAAAACCTGAAGCCGCTGGTTGACAGGTACGGAGTTGACCTGGTTCTGAACGGTCATGATCATACTTATGCCAGGGGTATGGTGATGCCTGACGGTATTGAACGCAGGGGCAAAATGGCCGGAACCGTTTATGTGGTCTCAGTCAGCGGCTCGAAACAATACCGCCAGGATGCTGAACCATGGTGGGAAGCAGGGTATACAAATACCCAGTTCTGGCAGACAATAACTGTTCATGGTAACAAACTGATATTTAAGGCATTTGATGCATCAGGCGCCCTGGCTGACCAGTTCATGCTCACCAGGAAGAAGAATGGCAGTAACCGGATAGGATTGCCGCCGGCTGATAAAACAAAATAGTATTATGCATATGAGATATCCCGGGAAGATAATATTCATACTCCTTGCCGCCACGCTGGCACTTGCCTGCACAAGGAGAGAGGGCAGCCTTGAGATATATGTCACTACTGACCTTCATGGCATGCTGCTCCCCTTTGACAATACCGAGGGTGAATCCACTGACTGCTCACTCGCTAACCTTGCCGGGGTGATTGAAGCAGCGAAAAAGGATAACGTCATCCTTCTTGACAACGGTGACATTCTCCAGGGGGATCCGCTGGCATATTATTATAATTTCATTGATACAACCAGCACCCATATCGTTGCTGACATCCTGAACCACCTGGGTTATGATGCAGCTACCGTTGGCAATCATGACATAGAGGCAGGGCATGCCGTGTATGACCGAATCAGGAGTGAATATGATTTTCCGCTGCTGGCTGCCAATGCCATAGATATAAACACCGGAGAGCCATATTTCAAACCCTACACAGTTGTTGAGAGAAAGGGGTTTAAGACCGTGGTCTTCGGTCTTATCACACCTTCAGTGCCCCGCTGGCTGCCGGAGTCGCTTTACAGGGGAATCAGGTTTGAGAACATGGTTACAACAGCCAGGAAATGGATGCCGGCTATACAGGCGGAAGAGCCTGACCTGGTGATCGGACTGTTTCATTCCGGCATGGGTGATGACCGTGAAAGGGGTGATGATGAGAACAGCACACTGGCAGTTGCCATGAATGTTCCGGGATTTGACGTAATTTTTTGCGGTCATGACCACAGGCAGGATGTAAAGGAGGTGACAGACAGCAATGGTGACAGGGTGCTTGTTCTCGATGGCGGCAGCCGTGCAGAGGCTCTGATGAATGTAACGGTGTCATTTGAAAATGCGGCTGGCAGAGATGGCAAACCTCTTCTGACCGGAAGAATCATCAGGATGAACACACTCCCTGAATCAGAGGACTTTCTCTCCAGGTACCGTGCAGCAATGGACAAGGTCAGGGATTATACTTCAGAGGTCATCGGCCGGTCTGAGACCACAGTCACAACACGTGATGCCTATTTCGGTCCTTCAGCCTTTGTTGACCTCATACATCTGATGCAGCTTGATCTTACTGGTGCACAGGTATCACTTGCTGCCCCGCTTTCATTTGACCAGAGCATCTCAATGGGAGATCTGAGGGTAAGGGATATGTACAGGCTTTACAGGTTTGAAAACTTCCTTTATACCGTGAGCATGACGGGAGGAGAGATTGACCGTCATCTTGAACATTCAGCCGGGCAATGGTTCAGAACGATGAATAAGAGCAGTGATTACATGCTTAACTACAGGACTGATGACAGCGGCGCTCCTCTGATTGCAAACGGCACTGCGAGGCTGCGCAATCCCTCATATAATTTCGATTCTGCAATGGGCATCCGGTACACTGTGGATGTGACCAGACCCGCAGGGGCGAGAGTCAATATCACCTCACTCAGTGACGGTTCCCCGTTCAGCTACAGCGCGAGCTATGCAGTTGCCGTGAACTCATACCGGGCCAATGGCGGAGGCGGCCACTTCCCCGCAGCTGGTATCACCGGTAAGGAGCTCGAAAGAAGGATCGTCACTGCAACAGAGCGTGATCTGCGTCATTACATGACTGAATGGATAAGGAAGAAGGGTACAATCTCTCCCGTTCCGCTCAGCCAGTGGCAGATTGTGCCGGCCGAATGGGCAGCCGGTGCCAAAAAACGGGAAATGAGAATGCTCTTTGGTGATTAATGATAAATACTTCTATGAAGATACTTTCAAGAATTGCTGCTTTTGTCATTATTGTTCTGACTCTTACGTCAGCCGGCAGTGCCAGGCAGAAGCCGCTTAACCTGATTCTGTTCATCGGCGACGGTATGGGTGTTTCACATGTCTATGCGGCCATGACTGTCTCCGGCAACAGCATGACTTTTCCCTCTTTTCCGGTCACGGGATTCAGCCGAACCCATTCGGCGAACAACTATTCAACTGACTCCGCGGCGGGCGGAACGGCAATTGCTACCGGGGAGAAGACCAACAACAGGATGATATCAATGAGACCTGACAGCACGGTACTTGTAACTATACTCGAGCATGCCCGTTCTGCAGGAAAATCAACGGGAATTGTATGCACCAGTTCCCTCACTGATGCCACACCTGCATCATTCACAGCTCATGTCCCGCTGCGCTATGAGTACCGCACCATTGCGGAATGGTACGTCAGCGGTGCGGCTGAAGTATTCATTGGAGGCGGCAGGAAATATTTCGAGCCAGGCGCTGACTCCTCCGGCAGTTTCAGAAACTCTGAGGATATTGTTTCCAGGCTGAAGAGTGCCGGCTATGACGTAACCTTTGATCTTGAATCGTTTGTGGCTTCAGAAGCGGGCCGGATTGCAGGGCTGATGTCGGAAGATGACATGCCGAGGCTGTTTGAAGGCAGGGACCCGCAATACCTTGCCAGGGCAACTGCCAAGGCCATAGAGGTTCTCTCGCGCAATCCCAGGGGATTTGTACTAATGGTGGAAGGTTCGGAAATTGATGATGCCGGCCACAGCAGAAACACTTCGATGGTCACTGAAGAAGTTCTTGACATGGACAGGGCGGTGAAAGTTGCCCATGATTTTGCTGTAAGAGACGGCAGGACTCTGATTGTTGTTACCGCCGACCATGAGACTGGAGGTATGAGTATTACCGGAGGAAATCTTGAAACGGGGGAAGTAAAGGCTGAGTTCAGCTTTACCGGCCATTCGGGAATAATGGTGCCGGTATTTGCCTATGGACCGGGAGCCTCTGAATTCACCGGCATCCAGGAGAACACAGCTCTGTTTCATGATTTCTACAGGCTGCTTTCGCTCGACAGGAAACGGAGATGAAGAAGAAGGAATCAGATAACAGCGGCCTGATGCTCCCCCTTGTGGAAGAGTTCTACTCTGTCCAGGGAGAGGGGTGTAACACAGGCAGGGCAGCTTACTTCATCAGGGTGGGAGGATGTGACATATGTTGCAGCTGGTGTGATACCAGGTACTCATGGAATGCCGAACTTCACCCGATGGTTGCCGTTGAGGCCATTGCAGCAAACGTAATTGCTGCCGGGGCTGATTCGGTTGTTGTCACAGGTGGTGAACCGCTGATGTGGAATATGGGACCACTGTGTGAACTGCTACGGTCAAAGGGGATAGAAACATTTCTGGAAACATCAGGAGCATATGCCCTTTCAGGCAAATGGGACTGGATAACCCTCTCACCCAAAAGGAATTCACCACCCTTGCCCGGGATATGGGAAATGGCAGATGAACTCAAAGTGGTTATTCATGATGGCATTGATTTTGAGGAGGCAGAAAGATACAGCCGGAATGTTGGGCCGGGCTGCCAGCTTCTTCTGCAACCTGAATGGAGCAGGTACAGGGAGATGATAGAGGCAATAACAGAATATGTAAAGAAGAACACAAAGTGGAGGGTCTCACTACAGGCACATAAATTCATGCATATCCCCTGAATGTTTGTAAAAGAAACAATACTGGCCCTTATGCTCCTGGTTCTGACGCAGTGTTCAGTTACTGGCCAGAACTTTCATACACGTTCGAACAGGGCGCTGAAATATTATGATCAGGGTAAAAGGGACTACGAGCTTCTCTATTATGAAAGGGCAGAGACAAGCCTTCATCAGGCATTGAAGGAGGATGGTAACTTTTATGAAGCTCACCTGATTCTCGGACAGTTATATTCAGATACCGGTGACTGGGAAAAAGCGGTGACTCACTACAGGGCGGCTGTCGCTATTGACTCACTCTTCTTCGTGCCGGCACTCTACAGTCTTGGAAGGGCTGAGCTGCGTACCGGCAGATATTTTGATGCCGCAAATCATCTTGAAGCATTTCTCAGGCAATCCGGTACAACCGCCCGGTTGCGCAGCGATGCTGAAAAGATGCTTGCCAGCTGCCGTTTTGCCCTTTCTTTTCCCGCTTCTCTGTTTGAGACGGAACCGGTCAGCGCCGGTGACTCAGTCAATACATCGCTTGACGAGTACTGGCCTTCAGTTACAGGTGACGGCCAGCAACTTATCTTTACCCGTGAGGTTAAAAGGGCAGCGGGTTATGGCAGGGACTACAACCGTGACAGGCAGGAAGACTTTTATGTAAGCAGGCTGACCGCTGAAGGATACTGGGGTACAGCCCGCAATGCAGGAGCTCCCCTGAACACTGCAGGAAATGAAGGAGCACAGTCGATTTCGTCGGACGGAAGATATATGTTTTTTACTGCCTGCGACAGGAATGACGGGCAGGGGAGATGTGATATCTATTACTCGTCATTTGACGGTAACAGGTGGTCACCAGGGATCAATACCGGGCCTCCCGTCAACACAACATACTGGGAATCACAGCCATCTGTCAGTCCCAACGGCAGGATGCTTTTTTTTGTAAGCAACCGGCCCGGTGGTTTGGGTGGAATGGACATCTGGTACTCAGTACGCGGCAGTGACGGCAAATGGGGCAAACCGGTCAACCCGGGAAAGACAATCAACACTTCAGGAGACGAATTCTCTCCCTTTATTTACTTCAACGGAAAGACCCTCTATTTCTCCTCAAACGGGAGGGAGTCCTTTGGCGGACATGACATCTATGTCACCAAAATGAACCGTGATTCCACCTGGACAATCCCGGAGAACCTCGGTCCCCCGGTTAATACCCCTGCTGACGAAACAGGTCTCGTAATAGAGTCTTCGGGCCGGAGAGCCTACTTCTCCTCTGTCCGTGACAAGGGAATGGGAAAGGATATTTTTTACCTGGATCTTCCTGTGCAGGTTCAGCCCGAACCGGTTCTTTACTTCCAGGGAACCGTTATAGACAAAGCCTCGGGTCAGCCGATTACTGCAAAATACGAGCTGACAGACCTTACCAACGGGATCGATGTAATTGCCTCGCTTACTGACAACCGGGGAGGTTTCTTCGTCTGCCTGCCCATGGGAAGCAGTTACGGGCTGAATGTCACGGCAGACGGGTACATGATCTTTTCCGAGAACTTCGACTTCGCCGGAGGCTATACATCTGCGGAACCATACCTCAAGACGATTGCCCTGAACAAGGTTCGCAAGGGAGAATTCATGCGCATGTATAACGTCTTTTATGATACTGACTCATGGGAGTTACTTGAATCATCAAGGCCTGAACTTGAACATCTGCTTGAATTCCTGCAGGTTAACCATACTGTCGTGATTGAGATTGGGGGGCATACTGATTCTGACGGCAGTGATGAGCATAACCAGAGACTTTCAGAAAGGAGGGCAAACTCAGTCAGGGAGTTCCTGATGAAAAGGGGCATTGACGGGAAACGGATTTTTTCGCATGGTTACGGGGAGACGCACCCTGTGGCAGACAATATTACCCCTGCGGGGAAGCGCCTGAACAGGCGGACAGAAATAACGATATTGTCGGAAGGCACAGCAAAGTGACTCCTGCGCTGACCTCAGACCTGACACAGCCGCAGTCATGTTGAAAACCAGTAAAGGAGGGCGCCCGCGGGCAGCCCTCCTTACCTCTCTTAACAGACAGTTGAAACTTCAGAGAATCAGATAGCTATCTTATTCTCCGAAGAGGTACCGGTAAGTATTTTCAGAGCCGGACTTTCTTTTGCGGGTAATGACACATAGACAGAAGTGCCCCCGGCATCGCTGGTTTCAACCCTGATCCTGCCTTCCATCGCAAGAATAAGATTTCTGGCCAGGATTAAATTCATAGCGGAATAGGTATCCTGACTTTCGGAATGTTGGATCTCAGGATTGTCGGAAAGCAGCAGATCACTGCTTCTGGGATAACCCTGGCCAGAATCTTTTACATAGAAGGTAATTGTATCATCATACCAGGTGCACCCTACTTTTATAAACCCTGAAGAAGTATTGTCGAGTGCATTCCTGAACAGATTGCTTACAATCCTTGTCATTCTTGCTGTATCCAGTCTAAGCATCAGCTTTTCGGGAAGGTTGTCCTCCTGAATGAGAACCACATTTTCGCGTCCCTTTTTCCTCATGAAAACCCTGAAATCAGAGGTAAGTGAATCAAAAAGTCTGGTTATGTCAATTTCGCGGAGGTTTTCCCTGACTGACCCTGATTCGAGAGCAGCAGTATCAAAGAAGTTTTCAAACAATCCTATCAGCTGTTCGCATGAAGTTATGATCTGTTCAGAGAATTCGCGTCTTTCGCTTTCGCTGAACCTTTCATTATTTATCAGGTAAGAGAAAGCGACGATTGAATTCATCTGAGTCCTTACCTCATGTGAAACACCTGCCAGAATATTTGGTTGGTTGATCATCTTGTCCAGTTTTTCATGCCCCTTCGCTGCTGTCAGCCCCTTATCAATCCAGGCATTGTGAAGAATCTCGAACATATGAACAGTTAATTATTGTATTAATCTATCAGTCAAGCTTTCGGACCAGTTTTGCGGCCTGTTTGCTGTACCTGCTTCTTGAGTGAGCTATGGTTGTGAATTGGCTGATAGCCTTTTCTTTATTGTCTGTCATCATATAGCAGAGGCCAAGATACCATGCTGCATCCTCAAGATAGAGGTTGTCATTGTGTTCGATTACGCGGGTAAAAGATCCGCTCGCAACAGGATAATTCTTTACCTCCATGTTGGCCATTCCGTGCATGAACACTGATTCCATGTCTTCCTGACCGGTGTTTATCAGTTGCTCAAGATAGATTATGGCTTTTTCATATTCCCTCGCAGTGTAGGAAGCAATAGCGTTTTCCATCAGCGTATTATCTGCACTGACGGCCGATCTGACCGCTCCGGGTGATTCATAACGTGAATAGTAGCCGGAATATAGTTCATCGGGTGACTGAGATGGCCTGAGAGTCATGTAAAGAGCAGTTGAAAGAACGGCGATGATGGCCACTGCGGCAGCATACCTTGCGGTTCTTATAACTGTTCTTCTGACTGTGCCTGCGTTTCGTCTCCTGATATCAATTGCAGTCAGTTTATGCCTGAGGTCAATAACGTCACGGTCAGAAAGGATTTCGTCAGTCTTTCTCCTCAGAGTTACCTCCCTCGCAAGTGCAGCATCCTTTTTCATTTCATTCAACAGCCAATCCTGTTCAGGCCTGTCTGCGTGCCCGCCCAGAAAGTTCTCAATGGCATTGTTGACATCCTTTGTCTTCATGTCTTCTACTATTATTTCACACTTATATAACGCTATCAATAAGATAGTTATTTAATGCCGGCCCATTAGTTTGCGGACAGTGCCGCCGGCATCCGGGCGCGATGCCTGACATTCAGGGCTCTCTGCAAACGCAGAATCGGCCCCTTTATGTTATATATGTTTACCGGAAAAACCGGGTTTTGTTTTCAGCTCAGATTTCAATAACCACCGGAGGCCTGGTCGGATCACCTGTATCATTCTTTGCACCGTTGCCGCCGCGAACATTTATCATTTCCTCATTTGAAAGAACAAACTCTGTAAAGTTTCCAATTGTCAGGGTTTTCATAATTGCAATTTTAATTTTTAAATCAGGGTTTAATTGTCTTTTATACCGTACGTGTCAGAAAGTGCCATTTTGTGACACGAAAAAATCGACTTTTTTTAAATAAAATTGCAACATATTGAATAACAAGATTGTATAACATGAAAAAGATACGGACCCGGTAATGGATTGTTTTATACTTTTACCGGCGGAAGAAAGAAGAACCACTTTGATGAGTCTGAAGTCAGGCATAATCACTGTAATATTCCTGTTTTGTGCAGCTGTCTGGGTGACACCGGATCAGGCACTGGCTGCAGAAACGGAATCCATTACAGGCAATTATAGTGAGGTGACGGTCTTCAGCCGGGGGGAGGCTGGATCTGTTGCAACTTATACAATTGATAATCAATTTAACATTTCTGCTGAGACCAGGTTGCGGGAGATGACTGATTCACTCGCTGCCTACCTTGAGGGACGCGACAGGGAAGCTGATCCCTTAAAGCTCGTCTCAGAAATAGCTGCAGTACTTGAAGATAATTCAATAGAAGATACACTTTTACTCTCAGATGCTTTCTACTTTTCCGGTGTCCAACACTATCAGTCAGCCCATTACACTAAAGCCTACGATTATTTTTCACGGTCTGTCCACTTCAGGGAGAAGCTCAGCCTTGCAGACAGGAGATATGCCAACGGAATGAGCAATATGGCTGTTTCACTGCTCAGGTCAGGAGATTATTCAAGAGCCTACCCTCTGGGGATGAAGGCCCTCATGGTAAAGAGGGCTGTATCGGGAAGTGACTCCTCAGGTCTTGCGACTAATTATCTCAACCTTGCAAGTATATGCCTGGAACTGAATGACAATGAGAAGGCTGTAGGTCTTGCCGAAGCCGGGCTCACAGTATCACGTATATACCCTCATATAGTACAGCCTGGAATCAAGGCTGATCTTTACCATGTGATAGGGCTGAGCCTTTACCGTACCCAGGAATACAACAAGTCACTGGTTTACTGTCGCGAAGCGTTAAAGATCTTCGAGAGCTATTCTTCGGGCAGCGCAGATTCACGCATTCTTCTGCATAACACAATTGCCCAGGTTTACAGACGGATCGGAGATACTGAAAATGCAGAAGAGTATTTCAGGAGGGGGATGGCAATAGAAGATGTAAGAGATACTCCTGACAAGTTTCTTCTATATATAAACTATTCCAGCTTCCTTGGACAATTGGGTCGGGTCAGTGAAGGGGAAAAGGTTATGGAGGAGGGGCTTAAGAGGGTCAGGAGTATCTACGGGCCCAGAAGCAGGGAATACTTCATGATGCTGGTTTCTTTCACCGAATTCGTGAACAGCGGCCCCGCCGGAGATGAACGTGCACGCTCCCTGTATGAGCAGTGTTTCAGTTATGTGCGCAGCAATCCCTGGGATGTCTCAATGACTGATTTCATTGGCAGCAAGTACGCACAGTCGCTCCTTGACGCAGGAGAATATGCCGGCGTGCTTAAGGTGGCCGATGAACTGGACTCTCTTGCTTATTCATACCGGAGTGTGTCCGGCAGGAATGACGTTCCGGGTGACAGTAATTTCTCTTCAGAAGCATTTTCAGAGGACAAACTCAGAATACTTGAATTAAAATATACAGCCCTGAATGCCCTTGCACGATCGGAGGGAAATATCAGTTACGACATCCGGGCGGTTGCAACGGGCCGAACCCTGGCTTCTCTCTATGACCGTCAGCGTCTGGAGCTGAGCGAGGACGAGAGCCGCAACAGGTTCAGCTCCTATTCACGTGATATCTATACAGGCATAATAGGCAATTATGCCAGGCTTAATGAAGAAGGCCATGGTCGTGAATCGCTTGAAGGATTCTTTGAGTACACAGAAAGGAGCAAGATGGCAGGATTTCTTGCCTCCATCCGGGAACTGAATGCTGCACGCTTTTCCCTCCCTGCAGAGCTGGCGGGGCTTGACGCCGAGATCAGAAAGCAGGCCGGGTTCTACAGGGAACTGATTGCCAGTGAGCAGCTTAAGGCGGTTCCTGACTCCCAGAGGCTGGCTACATGGGAGAGCATCACCTTCAGACTTCACAGGTCTCTTGATTCGCTTAACAATCTCTTTGAAGAAGAGTATCCTGCATATTATAACCTTAAATACAGGAATGAAGTTGCTTCACCGGGGGATGTGCGGAGAGTCATCGGACGAAGGTCGAATCTCCTCAGTTATGTTCTTACGCCTGACAGACTTTATATATATGTTGCAAACAGCAGGGGCAATAATATAATCACAAGTGAGGTTGACTCAGGTTTCTTCTCGGCCATCAAGCGCTTTCGCACCATACTGTCGACCTCCCCTGAGACAAGCGGATCGAGGGGTCCGTTCAATGAGTACATGGATCTGGCCTACAGTCTCTACCGCATCCTGATTGAGCCTGCCGAGCCATACCTTGTTGGTGACAAGATAGTAATATCGCCAGACAACATTCTTTCCTATCTTCCTTTCGAGACGCTTGTGACCGAAGCGTTCCGGAGCCCGGAGTTGCTTTACCGCGAGGCCCCTTTTGCGCTCAAGAAGTACCGTTTCTCCTATATCTACAGTGTGACACTTTCATCGGAAACAATGCAGAGGACCCGCAGGTTCAATAACAAACTGGCAGCCTTCGCCCCGACTTACGAAGGAAGGGAGATATCTGATTCTATTCTTGCGGCGTGGCCCAGTCTCAGGGGAGAGATAAGGGAACTTCCCTCTGCCCTGATCGAGGCGGAAGACGCTGTCAGTCAGTGTGGGGGGATGGCTTACCTGGGTGTTGAAGCCAGCGAGGAAACCTTTAAGCGTGAGGCTCCAAAGTACGATATAATTCACCTGGCAATGCATACCCTGGTGGATGACAGCCGGCCTGCCTTCTCAAAAATGCTGTTTACAGGAGGGGATGAAGGACCCGATGACGGAATGCTGAATACCTATGAGGTTTACAGCCTTCCGCTTAAAGCAATGATGGTCGTTCTCAGCTCATGCAATACGGGGAGCGGCATCCTGGCAGGCGGTGAGGGAATACTAAGCCTCGCGCGCGGATTCCTTTATGCCGGAAGCCGTTCGGCAGTGATGTCAATATGGGAAGTTGATGATGCCTCAGCCTCAGAGGTAATACACTCGTTTTACAAGAATATGAGAAGCGGACAGACCAAAAGTTCAGCGCTTCGAAACGCACGACTGAAATTTCTGAGGACCGCTGACCAGGGACGGTCACATCCATATTACTGGTCAACGCTTGTCATCTACGGTGATGATACCCCGCTCTGGTATGACAGGGTCACCCTTTATATTTCCCTGCTTCTTCTGTTGCTGGTGGCTACAGCACTGGTGGCCCTGGTTTACAGGGGACCAAGATCCTGATATTCAGGGTCAGTCTTGATGATCTCCATAAGCGCTTCCTTGCAGAGATACTTCTTTCGCCTTGCATAGACAGCATTTTTCAGGCCCATCCTGTTTGCTATCTCTTCGTATGAGAGTCCGTCGCCGTAGAGTGTGAGTATTTTCTGGCAATCTTCCGCAAGCAGGGCAAAAGAGCGGGCAACTATTCTTTCAAGTGTTGCCCTGTCAATATCCTCGGCTGATGAGGCGTCGGCCGGTTCGCTCTCAATGGATACAAGCTTCGATCGGTGTTTCAGCTGTGCAATCCATACATTCCTCCCTATTCCAAAAAAATACCCCTTAAGGTCTGATCTGATTGAGAATTCTCCTTCTGTTACCTGCCTGTACAGAATTACAACAGTCTCCTGCATGACTTCACTTACGTCATCTTCAGTGCCGTTGTTCTTCCTGACATAATCATATATCATCTCGTAATATGAATCATACAGGTATGACAGGATCCTGTTATCCTGCCTTCTGACGCCATCAATGATGTCATTGTCCGAGTACTTCCTGAATAATCCCAAACAAGCGGTTTAATTGGCAAATATACAATTTCCGAAATCGATATAATAAAGATACTGTGAACCACATTTTCCATTCCGCCCATGTGGGTAGGCTTTATTTGGATATATTTACATTTGCATTAAGTCATCCCTTCTGCAAGATGAGATTTCCGTTTGTCAGGCAGCATGATGCCATGGATTGCGGGCCGGCATGCATAAGCATGATTGCAATGCGGCATGGCAGGTATTTATCGCTTGAGACTATAAGACGGCAGGCATGGATCACACGGGAAGGGGTATCATTTCTTGGTCTTAAAACAGCTGCTGAGAGTATGGGATTCAGGGCTGCGGGGGTGAAGATACCCTTCAGCAAGCTGAGGGAGGGAGCTCCGCTGCCATGTATTGCACACTGGCAGCAGAATCATTTTATCGTTATAAACAGGATAGGTGAGAAAGCAGTGTGGGTCAGTGACCCGGCAATCGGCAGAATAAAGATGACCCATGATGAGTTCATGAAGGGGTGGATATCCGGAGAGATCGCGGGTGAGCCGGCCGGGATGGCATTGTTGCTGGAGCCGGGGCCCGGGTTCGAGGCACTGCATGATGACCCTCCGCCAAAGGGCGGTTTTGAATTCCTGCTGCCCTACCTCAAACCCTACAAAAAGCAGATATTCCTGTTATTGGTTGGTCTGCTGATATCCAGTGCCATACAGCTTGTATTTCCCTTCCTCACACAGGCAATTATTGACAGGGGTATAGCCGGACGCGATATCAGGTTCATATGGCTTGTGCTGGCCGGCCAGCTGGCACTCACAGCCGGCAGGCTGACTGTAGAATTTACACGTGGATGGCTTCTTCTTCATGTGGGTACCAGGCTGAATATCAAAATTGTCTCAGACTTCCTTGCCCGCCTTATGGGTTTGCCGATAGCTTACTTTGACACGAAGCTGAACGGTGACATACTGCAAAGAATCGATGACAACAGCCGTATCGAAAGCTATCTTACCTCATCGAGCCTTGCAATTCTCTTTTCCCTTTTCAATTTTGTGGTTTTCGGGGTTGTGCTCGGGATCTACAGCATTCAGGTGTTGCTTGTTTTTCTTGCCGGGACTGCACTTTACGTGCTGTATGTCACACTCTTCATGCCTGCACGTGAGCGCCTTGACAACATGCGCTTCATACAGATGGCGGAGGCAGGGAACAGGATGATCAACATCGTCAACGGCATGCAGGAGATAAAGCTCGCCGGCAACGAAACCGCAAACAGGAAAGAGTGGGAGAAACAGCAGCATGCAATCTATAATACCCGTATCAGGGGACTGAGGATACTTCAGTTCCAGACTGCCGGAGGAACTCTCATACACGAATCTGTCAATATAATAATAACAGTAATTTCGGCAACCCTGGTGATCGACGGTTCAATGACCCTGGGAATGATGCTGGCGGTACAGTTCATCACCGGGCAGCTTAACGGTCCCGTCTCACAGATAGTGAGTTTCATGAGGGCAACACAGGATGCAAGGATCAGCCTTGAACGCCTTGCTGAGGTGCATGCAATGGCACCGGAGGAACAATCTGCAACGGATGCTTCTGTACCGATGCCGGAAAAGGCTGACATCGAAATAAGAAATCTCTCATTCAGGTACGAGGGCCCCGGATCACCCTGGATCCTGCGAAATCTTGATCTTTCAATACCGGCCGGAAAAATCACTGCAATTGTAGGTGAGAGCGGGTCAGGTAAGACTACCCTGATGAAGTTGCTGATGGGTTTCTACCGGCCGGAGGAGGGTGAAATATGGATCGGCGGTGAAAGGCTAGAAGCGGTAAGTATTTCATCACTTAGAAAAAAGACCGGCGCGGTGATGCAGGAGGGGTACATCTTCCCTGATACAATAATGGGTAACATTGCTCCCGGAGAAGAGAAACCGGATCTCGACAGGGTGACTGAGGCAGTGAGAGTGGCCAGCCTGAAGCCCCTGCTTGACATACTTCCGTCAGGACTTCAGACCCGTGTAGGGCAGGGAGGCCACGGTCTCAGTCAGGGTCAGAGGCAACGAATCCTGATTGCAAGGGTTGTTTACAAACAGCCTGCCCTTCTGCTCCTTGACGAGGCCACAAGCGCCCTTGACGCTTCAAACGAAAGAATGATAGTCGAGAATCTTGCAGGGTTTTATGCCGGCCGGACTGTTGTGATTGTAGCTCACAGACTCAGTACAGTCAGGCATGCAGACAACATAGTGGTGCTCGAAAGGGGCAAGGTGACCGAATCGGGAACACATGAACAGCTTGCTGCCATCAGAGGCACTTATTACAGGCTCATAAGGGACCAGCTTGAAATGGGCCGGTAGACCTTGATCAATACCCTATCAGCTTTTGCCGCCGGAATAGGGCTCGTAATCATCCGCCTGGTCCTTAAGGCTGTTGCCTCCCTGATTTTTCATCCGGGTACCGCTGGCTGAGCTTTCCTTCTTCTTAACGTACTTCCTGTAAAGTGAAAAGCCTGCAAATGCAAATGCCACAACAAGAATTATGATGTCTTTCTTTTCCATCGCAAATGATCGTGAATATGACACACAAAAATAAACAAATTGGAGCTCAGCCGGTAATGCGTCTTATTAAAATGGACTATTGGTTTGAGTTTTACCAATAATCCATTATTTTCGTGGTTTGAAAAAAGGGGGGGAGGTTCATCCTGTCCACCTTTTTATGAAGCACTCAAGAAAAAGGATTAATGATGACTACAAGAAATCCGGAAGACTCTGTTCAGGATGAACAATTCGATGGAAAAGAGAAGACCACCGAATCTGCGGAAGAGAATGCTGAGATGGTTGAAGCGACCGGGCAGCCGGTTGCCGAAGCCGTAACCGCCAGGGAGGAAGATATTCCTGCCGATGCCGTCACTGATGCAAAGGAGGACAGTTCCTCCGAAGCC
>CAZOHL010000004.1:0-24766 GCA_964579645.1 uncultured Rikenella sp. | reverse complement strand
TGATGCAAAGGAGGACAGTTCCTCCGAAGCCTTAAATGATGCGAAGGAGGACAATTCCTCCGAAGTCGTCACTGATTTGAAGGAGGACAATTCCCCCGAAGCCGTGGCTGAAGTGACGGAAGACAAACCCGCTGAAGCGGTAACTGATGCGACAGAGGAAAATTCCGCCGAAGATGTAATTGAGGGGTTGGAAGAAAATTCCGCCGAAGTATCTGAACAGGAATCAGTTAATTATGATGAAATCGAGCTGCCTCCTGTAGACTACAGCGGTTTCTCGAGGAAGGAACTGGTTGAGACCCTCGCTTTGATTGTTGAGAACCGTCCACCTGCCGAGATCATTGATGATGTCACCAGGATAAAGGAGTTCTTCTACAAAAAGACAAAGGCCGAGTTCAATGAAAAGCGGCTGAATTTTGCCAAGGAGGGCGGAAATATTGAAGAGTTCAGGCCGGAACCGGATGAACTTGAGAACAGGATAAGGGTCATTCTTGAGACCTACCGCAACCGCAGAAGTGATTTCAACAGGATTCAGGAGAGCGAGAAACAGGAAAACCTCCACAAGAAACTTGAAATAATTGAACAGATAAAGGATCTCGTGAACCGCGAGGAGGCTATCAACAAGACCTTCCAGGAGTTCCGCAACCTTCAGAATGAATGGCATGCAATCGGCATTGTGCCTCAGACAGCCGTGAAGGATCTGTGGGAGAATTATCATCACAGCGTCGAGATCTTCTATGACTATATTAAGATAAACCGTGAGCTCAGAGACCTTGATCTGAAAAAGAATCTCGAGGCCAAGATAGTGCTGTGCGAAAAGGCTGAGGAGCTGCTCCTTGAGCCTAATGCAGTCAACGCCTTTAAACTGTTACAGGATTTTCACAACCAGTGGCGTGAGATCGGTCCCGTACCTCATGAAAACAAGAATGACGTCTGGGAACGTTTCCGTGAAGCCACTTCAAAGGTAAACAAGAGGCATCATGAGTTCTTCGAGAAGCAGAAGGATGACCAGAAACGAAACTTCGATGCCAAGACCGCACTCTGTGAGAAGGTGGAAGAGATTGCAGCAGGAGAGATTCTTACTTTTGCAGACTTCAGGGAAAAATCAGAAGCCATTCTCGAATGCCAGAAACTTTGGAAGACAATAGGATTTGCTCCTAAAAAGCATAACAATAAGATCTACCAGCGTTTCAGGGTGGCCTGCGATACTTTCTTCGAGAAGAAGCGCTCATTCTTTGCTGAAAGCAAGGAGATCCAGGTCAGGAACCTGCAGCTTAAGACCGAACTCTGCCTGAAGGCAGAAGCACTGCAGGAGAGTACTGACTGGAAAGATACTTCCGAGATGCTCATCCGGCTGCAGAAGGAGTGGAAGGAAACGGGACCCGTGCCGAAGAAATACTCCGAGAAGATATGGAAGAGGTTCCGCAAGGCGTGTGACACATTCTTTACAAGAAAATCCGAGTACTTTGCAGGCCGGGATACCTCATATGAAGATAACCTGAAGGCCAAGCTGGCAATACTGGATGAGCTTGAAGCCTTTAATCCGGGGGAGGATATGAGAGCAGGTTTCGATCAGCTTAAGGATATCCAGAAGAGGTGGATGGAGATAGGTTATGTGCCTTTCAACAGGAAGGAGGAGATAGCCCGCCGGTACAAGGAGATTCTCAACAAACAGTTTGACAAACTGAAACTTGATGACGAGGATAAGAATATCCTGCGCTACAGCAGCAAGGTTGACAGTGCAAAGTCAAATCCGCGGACAGCAAGAAAGGTGAGGGGCGAAAGGGAAAAATTCTACAGCAAGATTAAACAGCTTGAAAGCGATATAGTTCTCTGGGAGAATAACATAGGTTTCTTCGCAAAATCGGCCAATGCTGACAATATGATCAGGGAAGTGGAGGAAAAGATAGCCGAAGCCAGGAGAAACATCAAGATTCTGGAAGAAAAGGTCAAGCTGATTGACAGCTCAATGTACGAGGAATAGAATTTCCTTTTCAGCAAAATAATAACAGGATCAGCAGTGACAGAAGTAAAGTATGTTTTTGTAACCGGCGGGGTAACGTCATCGCTTGGCAAAGGTATAATTTCTGCTTCACTCGCGAAGCTGCTTCAGGCGCGAGGATATTCTGTGACAATCCAGAAGCTTGATCCCTATATAAACGTCGATCCGGGAACGCTTAATCCGTATGAGCATGGCGAATGCTATGTCACTGTTGACGGTGCCGAGACCGATCTTGACCTGGGTCATTATGAACGGTTCCTGAATGTTCATACCACCCAGGCCAACAACGTCACCACAGGCCGGATATACCAGTCGGTAATAAATAAGGAGCGGAGGGGTGACTACCTCGGAAAGACCGTGCAGATTATTCCTCACATTACTGATGAGATCAAACGAAGCATCAAGATTGTGGGTTCGGGTGGAAACTATGACATTGTTATAACGGAGATCGGGGGCACGGTAGGGGATATAGAATCGCTTCCATACATTGAATCAGTGAGGCAGATGCGCTGGGAGCTGGGTCCTCAGAACTGTGTGGTGATTCACCTGACACTTGTGCCGTTCCTGCATGCATCAGGCGAGCTCAAGACAAAACCTACACAGCATTCTGTTAAGATGCTCCTGGAAGAGGGGATACAGCCTGACGTGCTGGTTCTTCGTACAGAGCATCCTCTGACTGAGGATCTGAGGAAGAAAGTGGCACTTTTCTGTAACGTTGAGCCCGGTGCTGTTGTTGAGTCGATAGATGTCTCCACCATTTATGAGGTCCCTCTCATGATGCAGAAGGAAATGCTTGACCTTACTGTGTTGCGGAAGCTCGGCCTGTCAGCCGGAGAGGAACCGTCACTTTCAGAATGGAAGGAGTTCCTGCAGAAGCTCAAACACCCGGCACACCGGGTGAAAATTGCCCTGGTGGGCAAGTATGTTGAGCTGGCTGATGCATACAAATCAATTTCCGAGTCGTTCATCCATGCGGGAGCCGCAAATGAGACCGCTGTTGAGGTAACAATGATCCATTCGGAGGAAATAACTGAAGCCAACTTTAAGACGATGCTTGAGGGCTATGACGGTATTGTTGTAGCTCCGGGATTCGGATCGAGGGGTATAGAAGGCAAGATCCTGACGGTGCAGTATGCCCGGACGAATGATATTCCTTTTCTGGGGATATGCCTGGGAATGCAGTGTGCAGTAATCGAGTTTGCCAGGAATGTGCTTGGAATCGAAGGCGCACACTCAACCGAGATCAATCCCAAGGCAAAACACCCTGTCATTGACCTCATGGAGGAACAGAAAAGCATTACAGAAAAGGGAGGCACCATGAGACTGGGGAGCTATAAATGCGAACTGCTGCATGGATCCGAAGCATGGAAGTGCTACAGGAAGGAAGAGATTTCAGAACGTCACCGTCACAGGTACGAATTCAATAATAAATACCTCGCTGACTTTCGGAATGCCGGAATGATTCCATGCGGCACCAACCCCGAGTCAGGGCTGGTTGAAATAATTGAGATACCATCTCACAGGTGGTTCGTGGGAGTGCAGTTCCACCCCGAGTACAGCAGTACAGTAATTAAACCGCATCCGCTGTTTGTCGGGTTCATAAGGGCCTGCATAAGAAAATAAATAATTTAAACAGGGAACAGACCAATAATGGACAGAAATACAATAACCGGCATCATACTGATCTTCCTTATCTTCATGGGATTCAGCCTGTACAACAGTCACAGGATGGGAAAATTCTTCGAATCCGAGAAGGAATATGCCGATTCTCTATATGCTGCAGGCAATTATGACCAGGCCCGCGAGGCATATATAAGGGCACTTAACTATAAACCGAAGGATCAGCCTACCATTCAAAAAGTTACAGACCTGAACAAGCAGCTGGGCATGGGAAACGCACAGCAGCCAGGTTCAGCCGCAACCTCAACCGCAGCAACAGACTCCACAACTGCCATACAGGCAACGCTGCCTGCGAGTGTGATTGACAGTACTGCTCTGGGGGTTTTCAGTCCGGGAATTAAAGGTCAGGATGAGTTTTATACAATAGAGAATGACCTGATGGTCATTAAGATAGCAGCCAGGGGAGGAAAACCTTATTCGGTCATGCTGAAGAAGTACCAGACTCATGACGGCCGGCCTGTGGTTCTGTTCGACGGTGACTCAACCGTGTTCGGCTACAAGTTCTTCACGGTGGACAACAAACCCATCAGGACCGATGAGCTTTATTTCACCCCGGTGGATTACAAGGGTCCGGTTGTTGTCAGCAGCACCCAGGCAAACCTGACAATGAGACTCGAGGCATCGAATGGCGCATACATTGATTATATCTATACAATGCAGCCTGATGACTACATGATCGGCTTTGAAACAGTGTTCAACTCGCTGGCTTCGGTCATTCCGGCAAACACCACCTCGATGGCGCTGGACTGGAAGATGTATATACCCCAGCAGGAGAAGGGAAGGCAGAACGAAGACATGTATACTGGCCTGAAGTACAAGGTTTACCAGGATGAGGTTACAGACCTCGGGGGAACACGTATGCAGAGGCAGAAGAAGGATGTTGTAACTGAAAGCCTGACGAAGACCGACTGGATAGCGTACAAGGATCAGTTTTTCTCATCTGTTATTATTGCGGATGACTATTTTCTCAATGCGGCAGTCTCTTCGACAAATGCTGACCCGACCTCAAGATACCTCAGGTTCTTTGAGTCGGAGATAGGTGTCGGTTTCTCACACAGTGACAGGAGCACCGTGAAGATGCAGATATACTTCGGCCCCAACAGCTTCACAATGATGAAGAAGTATGACCTTCAGCTTGAGGAGCTGGTTTTCCTGGGCAGGAACATTATCAGGTGGATTAACCAGTTTGTAATCATACCGATCTTCAACCTGCTGGACAATTTTATTGTCAATTATGGAATTATTATTCTGATCCTGACCCTGATAATCAAGGCAGTTCTATTCCCGCTTACGCACAAGTCTTTCATCAGCCAGGCCAAGATGAGGGTTATGAAACCCATGGTGGATGAGATTGGCAAGAAGTATCCGAAGCAGGAGGATGCGATGAAAAAACAGCAGGCCACCATGGATCTGTACAAGAAGGCAGGAGTCAGCCCGATGGGCGGTTGTCTTCCCATGCTTCTGCAGATGCCGATCCTGTTTGCAATGTTCCGTTTCTTCCCGACTTCGATCGAGCTCAGGCAGCAGTCATTCCTGTGGGCCAAGGATCTCTCAACCTATGACAGCATCCTGAATCTCCCCTTCACAATTCCGATGTACGGTGATCACGTGAGCCTCTTCACGCTGCTTATGACAGCATCTACAATAATCACAACCAAGATCAGCAACCCTTCAGGAGGGCAGGAGCAGATGCCCGGGATGAAGACAATGATGTACATCATGCCCGTGATGTTCATGTTCATATTGAATAACTTCTCGTCAGGCCTTACATACTATTACTTCCTGGCTAACGTGATCTCGATTGCACAGACACAGCTTTCACGCCGCTTTGTAAGTGAAGAGGAGATACTTAAGAAGATAGAGGAGAACAAGAAGAAGCCGGTTAAGAAGTCAAAGTGGCAGCAGCGTCTCGAAGCCGCCTCTAAACAGGCCGGCCGCCCTCTGCCTAAAAAATAGCGGCAATAAATGCTTTTGAACATTTTTTTAACAATCATGCTGTGAAACATCCATTTCTAAAAATTTACGGCTAATTTTACGCTTTAATTTTAAATGAAATGGGGAAAAAGGTTAAGAACAAAGACATTGCCGCAAGACTAGGTCTTTCAGGCACATTGGTATCATTGGTGCTGAACAGCAAGGCTGATCAGCACGGAATCAAGAAAGAAACACAGGAGAGGGTTCTCGCGGTAGCGAGACAGATGGGTTATTTTAATTCCGTGACGGAGAAGGGGGAACCTGTATCGGCTGAGGAGAAACCGGGTATCATCGGGATGGTTGTGCCATCGATGAATGATCCTTTCATCTATGAGATCACTCCGTATCTTCAAAAAGCCTTTTCGAGTATCGGACTTGGTTTTTCAGTATTCACAAGAGATCCGGACGATGTCCGGTTCAACAGGCTCACAACCTCTCTTAAGAAGTTCTTCAGCGGTATGATCCTGGTCGGAAATGCTGCCGATGACAGCGTCGTCAGAGCCCTGAACAGGGATTCTTATCCGGTGGTTCTGCTGGAGAAAAGCATTAAAAGGATGAGGCTGAATACCGTCTGCACTGACAGGGTGGCAGGTGCTGCTGTTATGACCCAGCATCTCACATCGCTGGGATTAAAGAACCTGCTGGTCGTTTCAGGCGAAGACACTGCCTCATATGACAAGGAAATGCTTGATGAACTCAGGAATTCAACCAAAAAATCTAAAAACTTCGATTCCGTTCACTTTACTGTGGCAGGTCTGCCTAAGGCAGGAGAAAAGTTTGATTTCCAGGCCATTGAGAACTTCCTCAGACCCCCTCACAGGAGCGATGCGATAATAGTCCTGAATTCAACCCTGGTCTTTCCGCTTTACCTGGCACTGCAGGAAAAGAATATTCGTATTCCTCAGGATGTGGCTCTGGTATCGATGGAAGACGGTATTGGCTTCGACCTTCTTACCACTCCTGTCACCAGGCTGCGCAGGCCTCTCCCTGCCATGTCGCTGAAGGTGGCAAACATAATCTGGTCAGAGGTTAAAAATCAGGGCAAGAGTAAATACAAGCGCCAGGTCAATATGTCTCCTGAATTGCTTATCAGGAGCAGTTGCGGCTCTTATCAGAAATAATTAACCATGACACGGATCATCAGGCTGCCAGCTTTAATTTCGCTGACAGTGCTGCTTTCCTGCAGCAGCGGACATCTTATTGAGGATAGAACAATGCGCAGGGCAGTGGCTGATGACTACCTTGCCAGGTCAATGACCTTCTCTGAGGTCCGCCCAGACCTTTTCGGCATGACAGATACTGTCATCGAGAGATCCCTGGGTGAGGCAATCACATTCCTTCTCGCATACATGCCCCTCAGTGATCTTGCAGTCTGTGAACCGCAATACCTGTACGAAAATGCAGAAGCAGCCCTTCGTGCACGGGCTGAGATGCCCTGGGGCAGAAATGTTCCGCCGGGTACCTTCCTTAATTTTGTGCTGCCGACGAGAGTCAATAATGAAAATCCTGATGATTTCAGAATTGCATATTATGCAGAGCTTAAGGAGCGTGTAAGCACATTGTCGGCGATGGAAGCTGCACTTGAGGTCAACCGCTGGTGTCATGAGAAGGTAGCCTACCAGGCAGCCGACTCCCGCACCTCGGCGCCGCTTGCGACAATGCTCTCAGCACGAGGCAGATGCGGGGAGGAGTCTACCTTCACAGTATCGGCACTGCGTGCCGTGGGTATTCCTGCCCGCCAGGTATACACACCCAGGTGGGCCCATACCGATGACAATCATGCCTGGGTGGAGTTCTGGGTTGACGGTACATGGCATTACCTTGGCGCCTGCGAGCCGGAACCCGTTCCTGACAGGGGTTGGTTCACGGAGCCTGCACGCAGAGCAATGCTTGTGCATACAAAGGCATTTGGAAGTTATGACGGCAGTGAAGATGTGATCAGGAAGGAATCGCTCTTTTCTGAAATCAATACCCTCGGCAGGTATGCCCCAACCAGGGACCTGGAGGTCTTGGTCACTGACGGAGATGCAATGCCGGTACCCGGAGCAAATGTCAGTTATATGCTCTATAACTACGCAGAGTTTTACCCTCTTGCAAGACTTCGGAGCGGCAGTAATGGCAGGTGCAGCCTTACCACGGGTTACGGCACATTGCTGGTATGGGCTGATGACGGTGAAAGGTACGGGTTCTCGCTTGCATCACCCGAAGATACTCTAGTGCAGGTGACTGTCTATCCGTCGGAGGCCAATGAGGTAACAATTCCTCTTGACCTCGTGGTGCCTGAGGTGCCGGAGCCTTTCCCTGGAATTGATCCGGTCCTTGTACGGATGAATAATGCATTGAACCAGAGGGGAGACAGTATCAGAAATGCTTACATCGCCTCCTGGCTTGCCGGCGTCAGCCCTGATGAGATTGCACGTGACGCAGGATTGCCTGCTGAAGATGTCAGGCAGATACTCAGGACATCTATGGGCAACTACAGGGCTGTAACCGATTTTATAGCCGGCGCCGGTGACCGGGCCTTTCTGGCATTCAGAATCCTCAAGAATATTTCGGAGAAAGATTTGCGTGACACCCCGGCTTCAGTGCTTGCTGATCATCTTGACAATGCGCCTGAACCTGCTCCGGGGAGTGACACCACACTCTATGACAGATATGTTCTTTCTCCCAGGATATCAAACGAACTGCTGTCTGCCTTCAGGAGCCAGCTTAAAACGATGCCTGGTGAACTTATCGCTTCATTCATCAGGGATCCTGCTGAAGCAGCAGTATGGATTGACACCGCAATCACCCTGACAGATAGTGAGAACCATTATTCAGTTCCGGTTGTCCCCGGCGCCGTGCTCAGGATGCGGATGGCCGACAGCCATTCGAGGGACATCTTTTTTGTGGCCTTATGCAGGAGCATCGGCATACCGGCACGTCTGGCCCCGGGAACCGGAAGACCTCAATACCACTTTGCCGCAGAGTGGCATGATGTATGGTTCACCGGTGACAGCAGACCCTCAGGTACACCAGGCTTTGTAACTTTTGCAGCCGCTGCTGACAGCAGGATGAAACCGGAACCCGAGTACCATGTTCACTTTACACTTGCCAGGGTTGAGAAAGGAAAATTCAATACCCTCGATTACGGCTATGGGGTCAGGATCAGTGACATGCCCGTGAAAATCCCACTTGATCCGGGTATTTACATGCTCACCACAGGGACCAGGGATGAGAACGGAAACGTACTCGCTTCTGTCTCCTTCCTTGAGCTAAAGGCAGGAGAAGAACGTAAGCTGACAATCGCTCCGCGGGATCTTCCCGAAACCCCGATGAAAGGAGGGGAGATTAACCTCGGAAGTACTGTCGTGACAACTGACGGTGAAAGTACAACCCTCAGTTCGCTGGCCGGCAAAGGTCTTGTCCTGATATGGATGGAACCGGGCAGGGAGCCCACCCGCCATCTGCTCAATGACCTGCCTGAGCTGAAGGATGAGTTTGACAGATGGGACGGCTGGTTTGTATTTCTGACTGATCCGGAGAAAACTTCCGGGCCGATTACAGCTGAGTCGGTCGGCGGTACCCCTGAGAACACCCTTTTTGCATATGACCCGGGGCTCAGGCTGTTACATTCACTTTCGGGGGAACCATCCCGCGAGAGGGCATTGCCCGTGGTGCTTTTTTGCAACAGCGGCGGGGAGGTGCTCTTTTCATCGGAAGGATACCGGATTGGCACGGGTCGCCAGATTTTGAAGAAGATAAGAGAATAATCAGTCATGAATAAAATCAGCTTTCTTATTGCGGCAGCTGTGCTTGCAGCCATTTCATGCTCAGGGCCCAGACAGGATGACCTCACCTCGCTTGTCGATCCGTTTATCGGAACAGCTGCTCACGGGCATGTATTCCCGGGTGCTACAACCCCGTTCGGAATGGTGCAGATCAGTCCTGATAATGGAACCTCAGGTTGGGACTGGTGTTCAGGATACAACTATTCTGACACCGTGATTGCCGGATTCAGCCACACCCATCTAAGCGGTACCGGCATAGGCGACCTGTGCGATATTCTTTTCCTTCCGTCCATGGAAGGTTTCAACCTTTCACTGCCTGACAGCAGCGCCTCTCTGGCAAAGCTCAACAGGGTCTGGTTCTCTCATGATGCAGAGCAATCGAGACCGGGATATTATGCTGTGGCACTTGCCCCCGGGGTTAATGCTGAACTCACCGCCACACCACGGTGCGGTCTGCAGAGATATACCGCGGTTACAGGCGGAACCATGCATGTGCTTGTAGACCTGGGCTTTGCTATAAACTGGGATCGTCCGGTTGATTGCATGCTTTCCTGGGACGGAACTTCCCTGAGCGGCAGGAGAATCTCGGCAGGATGGGCTGAAAAACAGTATCTTTTCTTCTCTTCCGGTTTTTCAAAGGTCCCCGCTTCGGTGACGATGCTGAATGCCGGGGTGGTTGCTTCAGACAACCGTGCGGAGGGCAGAAACATTGCATGCATTCTTGATTTTGAGATGAAGGAAGGCGAAGAGCTCATTGTCAGAACAGGTATCTCCGCCGTTGACGAGGCGGGTGCAGCAGGCAACCTTGCCGCAGAAATTCCGGGATGGGACTTCGACGGTACGGCTGCAGCTGCACAGCAGGCATGGCAGAAGAGGCTTGCAGTTATCGATGCCGTGTCATCTGACAGCTCATTGATGAAAATCTTCTACACTGCCCTGTATCATACAATGATAGCACCGAATCTCTATACCGATACTGACGGCAGGTACAGGGGAACAGACAGCAAGATCCACTCAACTGAAGGATTCACGAATTACACGGTTTATTCCCTGTGGGATACCTATCGTGCCGCTCATCCGCTATTCACTATCACCGCTCCGGATATGGTGCCCGACTTTGTCAGCACAATGCTGAACATAAGGAAACAGCAGGGTAAGCTGCCCGTCTGGTCACTTGCCGGAAATGAGACCAATTGCATGATAGGGTATCATGCAGTGCCTGTCATTGCTGATGCCATGCACAAGAAATTCAAGGGATTCGATTACTCCGAGGCACTGGAGGCTGCAGTTGAGTCGGCATCCCTGGATTTCAGAGGGCTGAATCATTACCGTAAATTCGGGTATATCCCTTCTGAGCTTGAGAATGAGTCGGTTGCGAAGACGATGGAATATGCCATCGATGACTGGTGCATCTCCCAGATGGCTTCCGACCTCGGGAAACCTGAGCTTGCGTCTGAGTTTCTCAGGCGTTCACAGAACTACCGTAACCTTTTTGACACAACAATCCTTTTTGTCAGGGGTCGTATGAGTGACGGCACATGGCGTCCCGACTATGATCCGCTCTATTCACATCATACCCGGTCCGACTTCACGGAGGGCAACGGGTGGCAGTACACCTGGCTTGCGCCTCATGATGCTGACGGTCTGATCTCGCTCTTCGGCGGCAGGGAGCCATTCCTGCAGCGGCTTGACTCTCTTTTCAGGGTGAAAGAAGAGGTGAAAGGGGAGAATTCCTCTCCTGACATCAGTGGTCTTATAGGGCAGTATGCTCACGGGAATGAGCCCTCACACCATATAGCCTACATGTTTTCGATGGCCGGCGCCCCTGAGAAGACGCAATCATTTGTACGGCGCATAATGTCTGAAATGTACACTGACAAAAAGGATGGCATATGCGGAAATGAAGACTGCGGGCAGATGTCAGCGTGGTACGTATTCTCCGCGATGGGTTTTTATCCCGCCAATCCCGCTGACGGAAGGTTCATCCTCGGCAGCCCGGTTCTTGACAAGGCCGCTATATCACTCCCGGGAGGCAGAACCTTTACCGTAATCGCCGAAGGCAACTCGCCCGCCAAGGTCAATGTTTCTGCCTGTTTCCTGAATGGTGAAAAACTTGACCGCAACTACATCACCTGGGAGGAGATAACATCCGGCGGGGAGCTGAGGTTCGTAATGAAATGAACATCCTTACATTTTATTGTTGATAATTATCAGTGGGCAGATACGCTTCCATTGATTACCTTTGTCTCATTCTGGTGCTGCCGGTAGGTCCCGGCAGTGAAAAGGGAACCCTGTCAGAACCAGGGACAGTACCCGCTGCTGTGAAGCCCGTTTCGCCGTAAGGCGGATCATTACAGCCGGAATCCCCGCCACTGTTTGCCAAATGGCGGACGGGAAGGCCCGGCGAGTAGGGATGAGTCAGAAGACCTGCCAGATGTTTCCTGTTAAAAGGAGCTTTCGGGAACAAAAGTGATGGTTCAAAGGTCATCTGACTATATTATCCGTGCCACTGTGCGATACCTGACCCTGTCAGCGGCAGCCCTCTTTATGTTTATGGCTGCATCAGCCAGGGCTTCTGCACAGGACAGCTATGCCGAAGATACCGTGAACATATCCGCAGTCACGATAACTGCCAGGGCTTCAGCACGGCTGGCACCCTTCACTGTGGTAAAGATGGATGCGGAATTGCTGTCAGGTCACGGAGGCGGTGATCTTGCATCATTGCTGCAATCTTCCAGCAATCTATTCGTCAGGCGCAACGGTAACCAGGGACTTGCATCAGTTTCAGTAAGGGGTATGTCAGGCAGCCATACACTTGTGACATGGAACGACCTTCCGCTGAATTCACCGGGAAACGGGTTCAGTGATTTTACGATCATTCCGCTCCATGTGGTTTCGACAGTAAGAATAACTTCCGGCGGTTCTGATCTTGATGATGTTTCCGGATATATAGGAGGCAAGGTGGATCTCGCTTCTGAGCCGCAGTTCGATGCCGGAACGGATGCTGCTGTCACTCTTGGTGCAGGAAGTTACGGTGAGTTTACCTCCTCTGCATCTTTCACCCGGAGTGGAGCACGGTTTTACAGCAGGCTGGGCGCCTGGGCCAGCAGTGGCGCAAATGATTTCAGATTCATTAATGAAGACGCTCCTGGCGGACCCTCGGTTGAAAGGAGGAGCAATGCCGCCTTCTCCGGTTCCGGAATGACAGGTGACCTTTCATACCGGCAAGGAGCCTCCATATTAAGCACTCATCTGTGGCTCAGTGATTCTGATCGTGAACTTCCGGGTCCGGTCACAACCGTACAGCAGAATTACGGTGAAAGACAGACCGACAGGTCATTCAGGGGTGTTATGAAATACTCCCTTGAGGGAGGGAGGTTTACTGCAGGAATTACAGCGGGTGGCTCACATGATATCAACAGGTACTATCACATGGTGCCTTCAAATAATGGTAACAACAGCTCTTCCCTGATGATGCTGAAATTGCGCCTGGGCTATCGTGTGACCACGAAAACCGGGCTGGTACTGAATGCCGGGGACACGTACGAAAGGGCTTCGGCACTAAGCTTTGACAGTAATGAGAAGAGAAATCTATTCTCAGTTTCAGTTGCTGCAAGATCCAATCCAGTGCCGCGCCTGAATCTGCTCTTTCAGGTAAGGCAGGTTGTTGTGACAGATGCGAAGATGGCCCCTGAATTCACGGCGGGAGCATCATGGATGCTCTCCCGCAGCGGAGAACATCTTTTAAAGATGAGTATCAGCCATAATTCGAAGCTGCCTTGTTTCAATGATCTTTACTGGATCCCCGGCGGCAATCCGGAACTGACACCCGAGACATCGGCAGGGGGAGAGATATCGTGGTCATTCGCAGAGACAGGTCCGTCGGGAAACCGCAACTCCCTAGATATAGTACTTCATGCCTCGCGGGTTGACGGCCTGATTCAATGGATCCCCGGTCAGTCAGGGTTATGGCATGCGGTAAACCTCCGCAGTGTGAATGTCTCGGGAATTGAAGCCAGGGCAGCCAGGCACTGGTCAGCCGGTACCTGGAAGCTGCACGGTTGGGTAAACTATGCCTTAACCCGCTCGGTAATTGCCGGTTCGGAAATCGCAAACGACAGGTCCGCCGGGAACCAGCTCATATATGCCCCGCTGCATCATGCCAACATTAACTTCACCGCCGACAGGGCATGGCTCAGAACAGGCATTTCCTCGTCATGGGAAAGCAGGCGCTATACAACGTCTGATAACAGCGAGTGGCTGCCTTCTGCGTTTATAACTGAAGCGTTCGCAGGAGCAATTGTCCCTGCAGGTCCGATTAAACTTCAGGCTGACCTGATAGTGAACAACTTACCGGGAATACCGTTCGAGAGCGTCCGCAACTACCCTATGCCGCTTAGAACATTTTTAATGAAAATAACCCTGACCTGGTCAGATAAACCTAAAAAAGATGAAAACGACCATTAAGATCATTGCATGTCTGACACTATTGCTGGCTGTTGCCTGTGAACCGCAGGAGAATACAACAGTTTACCCCCGGGGAGAGGGATTCTTCATCCTCAATGAGGGTAACTATCTGGCAGGCAACGGCTCTGTCTCATTCTACAGTTTTGAGACAGGCGAAGTATACAATGATCTCTTCGGCGCTGTAAACGGAAGGGCCCTGGGCGATATCCCTTCATTCATGGCGGTTGAAGGTGACAGGGGTTTCATTGTTGTCAATAATTCAGGAACTATTGAAGCCGTTGATCTGGCAACAATGGAGAGCATTGAAACTGTCACCGGGCTGGTCTCACCCAGGCAAATGGTGATTTATGGTAATAAAGGGTACATTAGCAGTCTTCAGGAGGAGGAGATCAGGATTCTGGATCTTGACGGTATGGCGGTGTCTGATGCGTTTGAAGTCGGTGCCACGTCGGAAGCCATCGTAATCTCTGATGGCAGACTCTTTGCAGCACAATGGTCAGGAGGAAGCACAATCACTGTCACTGATATTGCCACCGGTAACCTGGCAAATACAATAAGTGTCGGACTCGAACCGGAAAGCATGGTCCTTGACCGTTACGGGAAACTGTGGATTCTTTGCACAGGAGGCTGGCAGGGAGAGGAGGTCCCCAGGCTTGTCAGGATTAACGTCTCAACTCTTGAGAAGGAGGCGGAACTTGAATTCGGGAGCGTCGATGACAATCCTTCGTCACTCACCGCCAATGCGGCAGGCGATACCCTGTACTATCTCCATGAAGGTGTCAGAAGAATGCCTGTTACAGCAGAAGCACTCCCTCCCGCAGCTTTTATTCAGTCAGGTGACAGGCTGTTTTACAAGCTTATGGCGGGCCCCCGCGGCATAGTTGCAGTCACTGACGCAATTGATTATCAGCAGAAGGGTGACCTGCTGATTTACAACAGCAAAGGCGAACTTATTGACAGCGAACAGGCAGGGATAATCCCCGGTTTTATGCTCTATATGAACGATTAGCTTCTTTTTGTTAATTTTATAGCTTTAACCTCTGACTTTTGAAGAGACTGTTTCTCATATTCATCACCTGTCTTTCCGCATTGGCTATCCTATCCGGGCAGCAGGAATTTCCGGCAGGCAGCCCTCTGTTCCCGGTGATTGAGAAATGGCATGAAGTAAGCGTTGATCCGAATCAGGCAGAAGCGATGCGCGCAATGAACCAGCCGAAGGATCAGCCGTTCCGGTTTGCAATTCCGGTAGAGGTCAGCCTTACTCCGTTCAACTCGGGGTTCCTTGCCACAAGAGGGCCTGAAACAATCTGGGTATTACCGATATCATCTAAGGGGGCACTTTCGCTCAACATCATTATGTCCCCTTATAACCTGCCTCAGGGAGCGTATGTTTATGTTTATGACTACAACAGACAGATAATCAGGGGTGCCTTCACCCGGGAGAGTGCCTCAGGCTCTTTCTCAATGCCTGTAATGCCGGTCCCGGGAGAAAGGATGGTACTGGAATGCCACTTTCCCGGCAATCGCATGCCAGAAAAGGCGGTGTGCGTGACCCAGGTGGCGCATGATTTTATCGGCTTTTTTGGTCCCGGTGACCTGAAGGATTTTTATTACGGACGCTCTGACGATTGTGAAATAGATCTTAATTGTTCAACCAATTCCAGCTATCTCACCTCCTCCCGCTCAGTTGTCCGTCTCCTTGTGGCAGGAACTGAACTCTGTACCGGTGTTATGGTAAACAATACCGGAAACGAATACAAGCCTTACCTCCTCACGGCGAACCATTGCATTGAGAGTCAGAGCCATGCCTCCAATACTGTGTTTGTGCTCAACTACCGTAGTCCGGGCTGCGACGGACCTGATATGACCAACATGTACACAATGACCGGATCGGAACTGAAAGCCACCAATCCTGATATTGACTTTACCCTGGTGGAACTGAACCAGTTCCCTTCACTGGTTGCAAGGCCGTATTTTGCCGGCTGGGATATAACCGGCACAACTCCTGCAAATACATTTACCCTGCATCACCCTGAGGGAGATGTAATGAAGCTTTCAATTGACGATAACCCCCCTGTCACTGCATCCTATCCTGTAGCAGGGTTCTTATCAGCCGGATTCTGGCGTGTGCTCAGATGGGATCTGGGAACCACTGAGCGGGGATCCTCCGGAGCACCGCTGTTTGACCAGAACGGCAGGCTGAGGGGAACACTTACCGGCGGAGCGGCAACCTGTGAAGATCCTTCAAATGACTATTACGCCAAACTTATAAGGATGTTCGACATAACGTCCATCCCCTCGGGTCATCTGAGACCATGGCTTGATCCGGCAGGCACAGGGGCCACCCTGGTCAGCGGACGTGATCCTTACGGATATAACATGTCCAGATCTGATACTGTTGGCGGGATACCCCTGAATGATCCCGGCACACATGACACTTACCTGTCCCCCGGTTGGGGACTTTCAACAGGCAACAACTCCGATGGCCTTACCCGGTATGCTGAGTATATCCCATTCTCAGGCACAGGCGAGATAGCCTGGCTCAGGATTCAGGTTGCTGCATCATCACAGCTTGTTGCAGCCGATTCTGTACGGTTCTACATCTGGGGCGACGGTTCAGTTCCGGGAAGTATTATTGCCACCAGGAAACTCCGGATCAATGAGACAAAAGGTGGCTCTGTACTGGAGGTAGATTTCGGCCGAACAATCAAAGTAACCGGTCCATTTTATGCCGGCTACAGTGTTTTCTACAGGAATCCGCTGAACCAGCCGCAGCCGCAGTTTGCCGCAGACCGTTCGGCGCCATGGACCCTTCCGTCGCAGAACACAGCCTACTTTTTCAACGGGTCAGCATGGAGACCGTTTACACAGCATCCCTCATTCCCGATGGCCGTTTCACTCGGAATAAAGGCTGTAATGGTTGAAAATACAGTACTCAATCATCTTGAAAACCCGGATCAGGGTCCTTCAGATCTGAAGGTTTATCCCAATCCGTTCATGTCTGATGTGACTTTCATACTTACCGAAAGGGGAGTCACCAGCACAATCCTTACCATATATGACAATATCGGGAGAGTAGTATCAGCAGGTGAATACAGGAATATCTTCCCGGGTGAGCTCACAGTGCCATTACCAGGCCTGGCTCCGGGGATTTACCACTACGGCCTGAGGGCTGACTCGGTCTATTACTCGGGCACAATCGTAAAAACCGGCACGGAGTGACCAGGTTTATCCTGTCGGTTATCACAGCGGCACTCATGCTCTCATCGTGCCGTCATGCCGGAGACAATAAGGCATTGAACCCAGGTGCTGGCACCCCTGCTGCCGGAAGGCTCACAATCGAAAAGGAGAAGCATTATTTCAAAGTTACAGTCAGCGAGCCCTGGCAGAATTCATCAGGCATAAAGCACGTCTGGTATCTCGTCCCGCGTGACTCCGCAATGCCTGCAGGTATAAGCGAGGCTCAGACAATACGGATTCCCGTCAGAAGGATGATCTGCATGTCTGCAACACACATTGCCATGATGCGGGCGCTGGGAGCCGAGAGTCTCATTGCAGGAATTTCCGGATCGTCTCTGATCTATGATTCAGTGGTTCGTGAGGGTCTGCACAATGGCACTATCCGGGATGTGGGCTATGAGGGTAACCTCAACATGGAGCTGGTCGTATCACTTGCACCTGACCTGTTGATGGCTTACGGTGTGGCGGATCCATCCACCGGAAACACATCCAGGCTGTCAGAGACAGGAGTGAAGGTTTTCTACAATGCCGATTATCTTGAGGAACACCCTCTTTCAAGGTGTGAATGGATAAGGCTTTTCGGGCTGCTGACGGGAAGGGAAAAGATGGCTGACAGTATCTTTGCAGGTGTTTCCGGTGCATACCGGGATCTGGCTGAAAAGGTCAGCGACGCTGTCACAGACCGTCCGGATGTGCTTCTGGGGGCACCATGGGAGGATGTGTGGTATGTTTCTCCTGCCGGTTCATACATAGGAAGGCTGATAGAAGACGCCGGCGGTCACTACATCTACAGTGATATGACAGGGCTGAACTCAGTCCCCTATTCAGTCGAATCAGTATTCAGGAAGGCGATGGAAGCCGATTTATGGATAAATCCCGGGGCCGCTGACAACCTGGCTGAGATTGCTGCCGCGGATCCTCGCCTGGCAGCTCTTCCGCTATTCAGGGAGGGAAACGTTTGGAACAACCGCCTGAGAGTAACGGAGGCAGGAGGGAATGACTACTGGGAGAGTGCTGTGGTGAGGCCGGACTTGCTTCTCAGCGATATTGTATCTATAATTCACCCCGGGCTGATGCCCGGATATGTTCAATTCTATTACAGGAAGCTGGAATGAAGGCGGGGAGCACAAGACTGGCGTTTTCACTTGCAGGCCTCTTTCTGCTGATGCTTCTTCTCTTCATGGCAGACATGCTGATCGGAAGTACGCAGATGGCTGCTCATGATGTTCTCAGGGCTCTTTTTGGCACCGGATCGGCAGGAGATGAGCTTATTGTAATGCAGTTTCGTCTTCCGAAGGCTCTTACGGCCATACTGGCCGGTGCTGCAATGTCAGTCAGCGGCCTTCTGATGCAGACGCTGTTCAGGAATCCCCTTGCCGGACCTGACGTTATGGGTGTAAGCTCCGGCGCCGGGCTGGGCGTTGCCCTGACGCTCCTGACACTCACCCCGCTCTTCACACTGGCTGAGGGGAGCATTCTTTCTGGGTGGGGAGTGATACTTGCGGCCTGGGCCGGCGCCGGAGCCGTGATGCTAATAATAATGGCGGTTTCGGCGCGCATGCGCGATATAATGACAGTACTGATAATAGGTATGCTTCTTGCAAGCGCCATTTCTGCTGTGGTGAGCCTGATGCAGTATTTCAGCAACGAGGTGATGCTCCGGACCTACGTGATATGGACAATGGGAAATCTCGGAAACATTTCATATCCGCAGATCAGGGCACTTGCCCTGGCCACCATGGCAGGCCTCGCTATAGCCTTCACCATGGTGAAACCACTCAACGCCATTCTCATGGGAGAGACATTCTCAAGAACAGTGGGTGTTAGGATGCAGCGGACACGAATAGTTCTGCTGGCATCGGCCAGCATTCTTGCAGGAAGCGTTACTGCCTTCTGCGGGCCGCTGGCCTTTATCGGTGTGGCGGTGCCGCACATAGCCAGGCTCCTTTTCGGCACAACAGATCACCGTATTCTGCTTCCTGCGACTGCTCTTGCAGGAGCGGTGATATTGCTGCTGAGTGACATCATCTCGGTGCTGCCGGGAGGAGGACAGGTGATACCGGTAAATACAGTCACCTCACTGATTGGCATTCCTGTTGTATTATGGATCATTCTGGGCAAAACGGGTCTGGGAAGGAGGTTCTGATGAGCAGAGGTGAAACGATAGCGGAGACACATGATCTTGAGATTGGCTACAGGCGAAAGAGATCCATCACGGTAATGGACCACCTCTCGCTTAAGGCTCGCCGCGGCGAACTGGTGGCGCTCATAGGAAGAAACGGAACTGGCAAGAGCACACTTCTGAGGACACTTGTCGGACTGCAGCCTGCCCTGGCAGGTGAGGTAATCCTTGACGGCACTTCACTTCACGAAACCGGTTCGGCACAATTGCCCAGAATTGTCAGCTTCGTCTCCACCGAGCCATTGGCGTTAAGAAATATAAAGGTACGTGATGTTGTGGCTCTCGGACGATTCCCATATACCAATTGGATCGGCACCCTGACTGAGGCTGACAGAACGGCGGTTACTGCAGCCCTTGAGGCTACCGGCATTGCCCGGCTTGAGAACAGGAGCATAGACAACATCTCTGACGGTGAGAAACAACGCACGCTGATTGCACGTTCGCTTGCACAGGATACAGGCCTGCTGGTAATGGATGAGCCTACTGCCTTCCTTGACCTGCCGTCGAGATACGGTATTGTAAGTCTCCTCCGGCGCCTTACAAGGGAAAAGGGTAAGTGCGTCATTTATTCGACCCACGATCTTGAAACAGCTATAAATGAGGCTGACCGGATATGGCTGATGACCGAAGAAGGGGTTTGTGAGGGAGCTCCTGAAGACCTGATACTTAACGGAAGCCTGGCAAGGGCTTTCGAAAGCCCGCTGCTTTCATTCAGCATCAGTGACGGTACCTTCAGCTTTGTAAGGGACAGACAGAGCACCATTGCGCTCGAGGGAAGGGGTAAGGCAGCGAAACTTACCGCGAGAGCGCTTGCCAGGTGCGGATACACAACCGATACGGATGCTGTGCGTAAAGTAAAACTGCTCGAAGGCAGCCATAAGACAGAGTGGATAATTACAGACGGCAGCAGAGAAGAACGATACACTTCACTGTATGACCTTGTTGCAGATCTGCAGCGGACAGATCATTGAGACTGAAATTTCCGGTAGGCATCGATAAATCCCGGAATATCCTCCACTGACAGACGCTTTGCTATGATCTTTTTGTCACGGTCCAGGATATATACCAATGGTGTTGATTCAACATTGTAGAGAGAGTCGAACCTGCTCATTCTCTCAGGATCCCATCCGTTGATCCAGACCAGTCCGTTGTCGACAATATACCGCTCCCATTTTTCCCGGTCGTGATGTGTGCATACCGCAAAGACCTCGATTCCTGATTCCCTGTTCTTTTCATAGAACTCCTTCAGCCGGGGAGTCGCCTCCTTGCAATGTCCGCAATCCGGCTCCCAGAAATAGAGTATTGTAAAATCAGCTTTCACATCGTACAGTGAGACATAATGTCCGGCAAAAGATCCCATCAGCAATTCCGGGGCCTTCATTCCGATAAGGTTGGGTCTCAGCCGTTCAATCCGTTTTCTCAGGTCAGAGATGTACTCTTCAGCAGCCCATGGTGCTTTTCCTGCAAGATAGACCCGGTCAGCCAGGTGCACCACAATGGCGTCATGCCCCATTATTTCGCTCGATGCATATCTGTTCATCAGCCAGACAGCCACATACTGGAACATGTCACTGTTGACGGAGCTTTTCTCAAGCAGCCTGTCAGCCTCCTTATTGATAGAGTCTGGCATCTGTATAACAACCTGCCTGAAGAACTGGTCAAGTTTACCACCCAGTACCGGGCTGCGGATAAGACCGGGTTCGGTAAAATCAATGTGGTCAAAGAAGTGATCTTTATAATACAGATAAGAGATCAGACGTGACAGGGAGTCAGCATTATGCGTGCCGGGAGGCACCGATGCGGCAGGCGTCTCTACGGGCATAACCGACCAGGCTATAGCCCCGAGGAGTGTTCCTTCGTTGGCTTCAGCGGTCTCCTTAAGGTATTGCTTCATCTTCATTTCCTGCCCCGTGAGCTCTTTCCTCACTGCTGATGCCTCCTGACTTCCGGGCTGAAGCCCGTTCAGCCTGCTGCTTATTTTCATTGCTTCTTCCTGGAGAACTTTCCATTGTCTCTGGTACGCCACGAAACGGCTATTCTCCTCAGAACCAACGAAAGAAATTGTACTTACCGGGTCACTCTTTCTGAAGCGGATGTCAAAATGCTGGTCATCGTCAATCAGGAATTCGAAAAAGACATTGTCAGGCAGGACAATCATGTAAACGCCTGCAGGCAGCCTGTCACTTCCAATGAACCTTCCCTTGCCATCAGCGTCAGTTACAAGGCTGTCACGGACATATTGCTGGTTCGCGACGTGATAAGCAAGCCGGAGTTTGACTGACGGAGCGTCCTGTACCAGTATTGTCACAGAGTGTCCGGTCTGGCTGCTGGCAGCTGTTGTCAGGGCTGCAAAAGCCAGGGGCAGTATGAGGGTCGTTAGTCTGAATTTCATCTGAAAAAAGTTATCGCTGTTTCAGTAAATACAATTATCCTGCCATTTCATGTGGCTGGGACAGTAATCTGATCAACGCGGAAGCCTTCTGTTTTCTTGTGTTTCTCAGTCAAATGGCAGGAGTTTTTAGTTTTCCCGTGTTAAGGCATGATGCGTCGCAAATCTCAGTGATCCATGCTGATCCTGAGAATCTCTGCATATCCGCCGGCTGTTATGACAGCCCTGAGCACGAAATTGAAGCGGTTGAGGTCAGTGCAAAGGAAGAAATCCGTAGGGGGGCTGAAGTCAAGATTGGCGGGGTTGAAGAACCTGCTGCCGGCTCCTTTTCTGAGTGCCTCTGTTTCCTTGGATATGTCTGTCTCACGGCCCTGAAGGAGGTCTTTTATGTACCGGGCGCAGAGCATATCCTCCTCTGCCGTTTCGGTGGCCCTGTAACCCATGGCAACAAGGGTCACCTTCTCAGGTCTGATCATTGAGATGTATGAAGCTACCGCCCCCGCATTTACAAGTCCTGCTCCGAGGATCTCCGTCGCACCGGTTGCGCTGATGATGCCCCTGGTCCCCGCAGTGGTACAGTGGATCATAGTTTTGCCTGCGAGAGAGCCCGTAAGCATCTCTGTCGGACTGTTACCGTAGTCGAATCCGGCCGGTTTCTTTTCATCCTGCTCGCCTGCAATAATTACCTCAGCCTTTAGTTTATCCCTTAGTGCAAATGCTTCCTCAGGGGTTGCAACGTCGAGAAGCCGGTTTATACCGTTGTCAAAGGCATAGCATGCGGTGCTGAAGGCCCGGAAGACATCAATAATAACTGTCAAACCCTGAGCCTCTTGCGCTCCTTTAATAAATTCCTTTATGGTGATTTCCATGTCGGGTTTTTCAATTTGTGAAGATAGTAATAGTGTTTGAAGATCATTTCTTAAATTTGAATTCCGTTAATAATCAGAAAATCTGATGAGACCTTTTGCTGAAATTAGTCAGTCGATTGTGAACCGTGCCGGACATGGGCGGAGAACAGTTGCTGAGAGACTGAAGAAATCAGTCCCCTTCTGGGTTCGTCAGAAACGCATTATCTATCTGCTCTACAAGGGGATAAAGAGAGAGAATATTTACATCAAGGCCTCTGCCCTCACTTTTTTTACGATACTTTCAGTGATACCTATTCTAGCCCTGGCATTCGGTATCGCAAAGGGCTTCGGCCTGCATGACGAGCTGAGGGCACAGATAATAATGCAGTTCCACAACCAGGAGGAGGTGATGAACTGGATCCTTGATTTCGCAAATAAAACTCTTGAGAATACAAGCGGAGGATGGATGGCGGGAATAGGTGTGGCGTTTCTCGTTTCTACAGTGACACAGTTGCTCAGGTATGTGGAAAACACATTCAATTCCATATGGAAGGTTGACGAGACCAGGGTATGGTACCGCCAGGTAACAGATTATCTTGCAGTCATAATACTTGTACCTCTGCTTTTCATTGTCTCAAGCAGCGCCACGGTTCTTGCAACAACCCGTCTCAATGAAATTCTGAGTCAGTCAGATATGCTTGAGAGTCTAAAGCCTGTTGTATCATTCCTGGTTCAGCTCATTCCATTCATCCTTCTTTGTACGCTGTCAACGTCTGCCTTCCTGGCGATGCCCAACACAAGGGTGAAGTTCCGCACTGCTGCTATTGCCGGAATTGTTGCAGGCATTGCGTTGCAGGTGTTGCAGATGCTCTATGTTGAGTCACAAATGGGGCTGACACGGCTCGGTACCATCTACGGGACATTCGCAGCCATCCCGCTGCTAATGGTCTGGATTCAGATGAGTTGGGTAGTTCTTCTGATGGGTGCACAGCTCTCGTATTACCTTCAGAATATCACCCGGTATGAGTTTGAATTCGATGTACAGACGGTATCACCGCGGCAGAAAAAGAGGTTATCACTTCTTGTAATGCACTCCCTGATAGTTGATTTTGTGAAAGGAGCAAAGCCGAGAGCCCCGGAGGAAATCTCCCTTGAGCTGAGCCTCCCTGTGCGGACAGTACATGATTGCCTTGACCAGCTCCGCGAGGCCTCGATGGTAACCGAGGTATGGAATGAAGAACAGGAAAAATATGTCTATCAGCCTGCTACTGACATCAACAGGATGTCCCTCTCGTTCGTTCTCGATAAGCTCGAGTCATCAGGCTCAGTCCACAAGATAGTAATAAATAATTCCGACTACAGGAAGATTGATACTGCCCTGACAAGGTTCGAGAGTCAGATTGCCTCATCGGAAGCAAATGTTCTGCTCCGGGACCTTTAATTTCTATTTGTTTCTGAATGGCGAAAGCCGGAAGCGTCTCACGTACCTGATCAGGTCTTCCAGGGACTTCCAGTTATCAAACAGATAATGAGGGGCTTTGACCACTATCTGCCTTGTTTCGGGGTGCATTGACCAGTAGCTTGCAAGGTTGGAGGCCCTGAACACACGATCTTCCGTACCTATAAGCGTATAGTCCCAGACAAAACCTGTTTCAACCGGTTCCATCATCCGGTTGTATAGCCATCTCAGCTCATCGTGAAGCGATTTCTCCGTGCGGGTGGGTATGTAGGCGCGGTTCAGTTCAAAGAGGCTTCGGGTACCGAAGAGCCTCAGGTAGAACTTTGCCATGCTGTAGTTTGAGATATTGTCAAGGGTGGCTTCGAAAATCCTCAGCGGAATGCCGTACTTGTCATCTGCGGCTACGGGTGTGCCATTGATTGCAATCGTAAGATCAGGTTTGATTCCCATCTTTCTGCTGTAGTATTCGGCAGCCCAGACGCCGAGTGACCATCCGATTACAGTAACGCGCCTGTAGGTTTTCATTTCAGGCAGTATCAGCGGTTCATCGGCTGAATAGTTGTAGAACAGGATAAAGTCGTGGTTATCGGTGCATAGATTGGAAAAGGCTTTTTCATCTATTCCCCAGGTACCGAAGAGAATAACAAGATCCCTGTTGTTCTCAAATCTGCGGAGGAATGTTTTCATCGCCAGGGGGAAAAGGAAAAAGAGGAGAGGGTTACCGTGGTACTTTAAGGAACGGGCTTATGAGATAATCC
>CAZOHL010000003.1:0-66001 GCA_964579645.1 uncultured Rikenella sp. | reverse complement strand
GTTTGAGCCATTAAAATTTCTCCAATCAAAATTTGCGGAACTTGTCTGATCCACTCCGTCACAATTTTGATCAATCCCATCTCCGTATATTTCCAAAGCCCCAGGAAAAATTGCTGGATCATTATCGTTGCAATCGCCCTGGGCTATCGTAAAACCATCACCATCCGAATCATCTGTGTTGCATCCTTCATCGATTTGCCCATCGCAGTTGTTATCCAATTCATCACATATTTCTGTTGCTCCAGAATGAATTGAGGCGTCACTATCGTTACAGTCTCCCTGGTTTTCAGTAAAACCATCCCCATCATCATCAATATCCTCAGGACAAAGCATATCCGATCCATTACAATCTTGATCAATGCCATCACCACATTTTTCAGTTGCTCCGGGATAAATGGTCCCATCATCATCATTACAGTCACCTGCTGAGACTAAATGTCCATCGCCATCAGCATCGGTTTCTTTCAACTTTCCTTCGATCCACACATTTACAAAGGAACCAGGTTCTCCCCTGACCTCAACTGTGAGCACAGAAGTCGGGCATAAATTACAGACTTCAAATGTATACTGTCCGCCGTTCTTTGAAAAATCGGAAGTATTTAAAACCTCCATGCCATCCAACCTGACTATTGCACTTGTAGCGGTCGTTTCAGGCGTGGTTCCTGTTGCTACATACAGGACAAAACAAGGTTGGTACTTCGAAAGATCAGTACCACCAATTTCGATTGTTGTAATTCCTGGTTTGCCAGTAAATCTTACTATCTGATACGGACTTATGTATTCATCCAAATCATCAGTAAGCAGATAGTCAGAGGCAATTACGTCATCAATGCTAGTTATTCCATTATCTTGATGATATTCACAAGAGAACAAAATTAACAACAGGCATCCCATAATCAATGTCATTGTTTTCATAACTGAACTGTTTTAGTTAATGCCAAGTCTTTGTACAAATCTCGACCATACTCTAGAAACTTAGTGTTCTATTTGTCCCAAAGATTGTTCTCTGTGTGCCAAAATGAAAGAAAAGAGGCTGTCTCAAAAGGGGCAGCCTCTTTCTGATTTATGCCAGAACCTATGACCCTGCATGACCTGGTTCTGGTGCTATTTATCCCTTATTTCTCCTGTGGCCTTATGTAAACAGTTGCCCCTTTGTCAAGTATTGCCAGGGAATCACCCCCATCCCTGACCTCAGTGCTGTCACAGGCAATCATTTCTAGGGTGAACTGCCGTCCCGGCGAGAGGCTTAGGGAATCTGAAGCCGGGACCGTTATAGTATCGCCGCTCGCATCGACAAAGGCTGACGGAGAAACCAGGACAAGGAATCCGTTATCCTTTTCCCTGAAAATTAAGTAGCCTGTAAGCAACATTGCAACAGCAGCCAGCAGGATTCCCGGAAAGTACCTTTTCCGGCGTTTCTCACTGACTGTAACAGTTGCCACTGACCCAACCTCCTTCACGTCGGTCATTACGACCGTAATATTATCATTTCCGCCGGCATCGTTGGCGGCATCTACCAGGCTCCGCACACATTCGCCGGGGTCTGGCTCAGCCTTCACCCCCTCACATATCTGCTCGTCAGTCAGCAGTCCGCACAGTCCGTCACTGCAAAGAAGTATCCGGTCGCCAGGTTTGATGTCGCATGTGAACAGCTCCGGCGTTGCTCCTCCCTCGTCACTACCTAGGCTGCGTGTAATTATATTGCTGTTCGGATGATAAAATGCCTGCTCGACCGTAAGTATACCCCTGTCGACCAGCTCCTGAACCTCACTGTGGTCTTTGGTGACCTGGGCAAGGTTCCCCGAAACATGGTGCCGGCTTTCCGCAAACCGGCCCGCCCGCTCACTGTCTGAGGCAAGACCGGGATTGTAAATATAACAACGGCTGTCACCGCACCAGGCACAATAAAGGCGACCACCTATGATCCATGCAATAACAATGGTGGTGCCCATACCTTCGGTCTCCGGATCACGTTGCTGTTCTCTGAGTATTTCCTTGTTGGCAAGCTTTACCGAAGCCTTCAGGGTGCTATCAATGAGGTTGTCGTCAGGAACAAAGCCGGGTTTTATTTTCTCGCCGAAAACGGATTTAATTGCATCAACCGCAATCCTGGATGCAACCTCGCCGGCATTCATCCCCCCCATCCCGTCAGCCACCACCAGGAGAGTCCCCGCTTCGCCAGGGCTGACGATCCTGTTGTTTTCGAAATGCCATTTCTGCTGTTCAAGGTCCGGGCAAACTATGAAATTGTCCTCGTTGTGGTCACGGACCCTGCCGACATCGGTTCGTGCGGCGATCATGAGGGTGGTGTTGCTTGCCATAATTCTATCAGGTTAGGGAGCGATTCGGTTACGCTCCGGTTGTGAAAATTTTAATCTGTAAATATACTTTCTGATGAAAATGCAGGTCACAGTTGTCCGGTAATTAAATCCTGTTGCCACGCCAGTCAACCTTTTCCTGATTCTTGTTGATGTAATAGGTTTCGATAAGTGTACCATTTTCATCGTAAGTACTGACGGCTCCGACGACGGAAGCATTAAGACCGGCAAGCTGACGGTTTACATCAAAATGTTTCCAGCTTGTCTGAAGATTTCTGTCGTTATATGTAGCTGTAAATCCGGCAAAACCACCCGGGTAGTTATAGGTGGGCTGATCGTTTTTATCGTAATACGATTCTTCTATCAGATTGCTTTTCCGGTCGTATTGTCTTTTTACATAAATGGCCTGGACCGTCACGCGTGCAGGTTCCCTGTTTAATCCAAAATAGCTAACCTTTGTTACATTTCCCCGCTCATCATATTCCGACAAAGAGCCGTGATAATCCTTGCTGTACAGGAAAGGAGCGCCATTCTGATCATGATAAGACTCCTCAATGATATTATTGCGCAGGTCGTACTTATACCTGATAATCAGTGCAGATACATCCCTATATTCAGGATTGGCTGCCCGTAATCTTTCAGGGACTATCAGCTTACGCTCCAGAATGTTATTATGCAGGTCATATTGAAGATCCACCCCGGCGTAATAGTATTCCGAATTCAGTGGTTCCCTGTTTGCGTTAAAATTGCGGGCCTTGACAACATTCCCGCCTGCATCATATGTCAATGTCTCACCGGCAATGCCGTTCTCGGTGTTGATGCAATACTTGTTTTCCAGGTTGTAGTTCCAGTATTCCGTCTGGTTACCCCTGCTGTCATAATTATAGGCAATTGCGAACACTCCGTTCCTGCTCAGGCACGGCTGGTCATTTACATCGAAGTATTCATACCTGGATATATTCCCAGACTCGTCATATGTGTACTTTACAATTGCCATTCCGTATTTCGACAGGGTCAGTTTCCCGGCAATGTCAGTAAATTCCTGCCTGATACACTGACCACTGGAGTTGTATTGCAGCACATTGCCGGCAATGCCTAGATCAGACGTTAAACAAAGATTGTTCTTCCTGTCAAAATGAAGAACCTTAACAATGTTCCCAAAAGTATCAAATGTATTTTCCTCCCTGAAAAAGCCATTATTGCAGAGTGCCGGCTTATTGTCCCTGTCAATCCATTCCGAAGAGATCCAGTTGTCTTCCTGATCAAACTTATACCTGGAAATGCTTATCAATGAGTTGTTGTTTTCGTTACCGCCATCCCTTCCAATCAGTGTTTTCTGAGTAAGGTTGCCTCTTTCATCGTAAAGGTATTTCCTTCCGTAAACGGCATCCTGGTCACCGGTGCTGATGTTGTCCGGGTTTGCAAACAGAACCTGTACAACTCTGCCTTTGTCGTCAAAAGTGAGGTTAAAGCGTGAAATGCTGCCTTTAACCTTTCCCTTTGTGGCAAATGGATTTTCTTTAAAGGCCGAGGTTCGGCCGGTAAGGTAATACGGAGTTCTTAAGACATCGTTGTAGGTAAAGCTTACCGATTTTCCCTTCAGGTCGTAATCTGCCAGGTAAACGATTCCATTTCTGTCTTTAACCTCCGTATAATCAAGGTCACCGTTCCTGTTATAGACAAAAGTTGCGAGATCCGGCCGTTCCAACTGCTCAGAGTCGTTGTGCGGTGAGATGGATCCATTACTGTTGACCCGGCTCATCTCCCTCAATTTACCCTTTGAGAAGACAAATTTGTAGCTTGCATTACGGCTGCTGACCTCCTCGGCGGTCAGCTCATGGATGCCCTGCGGAACGCCCCATTCTTCAACATAGTTTTTGTAATAAACGACCTTTGTCCGGCTGAAATTCCAGAATACGAAGGCTCCGGCAGCAACAACCAGGCAGGCAGCAGGAATGATTACTTTCAGTCCGGGTCTGCGGTTTTTACGTGATTTTACAGTCTCCTGCGAATCAGCCTGGTATGCCTGTTCCTTTGATGAAGCCCCCGCTACAGTTGCTTTAATCTTTCCCTTCTGCCCCTGTCTGTTGTCTATCACGGTTTCACTCCCCTTGCGGGTACCGGATCGCTTTTCTCCGGAAGGTGGCTGATCATACTGTACAGCATCATGATTGAGAAGAACAGTCTTCTTCCCTCCCTTGACTGGTGCAGGAGGCTGGCTTTTTTTGTAGAAATAATCGTTTGCAAAGTCAGCAAGATCGCGAGCGGTGGGTCGGTTTGCCGGGTCAACCGACATGCATTTCTCAATGATCGAAGAAAGCGCGGGTGAGTAGGTTTCAGGGATCAAGGGCACCTGATCGTCACTTCTGAGGACCACTCCGCCGGCACCCATCCAGGGAACCTCGCCTGTGGTGAGTTCATACATCATCACACCAAAGGAGAAAATATCACCTGCAGGTGTTGTCTGCGGGTACTTGCCAAAACGCTCAGGTGGCGCGTACGATACTGTCATCGCAGTTTTACTGGTGGAATGACGTGTCAGGGTATTCCTCATTTTACTGCTTATCCCGAAGTCCGTCAGAAGGTAATTGTCCTCCCGGTCAACAAGAATATTGTCCGGCTTGATGTCCTGGTGAACGATGTTGTTCCTGTGAAGATAGGCCATCCCCGAGCCGATCTGCCTTATGATCTCGACGATCTCCTCTTCACTGAAAGTCCCTTTCTTGTACATCAGTTTGCTGAGCGACCCGTTTTCCATGAAAGGCATCACCAGGTAAGGCGAAGACTCGAATATATCGAAATAGTTTGCTTTAAGCAGGTTTGAATGGTTCAGGGGCTGGGTGAGGGCATACTCCTTCCGGAACTGGTGAATCCCGTCTTCGTCCAGGCCTTTGTCCGGAACGAAAACTTTAATGGCGACCCTTGTATCCTCTGTCATCTGGTCGGTGGCCAGCCATACTTCAGAGAATCCTCCCACACCAATCAGTTTCAGCAGCAGGTAACGTCCGGCAAATAGTGCATTTTCCTTAAGGTTCATAGATTTGATTTTTTTACGGCCCGGCGTTCTGATCCGGGGAGATCGTGTCTAAAACAAGAATTTACTGTATTGTTTCTGAAGGTTAATAGAGAGCTGAGACTGGCACAATAAATCCAACAGCGTCGCCGGTACCGGCTGAGACAATTCCCACTACCTTGTAGCTTCCGTTCTGATAGTACATTACAGGTCCACCCGAGTTCCCATGGTCAAAGTTCCTGTCGGTTGTGTAGATGAGACCGTCATGCAAGCCTGTCCTGGCAACCCGTGTTGTGCTGTAAAGCGGAGAAATATCATCAGGGTTGGTTGCACCAAGGCTAAGAGGATACCCCAGTATGTGGAGTTCGCTTTGCGTTTGAAGGGAACCCGCAAGCTGATTATCAATCTGAAGGGTGCCCCTGAGGTTGGTTGTTGCATAGGCCCAGTCTGAATCATCAGGCAACGGAGCAAGTTTTACAACATTGCCGTCTGACAGGGTGACGGTCTGGTCCTTTGATTTATTGATCCGGAAAGAATCACCTCTTAAATTGTATGCTGCTCCTCCGGGCGAAACGGCAACCAGGGTGTAATCAAGGACAGCACCCATCTGTATCATCGCGTTGATGCCCAGTGAGGGATCTTCTGAAGAACTTGGATAGTACCATGGTTCTACCACATGGCGGGCAGTCACCAATCTTCCGTCATCGAGGAGGAATCCGGTACCCGACCAGCCAAAATCATCTGCACTGTATTCTGTTCCATCAGGCATCCTTATCGAAATACCCTGGCAATAAAGATAAAATACGCTCGGATAAATTGCTTCAACACTTACATCGGCCTGGGTGGAGGCCAGACGGGAAGACTGTTCGACCTGAACACTCTCAATGGTCCTGATCTTCTCTTTCAGTGAACTTACAAGTTCCTCGTTTTTCCGGTTCTGTTCTATAAGCTCTGCAGCCTGTTGCTCAGTTACAGTTTTCAGATCGGAAAGCATTGTGTTCTGAGTCTCGATTACTTTTGACTGCTGCCGGATAAAATATCCCAATCCGAGAAATGCCAGGACAAATACGGCTGCAAGGATGGACATCGCTGCTTTATATGGACGCAAAGCCTGCTTTCTGAAGAGGTTCAGCCGCTTTGTAAACCCAAGCGTGCCCACGGTGTTGTTGCCTGGGACAAAGAACCTGACCGAAGGTCCTTCATAGGAAAACTTAATTTCATCACCTGACTGCAGAAACCATGATTTGGCTATAGGTTTTCCGTTTACCAGGGTCGGATTTTTTTCTGAAAGTTGCTTGAGAACCCATTTGTCACCTTCACGGGTGATTGATGCATGGCGCCTGCTAACTGTCGGAAAATCTTCGGCGAAAACGACCTGGCATTTCGGATCGCGCCCTATCTCAATGTGGTCAATAATTATTTCCTGGCTTTCACCCTTTTTGTGTTTTTTTGATGAGTCGAGGTGCTCAAGTACGAAATAGCTCCTGCCTTTGGATCCGAAAACTGATTTCATTCCGGCTCCAACCGATTTGGAGAAACGATTAGGCTCGTTGATTGTGGTTTCTTTTGTCATGGTTATTGTGTTAGCAGATCGTGAATTTTCTTCTCTGTATTATGATCGCATTGTCGGAAAAGTCATACAAAAGTTACCTTGAGTGTGGTTTCACCCAGCGTAATTATATCGCCCGGATTCAGAGGATACCCCTCCTCTCCTGCCCTGTAGGAGTTCACAAAAGACCCGTTAAGTGAATTTTTCCAGGTTCTTTCCTCTCTTGCCCACTGTCCGTCTCTGAGGTACCATCTGCCGGTTGAAGGGTCATGTTCTATTGTCGCCTGCTTCCTCGAGATATAATAGTTTTTTCCGTCAGGGGGTGTTTCCCTGATATCGACGTCGTTGAAAATAGCCTCCTCTTCATCATTCCGCCCTACCAGAAACCTAGCAGTACCCTTCGATCTCTTCAATTCTTCCAGATTATATATCCTGCCGGAATCTTCCCCCTGTTTCACCTGCAACGCAAAATCAGTTTTCCCGGGTTCCGGTTCCGGAAGGTCTGCCCCGGGCTCAACACCCAGATCGTTAAGTATTTCAAGGACTGAGGCATATCTTTTCCGGTAATCCGGCTGAAGACATTTTTCTATCACACGAGCCCATGAATGATCTATGTCCGGGCGCAGGGTCCGGATGTCGTCCCATCGTGAGGTATTTACCCGGCTTACGTATTCACCAAGGTCTGACTCTGTTTTCAGGGGGCCGAATGGAAGTTTTCCTGTTAACAATTCGAAAATAAGCACTCCGAAAGAATAAATGTCAGTTGCAGGCAGCTTGGTTGCATCCCTTGGTTTTAGCTGTTCGGGAGGCATGTATGCGTAGGTTCCGAATACTTCCTGAGGCTGACCGAAAAGGTTGCGTTTTGTCATACGGACATTTTTATGCCCGGAGATGCCAAAGTCAGTCAGTTTCGCTCTCCCTTTCTCATCAAGAAGCACATTATCCGGCTTGAGGTCACGGTGTATCTTGCCGTTATCGTGCAAGTCCCTGAGGCCTAAAAGAATTTCTATGCCTGCACGGTACAGTCTTTCGGCGGAAAGCCCTGAATCGCCGGCTTTTCTCAGGTCGCCACCCGGACAAAATTCCATGAGGATATAAGGATTTCCCTTTGCCCGGCCACAGCCCCTGGAACACACCAGGTAGTCGCTTTCTATCAGACCTGTCTTATATTCAAGATCGAAGCGCTGAAGCACAAGCCGCCGCTCTTCCTCATAAGCTATAGACCATAGTTTGAGCAGCTTGAGGGCAAAGACATCACCCGAGGTCACTTCTTCAACCTTATAGACAATGCCGAATGTGCCTTCTCCAAGGATCTTTATGATCCTGTAATTGTCAATAACCTCACCTGCCTGGGGGAGGAATCGCTGAGGGATCTGGTATGAGGCCAGACTGTCCGGAGAATCGTCCTTCATTCGCAGGGTTTGAAGATAAATCTCCGGTTACCCATCAGGATCACATCACCCGGTTGCAGTCTTACTGAACCATTAACCTGAATGAAAGTTGTTTGTCGGGGACTTGTGTCTTCTATGAACCAGTTTCCGCCCCGGTTTGTGATAACAGCCTGGCGGCCTCCAGTTATTGTAATATTGCCTTCTTCAAGGTTATCCCTGTTAAGTATCACCTCGTGACCGGAATAGCTTTTCTCTTTAAGGTCCATTTCATCTTCCCCGGATTGCGGCTGCAGGCAGAACTTCGGCTGTACCGGTCTTCTGAACGGATCGATTGTTTTTTGCCCGGCTCCCCAGATTACCGGACCAGGTTCCACATCCGACCCGCGATCTGAATGGAGTACATTTCCACATTCAGGGCACCGGGAAACACCTGTTATCACCGGATAACCACAGGTTTTGCACCTGGTTGTTACCTTCTCTCCTCTCTCCCCTGGTGAATCGAGGTAGTCATTGCCTGAAGGCTGTCTTCCGTTAATTGTTTTTTTTAGGTTTTCGGCTTCCTGCCCTGAAACAGGAGCTGACTTTTCCGTACCGCTGAGATTGGTATTGCATTTTTCGCATCTTACCCTGTTGGCAGAATTATCCCAGCCACAATTGTCACATCTCATAAAAAAATATATCGCTTGTAAAATGGAGCCGAAAGCAAAGTATTACAAAAATACTTGTTTCATGTAGTAACGCCGAGAGGGAAGATTTTATTTTTTTAATGTTTTTTAACATGATTTTACGATCCCCTGCGCCTGTGAAGAGCCAGAAGCATACAGGTGAAAAACCGGCTTCATCGAACCGTGAAAAGGCTCAGTCGGGCGTCATCCTTTCCTTTTTTAAAAGCCAGTATAATCCCTTTACCCCTCTTTTAATATCATCCAGCTTCAGGAGCACCAGTATCTTTTCAGTATATGCCACAATCCCCCATGTAACCACCAGGTAATACAGCCAGGGATAAAAGCCGAAAACAAACAGAATAAAGAAGAAAATCCCCTGTGCATAACCGCATGACACAGCCGAATAAAGATGCAGGCCGGGAATCTTGCCGAAACGGATAAAGGCAACCAGATAGCTCAGGATGAAAATCCCGAGGAAAATATACAGAATCCATGCGTGAGGTCTTATCTCTGACCACCTGAAAAGAAACATGCCCAACAGGGCCATGGCATAAGTGCATAGGTCAGCCAGATTATCGAGCGCTGCACCGAAGTTTGTCTGCAGCTTGAAAATCCGGGCTATATTTCCGTCAAAAATATCACTTACTAGACTGATGCAGATCAGGATGACAAACCAGTTTTCACGGCCCGTCAGTGCCATAAAAAGTATAACTGGAAATACCAGGAACCGGTAAAGGCTGATCAGATTCGGCACGTTCAGAATATTCTCTCCCTTGTAGATTATCTGTTTCATATTGTTACTTTTTTTTCCGAGATATTTTCAATGACCATTAATACAGTGACTTAAGATTAGCGGGCCGACAATCACATTAAGATATTCAGTACGTATTGTCAGCAATCACTCAAGGAATAAAACCAGTACAAGCACGGCACTCAGCGGGATACTCAGATTATCCGAGCCCCGCCAGCTTATCAGTTCGCCAAACATAGTCACAACGGCAACAAGCGCAGCAAGCCAGAATGTCTTGAAATCAAATACCTCCCTGAAAAAATAGAGCGCCAGGATGCTGATCACGAAACTGGATACCAGGAACGCGCCGGTTCCCAGCCAGGTTTTGTTCAGGGTCATCCCGGCAATGCTGATCCTCCTGTTAAAATGGGTGTTGCTCATGCCCAGAATCGCTGCCAGCGGATCACAGACAGCCAGAATCAGGATGGGAAGAATGAAGAGAAATTTATTTTCTGACAGCTCGGCAATGAGGAAGGTGACATATATTGCAATGGGCAAAAGATAGCTGCCAATCGATTTTCTTTCAATCCCGTGAATAGACCTGAGCAGTTTCCCTCTCCTGGTAATGAACAGCACCGAGGCAAATAATGCCGCAAGTACCAGGATATACCAGTGCGAAGGGAAAAAGTACGGAAACGGCAAGGTTGCAAGCACAGACGAGAAATGTGCAAACTTGCGCGTTACCTCACCTTCAGGACTGAATTTTCTGTAAACTAATTCGTTAAAGATCAATAACATACTTATCCCGGCCAGATAAACAAACGATAAGATAATTGTGTTTCCCATATCAATTTGTTCTAAGTGTCATACTATCAATGAGTAAACAGCAACCCACGCACCTCCTGCAATCAGACTGTCAAACCTGTCGAGGAAACCTCCATGACCCGGGATTAAATTATTGAAATCCTTGACTTTGTACCTTCGTTTGTAATACGATGACAGCAGATCGCCAAGAAAAGCAAATCCTGTGATGCCAAGAGTGAAGATAATCAGTTCAGGCACAGTCTCCCTTACAAGGTCTCTTAACAGCCATGCGCTGAAAAGTGATATAAATAAGCCACCCAGCAGCCCTTCCCATGTCTTCCCCGGACTTATCCCAGGAATAAGCTTGTGATGGCCCCAGAGCTGGCCGGTGATCTGGCTGAAACTGTCAAAAATGGAAAGCACCAGGAAGGTGAATAAGATTTCGTCCCGTGCCCCCGATCCGAAAATGAAGAAAAGGATGGAGAAAACGCTGTAAATCAATATTGACCGGATGAAAAAGAAAGCATGACTCCGTGCCGCTCTCGCAAAAAGTGTTGACAGTTCGGTTAATCCTGCAATAATGATCAGAACAGTAATGAACCTGAATATGACAGTGTCGATTACAATGCTGAAGAACAACAAATTGATGATCAGGAAATATGTTCCGAATTTGACATAGCTTTCCCTTGCCGCTTCAGGAGTCTTTTTCCTGTTGATGAGATAGAAACCCACCCCTCCTAAGGTAAAGTAAATCAAGATTATTATGTAGATTGTCCTGATCATGGTTCCTGACAGTCTCAGTTTCTTCCCAGTATCATAAGAATTCCTATAATTATCATCGTTGCGGCATACCAGAATGCAGCAGTCGATTCTGCCTTATTACCGATCTTCATCCTGGAAAGAATCCCCGGCCCCCCCAAAGCGCCGATTACCGAACCGGCGGTAAGGAAAGAGACAAGTGTGACATCTACCCTGCCTATAAACAGGTGGGCGCTTATTGCGAAGATGCTGTTGAAAAGGACCACGAGCAAAGAGGTCCCGATAATAACCTTAAGTGGTATCTTCATTGAATAGAGACCGGCGATCACAGGCATTGTGCCACTTGTACCGAATGCACCCGTGATGGTCCCCGCAACCAGCCCGAAAAATGACCCCTTTGCAATCATGCGGTTGCTTTCATGCTTATTCAGGGCCTCAGCCAGGTTGCCGGTCTCTTTCTTCTTCCGTGATCTCAGCGCAATCCCGAATCCCATCAGGATGGAATAGATGCCAAAGGCGACCTTTAACTGTGCTTCTGTTACCCAGCCTGTAATCCTGGCACCTGCAACAGCCCCGATCAGTCCGCCTGCAATGAATACAGCAGCTACCCTGACATCAATGTTTTTCATGCGGTAATGGCTGACAGAACCAACAAGTGTTATCGGCAATGTGGCTACAAGTGAAGTCATCACGGCAGTCTGAGCCGGCACTGCGAACCACAGTGTAAGAATTGGAATGAAGAAGAATCCACCTCCTCCACCCAGTATGGTTCCAAAAATTCCGATTACAAAACCTATCAGGGGCAGCAGGTAGTAGTTGTTTTGTATTTCGGAAAATTCAAACATTATAACTATTCTCTTGCGAAACAGTTTTTGTTTATCCGGAAAGCTTTTTAGAGGTTAATAGTGCATAGTAATGGAATTCCTGAAACAGATCATTATACCAAAGATAGAAATTAACTTCCACAAAGTTGTTCTCTGAAAAAATCACGGTTTTTCAGAAGTAATGAAGAAGACTGACAGTTTCCGGTCAAACCGTGGCAACTGTCATCTGCCGGCTGAAATCGAAAATCCGGCAGTAAAGAACATACTGCCGGTATCAGGGTTGTAGCACATCTGTGCAGTGACAGGAATGCTAAACGAGTCATTCACGTCAATTTCCCATCCTGTTTCAATACCCACATTACAGGCCTTGAAACTGCCGTCGTTACTATGCCAGCCATTTCCGGCTCCCAGGAAGACCGAGAAGTAATCGAATGAAAAACGGCTCTCGATATAGAAATCACAGCCATATGATCCGGCCCCTCCGGCTTCATTCAACACGTAATTTGCATTAAGGCTTACATGTTCAGACTCATAACCAACTGTTGCTTCCAATGCATGACTGCCGCTCTCAGCAGTTATGTCCGAAATTGGCTGATCAGCCATCCAGTAATCCTGCAGGCCGACCAGGAATCCGCCTGGTATCTCAACTGCGATGTACAGATCAACTTCCCTGTAACCGTTAAAGTCAAAAGTACTCCATACCCCTCCGGTGAGAGGTCCGGCTGAACATTCGGCGAACGGCTGAAGATGAGGGCCCCTGCCCTGCCTTGTACCCCGCCAGATGTAACTGGTGACAAAATCAGTTCCAGCGCTCCATGACCAGATGACCTCCGCCTGTTGGCCGTCTGTCTCCTGTTCCCGAGACGAGGTTGTCAGTGACGGAATGCTCTCATAACCATCTAACCCCGGTAAAAGGCTCCCTTGGCTGAATAATGATGTCATCATCGGCGATATCACCGAAAGAACAACGGCAGCAGCTATGAAGCGTAAAGAGTGCACGAGGTAAATTTAGCGAAAAAGTGTCAGAACTTTCCGCCCAGCCTGAGACTGAAGTTGCGTATCGGCTGTATGTCACCAGGACGCCCCATGTATTCAGTATTTGTTATGTTCTTTACAGCCACCGAAAGCTTAAGCATCTCACTGAGTCTGTAGCCCACGCTGCCATCAACCAGGAAATATCCGCGATTGTGCTCCTGCCAGTAATCGAAAAATCCAGGCAGGATATCCTCCCTGGTATAAGGGTTGAGAAAGACATCATCGATGTTAAGGGTCTTTGACCTTGCGTAGAAATCCAAACCTGCCTCAAAACGTTCTGCTGCAGCCAGAATGCCTATCTTTGCAGTGTGCTTTCTGCGATACTTGAGCCAGACTTCGGTGCTCTGCCCGGTATTGGCATTCAGACCCACAGGGTGAATGAACGTATATCCACCGGAAACGGTGGCAGTCAGTTTTCCTAAAGGCCGGCTGAGCAGCATTGCCAGCTCAGTGCCGTATATCCTCGAATTTTCCATGTTTATTGCCTTGAAGCCACGCCCGGAAGTTCCGGTTCCAGGATCCTGATGCACGCCGAAGATATATTCAATCATATCGCTGCTCTGGGAGAGGAACACCGAAAGATCTCCTTCGCCGCTGATCCTGCCCATCATGAAACCCTGCATCACACCCGCCTCTGAGCTCCATCCCGATTCAGCCCTGACGAAAGGACTGGGGAAAATCCTGACAGAACCGAGGGTGGTTGATGCATGCTTCTCCGCAATTGAAGGGTAGCGGTATCCCTGGCCGAACGAGGCTCGCAGGAACGTATATTTCGCAGCCTGGAAGTTCAGCCCTGTCCTGAAGACAGGCACCAGCCTGTCAGGATCACCATCAAGAAAATTCTGTTCTACACGGACACCTCCCGTTATCTTCAGGCGGCTGACCGGATGTACCTCAGCCTGTGCGAAGCCAGCCAGGTTCAGTCCGTTGTGATCACCGAAGAATTCAGACCTTATAGTGCTCCATGTTTCGGAGAAACCGGCGGTAAGACTTATAATATCGGAAAATTTATACCAGAACTGGTACTCTCCGTATAATGAAACAGAACCGGCGTTGTTACTGGTTCTTTCGGGAAACCGGTTCTGTGACCCCTGAAACCTCAGCCTTATATCATGCCTGACTTTTCCACGCTTTCCCAGTGAAACGAACGGATCAGCAGCAAAGTAGTACCCATGCAGCCTCGATACAGTTGACGTATCCTGTTTCAGCCCGCCGTCCAGGGCGTCCTCCCAAAGTACGAAGTCGGTCTTGTAACTCTTCCCTCCGCTAAGGTTAATGCCATATCTCAATCCCTCCACCCTGCTGCTGTAATGCTTCAGCCTGATGCTGATCCTGCCAAGAGTCTCATCATTGTATTTTCTGTAACCCCTGTCGGATGACAGGTTTAAACCTATGCCAAGGTCAGTGTTGCCGATCTTGCGGAGGTGCGAAAATGAGGTACTGCCGAACAACCTTGGCGTATCCCACCACTTCCACTCTTCCCTGGCCGGGGCGCCGAAGAGTCCTGCTTCAGTATAAAACTGTGTAACAGGGACATTGGAGGCATCTGCGGTTCTGAAGTTTATTACTCCGTTGAGTGCTGACGAGCCGTACAACACTGAGGAGGCCCCCTTGATAATTTCAACCTGTGACAGGTTTTCCAGGGGCAGGAAATGCCACTTTATATTGCCTGCATCGGCTGACATCATCGGAAGTCCGTCAATAAGCGCCAGAACCCTGCTTCCTACTCCATAGCTGAAACCGCTGCCACCCCTTATAGATGCCTGACCATCAAGCACCTCAATGCCAGGTGTTTTGGTGATAAGTTCCTGCGCATCGGTTATATGGCTTCTGAACAGGCGTTCTGATCTAATCACATCCATTGATACTGTGAGGTCAGACCGCTTCTGCTCCATCCTGTCCGCACTCACAACCACCTGGTCAAGCGACTGAGCCTCCGGTTCCATCTCCACGTTCAGAACGATTCTCTCTCCCGCGCTTACATCCAGGATCTCAGTCCGCGATCTGTATCCGATGTACCTGAAATCGACCGCGCGTGTACCAGGCGGAGCTTCGAAGGAGTATGATCCGTCAGCGTCAGTGCTTGTTCCGGCACTTTTTCCCCAGATGACATATACTCCTGCAAGAGGCTCACCTTTCTGACTGTCAGTCACCCTGCCGCTGACAATAACCTGGCCTTCTGCAGCAGGGGTTATTACCAGGAACAGTCCCAGAACCAGCCAATTGCGGGAAATTGTCATTTGGGCCTGAATGTCATCCTGACATTAACCGGTGTTACACCGGGATAAGTAAATGTGACTTTCAGCGAAGTGGTCTTCAGCTCCACGATGTGAGTCGTCAACGGGAAGGGCAGGTCCGGGGAAGCGATTGAAAGGCTTGTCTCATTGTCGGCAAACATCCAGGTACCTGAATACTGGCCGAAAGAACCTGTCCCGTCGTCATTGAACGTCACATCTCCCTTGAACTTTTCAAGCATCTGCCCTGAACCGCTTGCATCAACTCCGCCTGCAAGGAGGCTGTCACTTGTCCACACATGCGCGGTCAGCAGCTCAAATCTTTCAGACTGTTTGTCCTTTCCGCATGAGGCTGCCATTATGATAACGGCAGGGAACAGAATCAGTATGACTTTTTTCATTGGCAATTCCTATAAATTCCACTTGATTATAACAACCGCCCGGAATATCAGTTCAATCCTGACGGTCAACCACAAAGATATGAAAGTCAGATTAAAAACATGACATATGAATTGTGTCAGCAACATCCATAAAGCAGACCCGAAACAATAACCCCGTTATTCTTCTATAATCTGATGAGAGTTTTTTCGTTTCATTAACACTGAATGAATTTTCATCAGGTTTCTTTTTAGTAATTTTAATGATCCGATTTAAACACCTTAAATAAAATCATATGAGCGAAAAGTACTCTATCAGCCCCAACGGCGAAAAGTTTCCGCTTCCGAAGCCGGAAGACTACAAAACCGAGTTTGAAAACATTAAGAAACGTGTAAAGCAGGAACGCGCCAGGGGCCGCGAAATAGTTGTTGTCATGGGTGTGGGATTTGTCGGTGCCGTGATGGCTGCGATAGTTGCTGACACAACCGATAAGAAAGGAAAACCTTCCAAGTTCGTGATCGGCATGCAGAGGCCCAGCGCCCGGAGCTTCTGGAAGATACCAATGCTCAACCGCGGCGTATCTCCTGTCAAGGCCGAAGACCCCGAAGTCGATCCGATGATCGCCAGGTGCGTCAAGGAGAAAAAGACGCTCATGGCCACATATACTTATGATGTCCTCAAACTGGCTGACGTTGTGGTAGTTGACGTACAGTGTGACTATATTAAGGAGGAGCTCGGCAATGTCAGGGCCGGTCAAACAGACATGGCAGCACTGGAAGCTTCCCTGGGAGTCATTGCAGAACACATTCCGGCTGAGGCCCTGGTGCTCATCGAGACTACAGTGGCACCGGGCACCACCGAGCAGGTGGCATACCCCATAATGAAGAAAGCCTTCAGCAAGCGCGGCATCAAAACAGATCCGCTCCTGGCTCACAGCTATGAAAGGGTCATGCCGGGACGTAATTACGTAGCCAGCATCCGCGATTTCTGGAGGGTATGCAGCGGCATCAACGAAGAGGCCAAAAAGCGGGTAGTCAAATTCCTTACCGAAGTGCTCAACACCGAGAAATTCCCGCTCACGGTGATGGACAGGCCCATAGAATCTGAGACAGCGAAGATTGTAGAGAACAGCTACCGCGCCACTATCCTGGCATTCCTCGATGAGTGGAGCCTCTTCGCTGAACGGAACGGTGTAGACCTTGTCAAGGTGATCAAAGCCATTAAAATGAGACCAACGCACAGCAACATGATCTTCCCGGGACCCGGGATAGGCGGTTACTGCCTGCCCAAGGACGGCGGCCTCGGCGTATGGGCTTACAAGCACATACTCGGCTTCGAGGATGACATCTTCAGGATAACCCCGATGGCGATAGATATAAACGACACCCGCGGACTCCATGTGGGCCAGCTGACACGCGACGCTCTCCGCAACATGGGAAAGCCCATTGCTGCGGCCGACATTCTGGTGCTCGGAGCCGCTTACCGCGAAGATGTGGGTGACACACGCTACAGCGGTTCGGAGATAGTAATCCGCAAACTGGCCGAGATGGGTGCCGAGATACGCGTTCATGACCCGTACGTTGAACACTGGTGGGAGTTCGAGCAGCAGGACTCATATCCGGCTGAAGGCCAGAGCAAGGCCCAGTTCTTCCGCAACCAGGAGAAACTCAAGGAAATACGCATTGAGCAGAATCTAAACAAAGCTCTGAAGGGAGCCGAGGCGGTCATACTCGCCGTGCCCCATTCCGCATACCTCAGTCTTGACCCCGACAAAGTTGTGAAGACAATAGGCCAGCCTGCAGCAATAATAGACTGCTTCGGAATACTTACAGATGACAAGATACGCCGTTACTTCCAGCTGGGGTGCGAGGTGAAGGGCCTGGGGCGAGGCCACATTCAGCGAATCAAGGAAGAGACGCGCAAGTCCTAGGAAACATTCAGATTCAATCCCAGATAAAGCACCAAACCAATGAAGAGGAAAGTAGTCGAACTGTATGATGAGTACCGCAACGGTAATGTAAGCCGGCGGGAATTCATGAAAAAGCTGGCGCTGGTGACCGGGGGAACCGCTGCAGCCGTGGTGATACTGCCAGGCTGCACCGGAGCCACGGCCAGGGCAGCCGGAAAAAGCGCCCTCAATGTGGCGGGCGAATTCATCACCTATCCGGGAACCTCCGGCGACATGCGCGCCTGGATATCGATCCCGGAAGGGAACGAAAAGTATCCAGGGGTGATCGTCATCCATGAGAACAGGGGTCTCGTCCCGCATATCCGTGACGTCAGCAACAGGATGGCCATGGAAGGATTCGTGGCACTGGCACCCGACGCCCTTTCGCCATTGGGCGGAACGCCTGAAGACCAGGACAAGGGCCGCGAGATGATCGGCCAGCTCGACCGTGGGGAAACGATTAAAAACCTCGTTGCAGCTGTTAAATACCTCGAGACCCATCCCCGAACATCAGGCAAGGTTGGTTGTACGGGCTTCTGCTGGGGCGGAGCCATGACCAACCAGGTTGCAGTCAACTCACCTGACCTCGACGCAGCTGTCCCTTACTACGGATCAGTTCCGGCACCTGAGGACGTACCGAAGATCAAGGCTAAGGTGATGGCCCACTATGCCGGTGATGACGAGCGAATCAACTCGGGCATACCCGCATTCGAAGAAGCTCTCAAAAATGCAGGCATAGAGTACCAGATATTCATATATGAGGGTGCACAGCATGCATTCAACAATGATACAAGCGAACGGTACAATAAGGAGGCTGCTGACCTTGCCTGGAAACGGACAACGGATTTCTTCAGGGAAACACTGCGCAGCTAACCGTTTTTCCAGACCCGGGCTACCTCTTTCACGAACGGTTGGCTGTGGTTAAAAAATTCCCTGTAGCCTTCGCACAGGTAGTTCAACCCGGGCAGGCCGTCAGGGGTTCTGATGAACCTGTTGCGCGGACACTCACCATTGCACATATCAAGAACTTCGCAATCAATACAATAGCGGGGCAGGGTTGTTTTCTTGGCTTCGCCGAATGACTTCTGCAACGGATCATCAAGGAGTGATGCAAGCGGCCGGTTCATGATATTGCCAATCCGGAACTCCTCATCAACGAAATGATCACAGGAATAGAAATCACCATTCATCTCCACCACCGGAACTGTTCCGCATACAGGCTTGAAAATGCACAAAGTATGACCCTGACCGAAGGCGGTGCGCAGCACCTCCTCAAAGATCTGAATCCTGATCCGGCCGATATCCTGCAGGACCCATTCATCGAAAATCTCAGAAAGAAATCTCCCGAAGTCAGCCGCACCGACACTTCTTTCAGTCACTTCCGGCGAGTACCGGTTCTTTCGCTCAACCATCGGAAGAAAAGTAACAAACTTTATCTCCTGATCGCGGAAAAACCTGTAGACCTCCAGCGGAGCCTTCACATTGCAACTGTTGACAACACAAAGGACCTCATGCGGCACGTTATGTTTCAGCAGGATTTCCAGCCCTCTGATCACTCCGGCAAATGTACCGCTTCCGTCATCTCCATGCCTGTTGCCGTTATGGAACCGCTCCGGTCCGTCAAGGCTTACTCCCACATAGAAACCGGCCTCGCTGAGGAACCTCCCCCACTCCTCATCCAACAGTGTCGCATTGGTCTGGATGCCATTGGTAATCCTGCATCCGGCCGGGGCAAGCCTCTTTTGAATACCGACGGCACCCCTGTAAAATTCAATCCCTGCCAGTAACGGTTCTCCTCCATGCCATGAGAAAAAGACCTCGCTGCCATCCGAAGCGGCAAGATGCTGTCGGATATATTCAGTGAGAACTGCATCATTCATTACGGATCCCCGGAGTGGGACACCATGAGGCACTTTATTCCTGTAATAGCAGTAGCTGCACCTGAGGTTGCACCTTGCACCTACCGGTTTGACAAAAACCTGGAACTCGCGGCTATTATCACTCATGACAGGAATCTTCAATTATTTCGTTATCCGTTCTGATATCTGTCAAGAAGGTATTCCCGAAGGAATTGCGCACCGGCACTCATCTTTACCGATTGTTTCTGCCCGTCAGGAATGTTACTGAGACTTTCGGGGAGCTCTACGGAATGCCCGATTAGCGGCTCCACGATTTCCCTGAATTTGGCCGGGTGTGCCGTAGCCACGAAAATACCGGCTGACCCGGGATGATGCTCCAGGTAAGCATTAAGGCCAAGGCTTGCAACTGCTCCGTGAGGATCAAGCAGGTAGCCCGTCTTACGGTACTCCTGAACTATGTGTTCTCTGATCCGGTCATCATCGAACCAGTAACCGGATACAAATGCGGAGATTTTCCCATAGTCGTCATCAAATACTCTCCTGAACCTGTCGAAATTGCCGGGATTGCCTACATCCATTGCATTTGCTATTGTAGTTACAGAAATGGCAGGGGCGTAATAACCCGTCTCAAGATACTCTGGCACCACCCTGTTAATGTTGGTTGCAGCAACCAGGTGGTCTATGCCGAGTCCTGACTTTCCGGCCATGGCGGCTGCCGTAATGTTGCCAAAATTCCCGCTTGGGACTGATACCACCCGGCCAATTCCTGCACGGCCCATTGCATAATAGTAATAGAAACTCTGCGGTAACAGACGGGCTATGTTGATTGAATTTGCAGACGTGAGTTTCACTTTTGCAAGTGAGGAAGACCCGGCAAGGGCGCTTTTCACCATTGCCTGGCAGTCATCGAAGGAGCCATCCACCTCTGTTGCCGTGATGTTCCTGCCAAGGGTGGTAAGCTGTCTCTCCTGGATCGGGCTCACTTTTCCAGAAGGATACAGAATAATCACGTCTACCCCGTCCACACCGAGAAAGCTTGAGGCTATTGCACCGCCAGTGTCACCCGAGGTTGCCACAAGTACAACCGTACGTCGGTCATCACATGAAGAGAAGTAACGAAAACATCCGGCCATGAATCTTGCTCCGAAATCCTTGAAAGCGGCCGTAGGACCATGAAACAGTTCCAGGACATGCCTGTTCTCATCCAGTTGTCTGATGACAACAGGGAAGCTGAATGCCTCCTCACAAATCTGTCTCACTACAGGTGACGGTATCTCATCACCGATGTAATGTTGTCCGACCTCCACCGCTATCTCAGCTAAAGTCATTCCGGGCAGCTTTTTAAAGAAAGCTGCATTCATCACCGGAATCCGTTCCGGCATGAACAGACCCATGTCCGCTGAGATACCTCTCTCGACAGCACCCCTGAAGCCTGTCGTTAACCGCGGATTTTTAAGATTATAATACTTCATGGCTTCCTGAACTTCAGACTTAACACAGCTGTGCTCCTCTCCTGCTTACCGGTGACATGTATGAATCAAATCCGATCCCCTGAGCCTTCATTGTATCAGACATGCTCCTCATCACAGATGCCGCTGATTCGCGGCCCCTGCACAATGCAAAAACAGATGGTCCCGAGCCCGAGATACCGGCACCCAGGGCTCCTGATTCCATGGCCGACTTCTTCAGCTTGTCGAATCCCTTGATCAATACGGACCGTCTGGGCTCTGCCACATAATCTTTAAGTGATCGTCCAATCAGACTGTAATCCTCACTGTACAGCCCTGCCACAAGTCCGGCAAGGTTGCCCCACTGCCTCACTGCTGTGACGAGCGGAATCTCTTTGTCGAGAATTCCTCTTGCCACAGAAGTTTTGACCTCACTGAACGGGTGTATTACAACGCAATAAAGCTCTGCTGGAACGTGTAGCTCAATAATATCAAGTGGCTCATAACTGCGAACAAGTGTAATTCCTCCAAACAATGCAGGAGCCACATTGTCGGCATGTGCCGAGCCTGAAGCAAGCCTCTCTCCCTCCATTGCAAGGCTGACAATTTCTGATTGTGTGAATTTATTTCCCAGAAGAAGGTTTGCGCCGAAAGCGGCTGCCGCAGCACTGGCGCCGCTTGATCCGATTCCGCTGCCCGGCCTGATACCCTTTTCAATACTGACCCTGAATCCGGTACTTCCTCCGGCCATGACAACTGCTGCCTCAAGAACAGCACCAACAACGTTTTTTCCAGGCTCCCTGCTCAGCGTACCGCAACCACTGATATCCTCAATGACTACACTCCCGCTGTCAGTCAGTTCAAGCTCAACAATATCAAACGGTTCGCCGAGGGCGAGTCCTATGACATCAAACCCGCAGCTCAGATTTGATACAGTCGCCGGTGCTTTTACCCTGATCCTCTTCTCCATCATGACTATCGCAAATTGTGAAAGTATAACTGCAAATATACCCGGCACATGTTAAATTCATCACAATAATCCTATTTTTGAAAGGTTATGTAGAATTGAAGATGAGACATGGGTTGCATTTCATATTGCTTTTTCTCATGGCTGCGCCTGTCGCGGGACAAACTCTTACCGACAGCAACCTGCCCATAGTCATAATCAGCACTGACGGCGGAGTGACAATCCCCGACGAGCCCAAGGTCAAGGCAACAATGAAGATAATTGACCGCGGACCGGGACAGCGCAATTACGTTGCCGATCAGGATAATCCTCTCTATCTTAACTACAACGGCAGGATAGGAATTGAGCTAAGGGGCTCATCTTCGCAGGAATCACCCAAGAAGAGTTACGGTTTCACCACCCGCATGGCCGATGATGTCACAAACAATAATATCAGCCTGCTGGGCATGCCCGAGGAAAATGACTGGATACTCGGCGGAATGGTGTTTGACACCGCCTTCATCCGTGATTACTTCTGCCAAAACCTGTTCGGGAAATTGGGCAATTATGCCTCCAGGGCGGTATATTGCGAGGTGATAATCAATAACAACTACAGGGGTCTCTACATGCTCCAGGAAAAGCTCAAGGCCGACGACCACAGGATCGACGTGACAAAGATCAGCAAGACTGACAATGCACTTCCTGCATTGTCAGGCGGATACATATCGAAGGCTGACAAGACAACAGGCGGAGATTGGAAATCCTGGACCATGGAATCATATCCACAGGGAGCCACAACTGACTACATTCACGAGCTTCCAAAGCCTGAAGAGGCTACCATTGAACAGACTGCATATATCAGCAATGAGTTCTTCAAGCTTGCATCTGCAGCCCGCAACAATGATGCATCTGTGGTGAACGGATACCCCACCCTGATTGACGTCCCCTCCTTCATTGATTTCATGATTGTGAACGAATTTGCCTCAAATCCTGACGCTTACCAGTACAGCACCTATTTTCACAAGGACCGGAACGGGAAGCTTCGCGCGGGTCCGGTCTGGGACCTCGACCTTTCTTTCGGGAATGATCTATTCCAGTGGTATCTTGACAGGAGCAGGACCAATCTCTGGTATTTTGAGGACTACTACTACAACAATGGTTCGCGCTTCTGGCGGGATCTTTTCTATAACAGCCAGTACAGGTGTTACCTGTCCAGGAGGTGGAATGAACTTACCGGGCCGGGAATGCCGTTGAACAGGTCCGTCAGGGAGACTTTTCTCGACGAGACCGTGGCCATGATAACAGAAGCCGTTGCGCGCGACTGCCAGCGGTGGAACAAGCAGGCAAGACATGCGGAAAGAATTGCAGCCATCAAATCCTTCATGACGGCACGTGAAGAATGGATAACTGCCGGGCTCGGAAGCTTCAGCGCATGCAGTAACGTCGTACTGCCACAGCTTACGATAACGAAGATAATGTATCATCCGCAGACATCCACCCAGTTTCCTGACGGCGATGACCTGGAGTTCCTGGAGATACGAAACACAGGGCCATCCACTGTGAATCTGAGCGGGATTTACTTCATGGGTACGGGACTGGTCTACCAGTTCCCTGCAAATACCACCCTCGAACCGGGGCTTTGTGTGATACTGGCATCAAATGCCACCGTCTTCCAGGCATTATACGGTTTCTCACCCTTCGGACAGTTCACAAGGCATCTCTCAAACAGCGGTGAGGCTCTTATCCTGGCTGACGCTTTCGGTAACCTGATAGACATCGTAGAATATTCAGACGAGACTCCATGGCCCGATGCTGACGGTAACGGCGCCTATCTCCGCCTCAGGGATACAGCCCTTGACAATAACCTGGCGACAAGCTGGGATGCCTCATCTGAAGTAATAACCTCTGTTGGCGAACCAACTGAAGACCTTTCTTTCACGGTCTATCCCAACCCGGTAAATGACCTGCTCACGGTCACGTCAGAAACCGAAATAACCAGTATCTGCATTTATGACCTTCGGGGAACCATCCTGCTGTCGCAGGAAATCAACGGCCATGAGACCAGAGTGGACATGAGCGCCCTTCTATCCGGGGTTTATATAGTAAGAATTTTCACCCGTGAGGGCAGTTTCCCGCGGATGGTTGTAAAGCGATAGAAGCCTACCAGATCCAGGTGCCCACGGCACCGCCGTCAAGGCTGAGAGGCAGTGTATTTCCCCTGAACTTTACGTTGAAGTTTCTTTTATCGGGTGTTGTGTTGACAACGATAAGCACCTTCCTGCCCTCAGGCGTCTGGAAAGCAACGTTTGGAATGTTCCCGAGGGTATTTGTCGATACCCTCACAGAGCCAGGCCTCACATGTTTCGCCGCATGGGCCAGAATATAGTATGCCGGATTCCTCGTTACATTGTTCCCGCTGAGGGTCACGGTTCCGAGGCATCTGTCACAACCACCCTCAGTATGGGGGTCATACAAGGGATCGGAAGCAAGGTTCCATTCAATAACATTGCGGCACCAGTTGCGGGTGGCTCCTATAATAAGGTTTTCGACATGCCACTTCAGATCTTCTGACAGATTACCCGGTCCGCCCACCCACTGTTCCGTGAAGTAAAGGTTCTTTGACGGGTAAGCCTCATGAACTGCAGTGAGAGCATCAATTGAACCACCGTACAGATGAAAGGCAGAGCCGTCAATATACTGCCTGGCTCCGGCATCGTTAAGAACCGTAAGCGGATAGTCTGTACGGTCAGCATTGTGGTCATAAATGATTATTTTGGTCTTTATCCCAGCCGCTGCAAAGGCCGGCCCAAGGTTCTGCCTGATGAAAAGAGCCTGGTCGGCGGCCGTCATCACCATACTTGGATTGTTACCTCCGTGCAGCGGCTCATTCTGGACAGTAATTGCATCTATGTTTATCCCCTCAGCCTGCATCGCCTGAATGTACTTCACGAAATACCTGGCATATGCGTCAAACCATTCATGTTTCAGACTTCCTCCGACAGATGCGTTGTTGGTCTTCATCCACAATGGGGCTGTCCAGGGAGAACCCAGTATTTTGAGCGAGGGATTGATGGCCAGAATTTCCTTCAGAACAGGAATAAGATCCGCCTTCTCCGGTTCTATGCTGAACTGTTCCATCTGCGGATCTGTTTCGCCCTGAGGCAGATCACAGTAGGTAAAGACCCTGTCACTCAGATCCGAGGCACCTATTGTTATTCTGAGATAACTGATTCCTATGCCGTTTCCGTCAGGGCTGAAAAGTTCGCGCAACAGAACAGTACGCTCAGCCAGACGCATCTTGTTGAGAAGGATTGCGCTGCCTCCTGTAAGGCAGTTGCCAAAACCGTCTATCTCCTGGAAGCGCTGTGTTGTGTCGACAACGATTGCTGGATCAGTATTGCCCGTGGTCATGAACTCAAGTTCCCCGGCATGTTTCGTGAACAGAACGCCTTTCTGCGGCGAGGTTATCCACCCCTCAGCCATAATCCCGGTTCCATCCTCCTGGCCCGGACCGTTTTCTGCCGGCCTGTTGCAGCAGACAAGCAGGATCGGCATAATCAGTAAAATGAGCCTTTTCATGTCACTACTTCTTTTGGTAAACCCTGACGTAATCAACAACCAGGGTACGGGGGAATACGGAGTCATCAACACCCTGTGCTCCTCCCCAGTTGCCACCCACTGCCACATTGAGCAACAAATGGAACCGCTTGTCAAAGGGCCAGGTCTTATAGCCGGTGCCTTCATTCGTGAATGTGAAGTAAAGCAGATCGTCTACATAGAACCTGATCTCGCGCAACTCCCATTCGATCGCATAGATATGAAAGTCACTGTAGCAGGTCTGAACATTGGTTGTTGCTCCCTTCTGTGTGCCAATTGAGTGATTATATGCTTCCGTGTGAACCGTGCCGACGATCTTGTAAGGATCATAGCCTACATTCTCCATAATGTCAATTTCGCCGCTTGCCGGCCAGCCACCGTAGAACCAGTCGGTTGGAAGCATCCAGACTGCCGGCCACATGCCTCTCCCGTCGGGGATTTTTGCCTTTACCTCCACCCTGCCGTAAAGCCAGTCTCCCTTTTGCCTGGTGACAAGCCTGGCAGAGGTATATTTAAAGCCCTCATAATCTTCAAGGTGTGCCGTTATTGAAAGATAACCGTCCTTTACCTCGGCATTCTTCAGGCGCGATGAAGTATAGTATTGCAATTCATTGTTCCCCCAGCCTGAGGCATTACCGTCAGTGTCGTAACTCCATTTCTTAGGGTCTGGCAGTCCGCTGTAGTCAAACTCATCGCTCCATACCAGAACCTTATCACCGGTAGTCGGATTATCAGGATACTCTTCCGGTTTTTCGGAGCGGTCACATCCGGGTGCCAGAAGTACGATTGCCAGGAATATTGCACCGATATGTATCATCTTCACCATCATATTCTTCTATTCCAGTATAAAGTCAGCATGGAGGCCTTCCTCCGAGCTGGGACCGATCCATACATCAAACTTTCCTGGTTCGGTTACCGTCTCCTTTCCGTTGAAAAAGGCAAGGTCAGCAGCCGTCAGGGTAAACTCAACCTCGGCAGTTTCTCCCTTGCCGATACGAAGGCGATTGTATCCCTTAAGCTCTTTTATAGGGCGTGTGATGCTGCCAACCCTGTCATGGACATAGAACTGAACAATCTCGTCAGCATCCATATTGCCACTATTGGTTATTTTAGCCTTCACGGTGAGTGAGCCATCCATCTTCATAACCTTCGATGACAGAACTATATCACTGTAATCAAAGGTAGTGTAGCTGAGTCCGTAACCGAATGGAAACAGAGGAGTAAAACCGTAGTCAAGGTGAAATGACTTGTCGCCAAGTGAGATCTGCGGGTTGACTGTTGGAATGGAGTCAAAAGGAATCCACGACTTGGCTGATGGTGGTCTGCCTGTATTGTTTCTGTAATAGTAGAACGGTATCTGTCCTGCACCCTTTACAAATGTGACGGGCAGTTTGCCTGATGGTGATTCCTTACCGAAAAGCAGGTCTGCAATAGCCGGTCCTGCCATAGTACCTGGATGCCAGGCATAAAGGACAGCGTCAGAGAGCTCAAGCTCCCTGCCAATTGCCAGGGGTCTTCCTGCCATAATAACCAGGATAACGGGTTTTCCGGTTGCAGCAAGTTCTTCCAGAAGCTCAGTCTGAGCGCCCGGAATATTGATCTCACCTCTTGACCGGGCTTCTCCTGAAAGAATATACTCCTCCCCTCCGAAGAACAGAACGACATCTGATCTGCGGGCAGCAGAGACAGCCTCGGCAAAGGCTGATTTGTTCTTATCACGGCTATAAGCAAGTGCCTGAACATAATTGACCCTGCTGTCGCCCAGCAGTTCTCTGATGGCTCTGAGGGGGGTAACGGAGTTTTCAGCCCTGCCATCAAAACACCACGTGCCCAGCTGATCACGAGGCGCATCTGAAAGAGGACCTATCACAGCAACTGAAGAGACTCTTTCAGCTGAGATAGGCAGGGTGTTATTCTCATTCTTCAGAAGTACCGCGCTCTGACGGGCCACGGTGCGGGCATGATCAAGAAATGCAGGATCAAGTATCTTCCCGGAGGCCTCAGGATTTGTATACGGGTTATCAAACAGACCCAGCCTGTATTTGACCCTCAGGATATTGCGGACTGCATTGTCAATCTGCTCCTGTGTGATTTTCTTCTCTTCAAGCAGAGCTTTGAAGTTGTCATAATATGAAGTGGTTGCCATTTCCATATCAACACCCGCATTAATCGCAATTGCCGCAGCGTGTTTCTCATCCTCCGCATATCCGTGGTTTATCATCTCAGTCACTGATGACCAGTCACTTACAACAAATCCGTCAAAACCCCATTCCTCTCTGAGTATTTTCTTGAGGGTAAACTGGTTACCTGTTGTTGGCACACCGTTCAGATCATTGAATGCTGACATGAATGTCTGCACTCCTGCTTCCCTGGCTGCGTGGAAAGGTTTCAGCACAACATTGCGCAGCAGTGGTTCGGGGATATAGGTTGTATTATAATCACGACCGGCTTCAGCAAAACCATAACCGACATAATGCTTGGCGCATGCAGCCAGAGCTGTCGGATCATTAAGGCTGTCACCCTGGGCTCCCCTGACCATTGCAGCGGCCAGCGTTGACGCCAGGAAGGGATCTTCGCCACAGCCTTCAGCAATCCTGCCCCATCGGGGATCCCATGAGATGTCTATCATTGGTGCAAAGGTCCACCTGATACCATGAGCCGATGCCTCTATGGCTGAGATCCGGAAAGCCTGCTGTATCGCCTCCGGATTCCATGACGCAGCCATACCCAGCGGAATCGGGAATATTGTTCGGTAACCGTGAATAACATCTCTTCCAATAATCAGAGGAATCCCGAGCCTGCTTTCCTCGAGTGCTATCCGTTGGAGCTCATTCACCTGTTCAGTACCGAGGAAGTTCAGCAGTGAACCGCACCGTCCTTCCCTGACTGCCTGCTTCAGCTGTTCAGGATCCATGAAATAACCAAGGTCAAGCTGTGACATCTGCCCTATCTTTTCGTCCAGGGTCATCTGCGCAACCAGCCTGTCAGCCTTTGCTTCGGCACTGTCAGGAACACTCCTTCCCTTGTCACATGAGCTGGTAATCAGCGCAAAAAGTCCTGCCGCCAGAACCAGCGATAGTCTCGTGAGTTTCATCTCTGTTCTCTAGAAGATTAATAAAACATGAAAATCATTGCCTGCCCCCGCAAAGGGGCAGGCAATGAAAAGCAAAAGTAACTATTTATGGATACCCTCTACATGCGGGCCTGACAGCTCATCAAAGTAAAAGCTGTGAGTGCCGTTTGCAACAGTGGGGTTGCACATCAGGCGCAACGTATTGTAGTAATCATGATTGAACCTGTCGTCAGTAACCACGTTCGGGGCGTACATGTCACCCGTCCAGGAAAATCCACCGGGGACACCGTTGAAGTCAAACACGGCTACCTCCCATGTATTATCCTTCTGTATTGTATAGGTTATTTCCGTGCCTGTCTTCCAGGGCTCTGCAGGATCAGAATTCTCGAGCTTGAGCAGTATTACATCCCCGGCTTTCCCATGAACCATTACCTTGAACACCTGCTGCAGCCTCAGGTCAAACCTGAATCCTGCCGGAAGCCTGATGTATGCGTTGGCATACTGGTTGTCAGTCCTTGAGTAATAGGCTACCTTTGAAGACCTGTTGGGATATTCCTTTTCAGGATTATCGACTGTATTCAGAGTGCAGTTTTCTGCAAGAAGCGGGAATACCTGCACCTCGCTCAGGTCATTGTACACTATCATCATATCAAGGAGGAACGGCACATAGGCTGAGTTGTTATTTACCAGGACAACCTGCTTTGTCCCTGTCAGTACTCCAAGGCTTGTGTTAAGCTTTGCAATGACAGTGTAGGGGCCCTTACGCATGTAGACATGCTTTACTACCTCGTCCTTGCCTCCTGTGACTTCATCGCTGCCGTCACCAAAGTTCCAGGTTATGTTTGTGACACTCTGTCCTGCGGGAATGCTGTAGCCCGTAACAGAGCATGAAACCTCATTATCAGTCCCCTCCGTTGCATTAACAGTATAGGTGATTGTAGGTCTGACATAACCCTTGGGTATCAGGTAGTAGTGCCAGTTGTTCCACCCCTCGTATGACTCGAAGCAGGTGAGCTCAAGGAGGTTCTCCTCGACTTTGCGGATTGTGTAGGTATTATCCTTTGCGCCTACGTCGAAGCATGGGAATATCGGCTTGGCACCGTTCAGGGTTATTGTATACTTGCCTTCCGACACCTCTATGATATTGAATGTACCTGAAACAGGGGTTGCATAGTCAACATCATAGTCTCCCTTGTTTTCCCTGGGATTAAGATAGATGGAAGCGAGCGCCGGGTCATTGGCCCTGTATGCCTTCATGTAGCTGACACCCTTGTTGTCATATGTTACAACAAATCCGTCCAGTTTAAATGTGATCTCATCGTCCATCAGGCCTGTACCATCCTTATCATAGGGATTGGCGGCCCACCATGACATTGCTGTGGGGTCATCAAGAGGGCCGACGCCCAGGTGACCCTTGGATGCCACATCGAGGACCCATGTTTTTCCGTCCGTGTCATTTATGCCACCTGTAAGATTTACATAAACCGGATCTGTAAAAATGGAGAAGTCTGTTTCTGTCTGAGTCAGTGTTTTTGTAATTGAAGCCATTCCTCCCCTGGTGACAAGAGTCATAGTGACTGTATAGTCACCGGGCATCGGATACCTGGCCACATTTGAGTTGCCGGAAGCCTTTGTACCGTTACCGAAATCCCATGAGGCAATCCCTGTAACTGACGAGGTATTTTCAATCACGAAGTTGAAATCATCGTTTCCGGGTGTTATTGTGAAGTTTAACTGATCGGATGAAGGAGCTTCTCCGATTTCGGGCTTGTCCGCCATCTGAGGTTCGCAGGCATTGACAGCCAGCACAACGGCCAGAATGCCCGCCAGTCTGCTTAAATATCTGATTTTTTTCATTTCAGTCTGTATTATTGGATAATTCATAAGCCAATGTAGGCGGGAACCATCTGTTGCAGTACTCCGCTGTTCATGTTCCTGATCTCGCTGGCAGGTATGGGGATCATTCCCCATGTGTCTGCCTTGAAGGTACGGGGTGTAAAGTCAGATGCATTGGGCGTTCCTGCCGGGATATTGAAGCTTGCATTGACCTTTGAGCCTGCATAATCGAGTCCCCTGCGAAGGAGATCCCATTTTCTGAGCCCTTCACCACCGAACTCCACACGTCTTTCATGATAGATGTCATCCAGGGTGATTGTGGTTTTAGCTGCTGCTGCACCGAGAGACCTGGTACGAACCTGGCTGAGATAACCGGCTGCCTTGCCCGGATTATCGGCAAGCCAAACCTCTGCTGCCATAAGCAGCACGTCAGCATACCTTATATCCATGAAGTTGCGAGGGAAGTTATGACTGGGGTCACCACCCGAACCCTGATAATCAGCCCTGGCCATGTATTTCCTGTTAAAGTATCCGGTATTCATGAATGCCCGGTTATAGTCAGTAAGCTCTTCCTCAGCATCGTAGAGGGTGACATATTTCCTGGGGTCTCCGGCCTCATACTCATCAGCAAGGCTCCATGTGGGGACTGCCAGTGACCATCCCGGGAAAACAGTTGCGTCACCCTGCGGATTACGAATGCTTAACCAAACCGATGCAAAGTTCCCGTTGATGTTCCATCCGCCCCAGTCTCCTGACTTGGCTTTGTCTGAATACTGCATTTCAAGAACTGCTTCAGCATTGTTCTGGTTATCCCAGTCAAACAGGTCGGCGTAGTCAGGGATGAGGGAATAGACTCCGCTGGTGATTACCTCATCAAGGGCTGTCTGTATGTATGCCTTGTTGATCACTGTAGTGCCGTCACCCCACTGCTCGGCAGTAAGTCCCATACCGCTGATGGCGCTCATACCGGTGTGATAGAGGTATATCCGGGCCATCATAGCCTTTGCAGCGCCTTTTGTAACCCGACCTTTTTCTGATGCCGGTACCTGTACAGGCAGTACCTCAACCGCGTCAAGCAGATCCGAGGCAATTAGTGTAAAAATTTCAGCCGGGGTGCTTTGTGTAAGATTCCTGTAATCCTCAACTGACGGAAGGACCTCCGTCATAACCGGCACCCAACCGTAATGACGGACCAGATCCCAATACAGATAGGCCCTGAGAAACTTGACTTCAGCTTCATACCTCTCCTTCAGTCCTTCTGTCTTCCAGTCAATTCCTTCCTGCTTCTGCAGGTAGAGATTGGCTCTGTAGACGCCTGCATAACAACGGCTCCAGAAATCAGCAGAGGTGTTATTCTCAGGCTCCATCTGAAACTTTTCCATATCCTGCCACTGGCTCATGTCAGAGGCGTCAGATCCGCCACAGAATGCGTCATCAGACCAGATATCAGCCATTGTAGGAGCAAACTGCCAGTTCTGAAGAGCATAGGCATCATAAACAGCTGTCATCGCCAGAAAGGCGTCTGTCTCAGTTTTGTAGTAGTTGGCCTCTGTCTGACCGGTTTTGGGCTCAAGCTCCAGAAAATCCTTGGAACATGATGAGCCTGCAACCATCACAGCCAGGAAGAAAAGACTATATAATATCGACTTTTTCATAACTCTGTTGTTTATTTTGGTGTCAGAAAGTAACATTGATACCGGTCATGATTGTCCTCGGCTGAGGATAGATCCCACGGTCAATACCATTGTCAAACACACCGCCCCCGATCTCTGGATCATAGCCGGTATATTTTGTAAAGGTGTAGAGGTTCTCGGCTGAAACATAAAAACGCAGCCTGTTTATCTTAATCGCTTTCGTGATATTCTGCGGCAGGGAATAACCGAGTGTGATATTTCTGAGCCTCACAAAGCTGCCGTCCTGCAGATAGAAATCACTTACTGTCTTTCCGTTCAGGTTGTTGTCAGCAAAAGTAACTCTCGGGTATTTGTCGGAAGTACCTTCACCAGTCCACCTGTCAAGCCATTCGGCAGTATAGTTCGCATAGTTCATGTCATATCGCCTGGTTGCCCTGTATATCTCCTGACCGAGTGCGGCATAGAGAAACATGTTGAAATCAAACCCGTACATCTCGGCGTTGAGGTTAAGGCCTCCGGTGAAATCTGGCAAAGGAGATCCGATCTGCACCCTGTCACCGTCACTGATGCCACCATCACCGTTATGATCAACGAACCTGATGTCTCCCGGCTTGGCATTGGGCTGAATCTTTCCGCCTGTGCTGTTGACATATGTGTCGACCTCCTGCTGGTTCTGAAAGATTCCGTCAGTCTGAACACCGAAGAATACACCCATCGGAAGTCCTACCTGTACATAAATGAGTTCGCTCTGGCCGAAACCACCGTCACCGCCCTTAAGGACCTTTTCAGTATTCTGCAGGTCAAGGACCTCACTCTTGTTGAAGGCGCCGTTCACAGATGCACCCAGGTAGAGTTTGCCTATCTGTTTGCGGTAAGAAACCTGGGCCTCGATACCTGAGTTCTTAACCTCCCCGCCATTGATGGTGGGAGCTCCGTTGCCTACAAGTGTTGGTATCGGAGCAGCAACCTGCCAGTCCTTGGTCTTCTTGATATAATAATCAAGTGTTACAGTAAGCGTGCTGCCAAGGGTGGTCATGTCGAGACCGATGTTTGTCTGTTCTGATGCTTCCCATTTAAGTGAAGGATTGGCCAGTTTGGTGGGTACTGTGCCGTTGTACTGGGTCTTGCCGTCACCAAAATAGTAGATTGCACCGTTTCCTATAATCGATGTATAATTAAAGTCGCCTATATTCTCGCTTCCGTTCTGACCCCAACTGGCCCTTAGCTTGAGAACATTGAAAATGTCGGAAAAGTTGCTCATGAAATCTTCTCTCGAGATAACCCATCCGATTGATGCTGACGGGAAGTAGCCGTACTTGTTTTCGCTTCCAAACCTCGAAGATCCGTCCCTCCTGATAGTGGCTGTAAGCATGTAGCGGTTCTTCAGATCATAGTTGAGTCGGGCGAAGAGTGAGGAGACAGTATGCTCATTGTAGCCTCCTCCTGCATTGGCGCTTTCGGGATCGGTTGCGTTGTCAAGATATGAATGACCGAAATCATCAAAAATCAGATCATTCTTCGAACCCCAGAGATTCTCATGCATATCCTTGAAAGCCGTTGTACCTGCCATGAGGGTCAGGTTATGGACATCAAACGACTTCGCATAAGTAAGCACGTTTTCAAAGTTCCACCTTGACCACATGTCAAGTCCCTTGTATGCCTTGTCAATAACGCTGAAGTGCATTGCATCGAGGTAGTATTCAGGTGTATAGGTATCAGTATTAACCAGGGCATATTCACCGCCGAATGAAGACCTGAATGTTAGCCCCTTAAGCGCCGGAGATATTTTTCCAAAATCAAACTCGCCATAGAGGTTGCCTATTAACTTGTAAGTTCTTGTCTTCGAGTTATTGTAACTTGCCAGGGCCACGGGGTTGGTAATCTCCTGCAGGCCGAATCCGTATGCCTCGGAAGTGCCCCAGGTGCCGTCAGAAAACATGACGGGGACCACCGGAGGCATGTTCAGGGCCTGGTTCAGGCCCAGGCCGTACCTGTCGTTTGTGGCAATACCCTTGCTTGTAATACCGGCCAGGTTCACATTTCCTCCCAGTTTGAAGAAACCAAAAGTTCCTGCCGCATTCAGCCTGTAACCTACTCTTTCAAAACTTGACTTGCCCTTTGAAACTATACCTTCCTGACTGAAGTAATTCAGCGAGGAGGAATACTCAAGCCTGTCACTTCCTCCAGAGAAGGAAAGGGAATGATTCTGCTTAGGTGCATTGTAGTAAAACATTTCATCCTGCCAGTCAGTATCTGCTGTAAAACCATCAATCTGTGCCTGGGTAAAACGGGGCCCGAGACCTGCATTGACCGAAGCTTCATTAATAAGCATTATGTATTCCTGTGAATTCAGAAGAGGCATCTTTTTCCAGGGATTCTGAAAACCGTAGTAACCGTCATAGGTCACTGTCAGCTTTGTGTCTGTCCTCCCGGTCTTTGTCGTTATAAGAACAACGCCGTTTGCACCACGGGCTCCGTAAATGGCAGCAGATGCAGCATCCTTGAGCACCTCTATTGATTCAATGTCCGCTGCATTCAGGAAGTCAGTCCCGGCACCGCTCATAGGAAGACCGTCAATAATATAAAGAGGTTCTGCGTCACCGTTAGTGCCGACCCCCCTGATCCTGACAGAGATCTGAGATCCCGGCTGACCGGAGTTGGCCGTGATGACCACACCGGCAGTCTTGCCCTGGAGAGCCTGAGTGACACGCATATCCGCGGCTTTGCGCAGATCATCACCCTCTACCTTTGCAATGGCTCCGGTTACAAGGCTCTTCTTCTGGGTACCATAACCCACAACAACAACCTCGTCAATCAATTCGACATCTGAGGCCATCACAATGTCTTTTGTGGCACTCTCTGTCACCACAATTTCCTGTGTAATCATCCCCACAAAGGAGAAGACAATAGTTGAGTTCATGGGCACATTGCCGAGACTGTAGTACCCGTCCATGTCAGTCATGGTTCCGGTGGTTGTTCCCTTGACGAAAACACTCACCCCCGGAACAGGTTGTCCGTCGTCTGCTGACGTTACAACTCCTTTAATCTGCAGTCCCTGCGCATTTAAAGCCAGAGAACAGGCAATGAAAAAAAGAGCCAGGATTGTCTGTTTCATAAATTTTGTTGAGTTTAGAGTTTGGTTTATCAGGTTTACCGGACTGGTCCGAAAACCATCCGGTTGCAGTGCACCAAGTTAGGAATGTGAAATTGATTAGTACCCATTGTGCCTTACTTCAAAAATACATCATGAGAATAAATTTAATACATCAATAATTCATCACCTAAATTTTATTACATTGATTTCCAAACATATAAAAAAACAGGAATGAGTGTAAAAAATACACCAATCATCTGGAGTGATACTACAGAACAGCTTTTTGTCAGATACTGAGAAGATGGGTGGTGATGTTCACATCCCGGGTGATACCCATCTTTTTCCTTATCCTGTACCTGCAGATTTCAACACCTCTGGCGGAAATATTCAGTAAAGGGGCAATCTCCTTGGTCGGGAGATTCATTTTAAGGTAGGCACACAGTCTCAGTTCCGTAGGAGTCAGTTCGGGGTATTTAATCTTTACCCTGTGAAGGAAATCTTCATGAACCTCATCAAATGCACTTTCAAAAATTTCTCTCTGCTTATTATTGTCAACCTCACGGTCAATACGTCTGAGAATCTCAGAAACCCTGCTGCCGGTTGCCCTGTCATTGCTGCCATCGGTCAGGCTCCGGAGTTCGTCCTTTATGTTATTCAGAAATTCGTTTTTGCGCACAAGGTTCATGGCCTGGTTAGCCAGCTCCTTGTCACGAAGTATCATTTCCGCCTGGAGCTTTTCATTCCTGATTCTTATTATCTCCTTCTCAGACTCCAGCGCCTGCCTTTTGTACTCCTGTTCCTTCTCCTCGTAAATACGCCTGTTCCTCAGGCTCTCTTTCCTTCCTGACAACTCGATTCTCCACCTGATGAAACGTGCCAGAAGAAGTACAAGAATCATCCCGGCAATTATATAAGACAGAAATGCCACAGGTGACTTGTACCAGGGGTGCTCAATAATAAACTCCAGTGAATCGTGTTTGCTCTCAATTCCGAGTTGATTTCTCGCTCTAACATAAAAAGTGAATTTTCCGTCAGGGAGGTTTGAATACTCCTTATAATATGTACGGCTCCAGTCAGACCATCTGTCATCATACCCTCCCAGCCTGTAACTGTATTCGGTGTTCCCTGCATTATCATAGACCGGCGATGCAAACATGAACCGCATGTTGTTGTGTGCATATCTGAACCTGTAGCTTACCTCCTGGACTGCAGACGATGGAGTGCGGCCATAATAAAATACCGAGTCCTGATGCAAAGCCTCCCCACGGGTAATATATACCGAGAATCCTTCATAACCGAGTACAGAGGTTCGGGATGAATAGTGGGCAAAACCATCTTCAGTGCCGATTATCACATGCTCCGGGGAATACGGGTAGAAAGACTCAAATCCGTGGATGAACCTTCCCGAGAGGAGAAGAAAAGGCGCTGCCACATGCTCATATGAATGGTCCTCCTTAAGCCGGAACACTCCTGCCCTTTTCTTTGCAACATACCATATGTTGCCATTTTTATCCTCATGGAGATATGAGATTGCTGCCAGGGGATTGAAAAGCTGGTTGAAATAGGTTGACCTGACGAAACGGTCTTCTTCCGGAGAATATTCATAGATTTCAGTTTCTGAGACAACAACCAGCTGCCCCATGATCCGGAAAATGCCAAGATAAAAATCAGAAGGCAGGCCATCTGATGAATCATAAAACCTGACACTGGTCACCGAATCCAGGTCAGCCGAGAGTTTCACCCTGAATATTCCCTTGAATCCGTGGCTCATCCAGATCTCTCCCTGGCTGTCTTCCTCGAAAACCCTGAAAGACTCCGTCATTCCGGGTATCTGCCTGACGAACTTCCACTTGCCCTGCTCCCACCTGAAAAGTATCATTCCGCTGTATGTACCTCCAATCAGGTATCCCGGATGGTTTTTCAGCTCCATATATTTCCATCCGCCGGCGACACGGCTTATCAGGTCAGCCTTCTCGCCTGAAACCCGGTACGTACCGTTATTATGTCCGCACAGTAGTTCTCCGTTATGAACTCCCAGGTACCAGACCTGACCGTAGGTTCCTGCTATCATCCTGAAATCATCATCCGTTTCGCTTTCAGACCAGTTCCTGACATACAGCCCCTGGTTGGTTCCGAGGTAAAGCTTTCCGTCATGGATAACCGATGCATAGCCTGCGCCAAAGCCTTCAGAACTGCGGATAAATGTTACGGGAGAATTGACAGTCAGGTAATCAATGCCGTTATCAAGAGCCAGCCACAGGTTGCCGTTCCTGTCGGTGAACAGGTCAAGTACCGTGTTGTTCTGCAACCCCTTCTTTCTGTTGATGTGCTGCACAATGTTCCCTTCATTGTCAATGATCATCACGCCGTTAAGAATTGTCCCGATCACGTAATAATCATCATATATCATTGTAGCGCTGAATACCTGGTCACGGCTCAGTATCCTTCCAAGTGCCTCGTTCCACTTCCGAAGTTTGATGCCGTCATGAATAAACAATCCGTTTCCCAGGGTGCAGATCAGTATCTCATTTCCGCTCCCGAAAGGGAGGATCGACCATATATCCTGACCGGTAAGAGACTCACATCCGGGAATTCTGACCAGCCTGGTTCCGTCGAACTCCATTAGCCCGTTTCCGGTATCATTAAACAGCAACCGACCCTTTACGCTGTATGAATTCTGGAAGCGTGTTGGAGCAGCCACCACTGTCATTGGAGTGCCATAGCGATAGAAATAGGCTGCATAATATGACTGAAAAACTGTTTTGTCGCGGTAGGTGCATATGTTCCATACATCGTCAAAATTTCTGTATTCTTCCGGGATCTGGTCCCTGAAGGAATGGAATGACAGATTGCCGTGGGCATCAGGTACCATTTTCCCAAGGTCATTGTAAGCTCCAATGAAAATTTCACCTTTTGCCCCCATCAGAATTGACCTGACCATCGAGTGGTTGGGCATCTGGTAAAGGTGCCACTGAACCCCGTCATATCCCAGGAGTCCGTCATTATTGGCAAAATACATGAATCCCCTGGCATCCTGTGCCACCGCCCAGTTCTGTGTACTGGCACTGTAATCAGCCTTGGTGAAGTTTCTGATGAACGGAGTACCGATCTCCTGAACCTCAGCCGTCGCGTCATACAATGAGGCAAAGAGACATAATAGCGCTGTAATCAACCTCCTGACCATACCCTGATTTTAGGTTCTCCAATTTATATTTTTTTCGGCAGCTTCCCGCTTTGGTCTTTTTCAATATTTTTGCGGCAGCCAGAAAATTATGCAGAAAAGGTACCTGATGCCGGCGCTGACCGGTTTGATTGTGATTATTCTCCTGCTCCCTTTGCAGTTTACGGGAGAAAGGCCCCTTCTTCTCCTGGAGAGATTGTTCATGGGTGGCGGTTACCTTCAGATTGCCGGAGTAGCAATCTTTGCATCAGTCATGGAGTATAATATGCTTATACAATCAAGATCAGGCTGGTGGAGGCGGTTCAGCTGGTCACTCTTCTCGGCTGTTTTCTTTCTCCAGCTGATACTCGGCCTTTTTGCGGACAAGCTGTTCCTGATGACCGGAGAACTGCACCTGCCTGTGCCGGCTCTCATCATCTCAGGACCTCTGTACAGGGGAGAGCTTTCTGTCATGACACTTATATTTCTCTCCGCTGTCCTGCTTTCAGGTCCGGCATGGTGCAGCCAGTACTGCTATTTCGGGGCAATTGATTCGGCCTTTGCAGGCAAAAAGGCACTTTCCCGACCGGCAGACTACCGGCTGGCTCTGAAAAACAGCTTCCTGATACTGGCAATTGCTGTTGCACTTCTGATGCGGATCACCGGAGCCGGCAACGGATTTGCACTGGCAGCCGGTGTTGCTACAGGGGTGGCAGGTCTGGCCATCATTGCTTTAATTTCACGACGTAAAGGCAAGATGGTCCACTGCACTGTCTGGTGCCCCGTTGGCACCCTTGTCAGCTACATGAAGCACATCAATCCGTTCAGGATGAGAATTGAAGCCAGCTGCACATCCTGCATGCTATGTTCCTCCGTCTGCAGGTATGACGCACTCAGTTCGAACGACATCGCAAGACTCAGACCCGGCCTTACATGCACCCTTTGCGGCGACTGTCTTGCAGCTTGCAGGCATAGCTCGATAAATTACCGTTTCCCGGGAATGAAACCGGATACCGCAAGGAAAATGTACATCACCGTAACCGTGATCATATATTCCCTCGTCCTTGCAATGGCGCGGATATGAAATATAAATATCCCTATTGCAGGTTTTTTTTATTTTTAGGTATATTTGCCTGTTCCGATCTCATGACGGGCATAAACCTAAAGTATTGAAAGGCAAAATGGTTAAACTCACCCAAAACAGAATTCCCAACGAGTTTTTTGTAACCCAGGGTTCAGGATGCAGCGAATATGCAATACATCCCGGGTCATATCACATGGCGCTGCATGATGCAGGCATATCCGAATACAACATTATGAATTATTCTTCGGTGATGCCCGCCACAGCCAGGCTGGTTACCCTTGATGAGGTTGACATGCCCCCCTACGGATCCGAACTCTGCACAATTATGGCAGTAGCCAACGGCTACTACGGCGAACACGTATCAGCCGGCGTCATCTACGCATGGATGTACAAGGATGATACATGCGAGGAAAAAGTCGGAGGTCTCGTCTGTGAACTCGCCGGTTACTTTGACATGGAGGCTCTCGAAGAGAGACTCTACACAGTTCTGCATGACCTGCATGACAGAACTTTCTCACAGTATTACCTGGGAGAACCAAGCGTCTTCAGGGAATCCCTGACAATTGACAAGAGATACGGTACTGCCCTCGTGGCACTCTGCTTCGTTAATTTCATCTGACCCTTCCGGCATACCGGGGAGGAGGTCGCGATTTTTAATTGACCGGATATAAAGGCAACTGCCATGAGCAGACCAAACAAACTGATCAGATTCTTCACGCCTCCGCCAGAGTGGAGACTGCCTGTCATTATTCTCCTCGGGGCATTCACAGGCCTGGCATTTTATCTTCTGAAGATATCTAATGCCACCTCCTATCTCTCTGATGACCCCAGGGTGTGCATTAACTGCCACATCATGACCCCGCAATATGCCACCTGGTCACACAGCGCGCACAAGAGCATCACTGACTGCAATGCCTGCCATGTTCCACATGACAGCTTCGTCAGAAAATACTACTTCAAGGCAAGTGACGGCCTCCGGCATGCAACTATCTTTACTCTTCGAAACGAACCGCAATCCATATATATCAGGGAACCCGGGAAACGCGTAGTTCAGGAAAACTGCCTCAGGTGCCATGAGTCACTCTTCAGTGACGGCCCCGGAAGACCTCTCGAAGCAATGGCGGGAAGACGCGACAGGCACTGCCTCGACTGTCACCGCAACACGCCGCATGACAGGGTCAACAGCATCTCATCGACCCAGTTTGCCATAACTCCTACCCTTAAAGACAACCTGTAACAATACTTAACACCCAACCTATGTCAATCACGGAATTCATCTCCAAAAAGCCATGGGCAGGCTGGCTTTTATTTCTTGCCACCGCTCTTGTTGTATTCCTCCTGGGCATGCTCGCATCCTCCATTGTTGAACGAAGGTCTGAAGCAAAATATGCATACAGGCCGCCGACTGACCTGCAGCCTTTCGAGTCAGACAACAGTGTATGGGGTGAATTTTATCCCAGGGAATACAAATCATGGCTGATGACAGCTGACACATCTTTCCGGAGTAAACATGCAGGAAGCAAGCCCCTGGACGTACTTGCCACTGACCCGGAACTTGTGGTGCTCTGGGCAGGGTATGCATTCTCAAAGGACTATTCCCAGGCAAGAGGTCATTACTGGGCGGTTGAAGATATCCGCAACACCCTCCGGACCGGAGCGCCCATGACTCCTGATGCCGGTCCCCAGCCCGGAACATGCTGGGCATGCAAAAGCCCTGACGTACCCCGTATGATTGAAAAAATGGGCGCGGAAAGCTTTTACAAGGCAACATGGGCCTCATTGGGACCCGAGATAACCAACTCAATAGGTTGCGCAGACTGCCATAACCCGGAGAACATGACCCTGACAATTTCCCGCCCGGCTCTCAGAGAGGCCTTCGAGAGACAGGGTAAAAAGATTGAGGAGGCAGGGCACCAGGAGATGCGCAGCCTTGTCTGCGCCCAGTGCCATGTAGAATACTACTTCAAAGGCGAGGGAAAATACCTGACATTCCCATGGGACAAGGGGATGACCGCTGACGAGATCGAGAGTTACTATGACAGCTACCAGTTCGCCGACTGGACCCACTCAATCAGCAAGGCTCCGATGCTGAAGGCTCAGCATCCTGATTATGAGCTGTTTAAAATGGGTATCCACGGCCAGCGCGGGGTGGCCTGCGCAGACTGTCACATGCCGTTCGTCGCCGAGGGCGGTGTGAAATATACAAGCCATCATGTGCAGAGCCCGTTGAATATGATCTCGTCAACCTGTGCCGTATGTCACAGACAGAGTGAGGAGGAACTGCGGAACAACGTTTATGAAAGACAGGATAAGATAGCAAACCTGAGACACTACCTCGAGGAGATCCTTGTCTCTGCCCACTATGAGGCCAAAGCTGCCTGGGATGCAGGCGCAGACGAAACTGTGATGAAGCCGGTTCTTGCGCTTATCAGGCAGTCACAGTGGAGATGGGATTTCTGCGCAGCAAGTCATGGCGGTTCCTTCCATGCTCCTATCGAGATGGCATCAATACTTAGCAACGGAATAATGAAGGGACTGGAAGCCAGGATTGAGCTGGCAAAAGTTCTCGCTGACAAGGGTGTCAGCAAAGTCATGATACCGGATATATCCTCAAAATCAGGAGCACAGAAATCCATAGGCCTTGACATGGATGCACTTGTCAGGGAAAAGGAAGCCTTTAAGAAGGAGATACTTCCCACATGGGGGAAAGGCACTGTCTGAAGCGGGCGCTGCCTTTAGAATATTTAATTAACATATCATGAAGGACAGACAGACGATTTGTCGCTTAGCCCTGTTACTCACTCTTGTGCTCATAACTTCAGGCATCTCAGGTCAGATAAGCAAAACCGGACACACATTCACCCTGGGAAAGGATCAGTTCCTTCTTGACGGGCAACCAATGCAGATCATAAGCGGGGAGATCCATCCGGGAAGGGTGCCGGCAGAATACTGGCATCACCGGATAAAGATGGCGAAAGCCATGGGGTGCAACACAATCTCAGCATACCTCTTCTGGAACCACCACGAGATTGATGAGGGAATCTATGACTTCCGTACCGGGAACCGGGATATTGCCCGATTTATCACCACGGCAGCAGAGGAAGGAATGTGGGTTATAATCAGACCGGGACCCTATGTCTGTGCCGAATGGGAGTTCGGCGGCATACCCCCTTACCTGCTTCGGACCCCGGGCATAAAAGTGCGCTGTATGGATCCGGTCTACATGAAGGCAGCAGAGAGGTACATTTCACGGCTTGCTGATGTACTCCGCCCCTTTCTTGTCACCAACGGCGGCCCCATCCTTATGATTCAGATCGAAAATGAATATGGCAGTTACGGCAATGACCGGAACTACCTCTTCGCCCTGAAGGGGATATGGGAAAGGAGCGGCATTGACGTTCCCTATTTCACGGGAGACGGACCCACCGCATACATGCTTGAGGCGGGTACACTTCCGGGATGTGTCGTGGGACTTGACTCAGGGAGCTCAGAAAAGGATTTCGAACTGGCCCGTAAAATGAATCCAGGCGTTCCGGTATTCTCCAGCGAGACCTACCCCGGATGGCTCACGCACTGGGGAGAAAACTGGGCAAAACCTGACACTGCAGATCTTCTGCGCGAGGTTAAGTTCCTGATGGATAACCGGAAATCATTCAATTTTTATGTAATTCACGGGGGAACAAACTTCGGATTCACCGCCGGGGCCAACTCAGGTGGCAAGGGATACGAGCCTGACCTTACCAGTTATGATTATGATGCGCCTATAGACGAACAGGGAAGGGCAACACCCAAATTCTTTGCCTTGAGAAAACTGATCGGCTCATATCTTCCGAAAAAGGCAAAATTGCCTCCGATCCCGGATCCGATACCTTCGATGACTTTCCCTGAAACCGAACTTATACCATTCACCTCAATCTGGGACAACCTGCCGGAACCGGTGAAATCAATCCAGCCCGAATCGTTCGAATCATACGGGCAGGATTACGGCTTTATGCTTTACAGCACCAGGCTGACGGGCCACAAGCGAGGCAGGTTAACTGTCATTGACATTCATGATTATGCCACCGTTTTTATCGACGGAAAATATATCGGCACACTTGACAGGCGGCTTGGAATCAACTCAATTGAGCTGCCTCCGGCAGATTCAGATTACCCGCTCCTTGAAATATTCACCGAGGGCATGGGACGGATCAACTTTGCACATGCAATGATCGACCGTAAGGGAATAACTGACAGGGTAATACTGAACGGGATGACTCTGATAAACTGGGAGGTGTGCGGTTTTCCGATGAGTGACGGCTATATTGAATCGCTGGAAGCAACAGATTGTGAGCTGACAAAACCCGGTATATTCTTCAGGGGCACCCTGGAACTTGATCAGACAGCTGACACCTTCATTGACATGACAAATTTTGTAAAGGGATTTGTCTGGGTCAACGGACATAACCTCGGCCGCTACTGGGAGATAGGACCCCAGACCAGACTCTTCTGCCCGGCATCATGGCTGCGCAAGGGCGAGAACGAGATCATCGTTTTTGACCTGCATAAAGTGACACCGGGATCAGTAAGGGGATTTGAATCGATGTAACGTGTCAGTTATCAGCTGATGCCTGTTATGGCTGAGAGCAGATGATAGAGACCTGCAGCCAGCAGCATTGAGACCGGGATTGTAAGAAGCCATGCATACAGCAGGTTGATTGTTACGCCCCATCTTACTGCTGTAACCCGCTTGGTAAGCCCGACTCCCATAATGGCACCGGTGATCGTATGAGTTGTACTCACCGGTATGCCAAAGGCTTCAGTTCCGAAAAGCAGTATTGCGCCGGCACCTTCTGCGGCAACACCCTCAAAGGGAGTCAGTTTGGTTATTTTCGATCCCATCGTCTTGACAATCCTCCATCCGCCTATCAGTGTTCCCATAGCAATGGCAGAGTAGCAGCCAAGCACTATCCAGTGAGGAATGTCATGCACCTTGCCGTTAACCATTTCAATCTGCGCCCAGTGGGGTATCTCATGAGCACCGTTAAAATAAACAATCAGAGCTGCGGAGATGATCCCCATCACTTTCTGGGCATCATTGCCGCCGTGTCCAAGGCTGAAGAGAGCCGATGAAAGCAACTGAAAACCCTTGAATCTCTTTTCGAGCCTGAAAGGATTGCCTTTCCGGCTTATCCAAAGCAGGGCTATTGAGATAAGGTAGGACATGAACATCCCGAGAAGCGGGGCAAGGAAGATGAAAGCTGCGATAACAGCTATCTTTCCGGTATGCACTACATCCCATCCCGTGAAGGCAATGGCTGCACCGGCAAAACCTCCCACAAGTGTATGCGATGAACTTGAAGGAATGCCGAGATACCATGTAAGCAGGTTCCATATTATGGCAGCAAGTATCCCTGCCAGTATGACCATAAGTGTAATGGCTGAAGTGTCAACAATTTTGGCGATTGTATCGACAATGTTGAGCTCAAAAACCAGGTAAGCAAGCCAGTTAAAAGAGGCAGCCCACAATACCGCCTGGAAAGGTGTGAGAACCTTGGTCGAGACTACAGTTGCGATTGAATTTGCTGCGTCATGAAACCCATTGATGAGGTCAAACCCGAACGCGAGAATTATTATGATAATAAGTATGGTGAAGTCCATCGGGAATGCTTTACGCGATTTTGATAATTACCGAGGAGAGGATATCAGCCACATCATCACAGCGGTCAACAGCCTTTTCGAGTGCTGCGAGGATATCCTTCTTCTTTATCAGTTCTATCGCATCCTTCTCTTCCTCAAATAGCATGGCAAGGTAACGGTGATTAATGTCATCCGCATGCTCCTCAAGCTCGCCGATCTTATGGCAGTTGTCCTTGTATTTTGACAGATTCAGCACATCCCGCAATCCGTTGAACGCGGTATTGATTTCTATAGAAGCCTTCCTTATTGTATCGGCCATCTCGCGGAACTCGTTCGGGATTTCCCTGAGCTTGTACAGATGAGTTTGCTTCGCTGCACCGTACATCAGATCCAGGACTGAATCGGTAGCATGAATCAGTTCGAAGATATCCTCACGGTCAAATGGCGTAATGAATGTACTGCTGAGTGTCTTGTAGAGGTTTTTGGCAATCTGGTCACCAACCAGTTCGGCCTCCTTGATCTTGTGACCCAGGATCTCCCTCTTGCCGGGATCAGGCTCATTCATGAACTCTACCAGAAGCTCCGCCCCTATTATAAGGTTGGCAGATGCATCCTTGAACAGCGGATAGAACTTGCCCTCCTTGGGGGCCAGGTACGAGAAGATCTTGTCGAGTTTCATGAGTAAGTGTAAGATAGATTTAGAAGCACCAAAAGTATATCAATGACTTCACTATTTAAAGGAGTTTTGACATATTGTTCATTAAATGTTAAAGATTATTTCAGGGGAGATTCTGGCAACTTTAGTTATATTAGCAAATCATAAAAACTGATCATTCAGCATGAAACTAACATTTTACGGGGCTGCCCGCGAGGTGACAGGCAGCAAGATACTTATTGAAACGGAACACGGGAAAAATCTTTTGCTCGATTGCGGCCAGTTTCAGGGGAAAGGACTTGAAACGGAGGAGATGAACCGGGCGCTGGCGTTTGCTCCTGCCTCCGTTGACCATGTCATACTCTCCCACGCCCATATTGACCATTCGGGACTCATCCCGTTTCTGTCGCGAAACGGGTTTACAGGTTCGGTTGTATGCACAAATGCTACACGTGATCTTTGTGCCATAATGCTTGCTGACTCAGGCAAGATCCAGGAGCATGATACAATTACTTTCAACAAGAAGAGGGCCAAAAAAGGGCTCCCTCCGGTGGAACCGCTATACACCCAGGCAGATGCCGTGGCAGCTATGAAGCTCTTCATCAGCGTGGCATATGACCGCAAGTTCAGGATAGACGAATTCACAACCGTGAAATTCACCAACACAGGACATATGCTGGGAAGCGGCGTGGTCACACTGGAACTGAAGGAGAAAGAGGGCATCAAACGCCTCGCATTTACAGGTGATATCGGAAGGCCGGTAAACAGGATACTTAAAAGTCCGGAGCCATTCCCTCAGGCTGACTTTCTTATCACCGAATCAACTTACGGTGACAGGCTGCATCCATCACTGGTCGAGTCAGACGAGGAACTTTTCAGGGTAGTTCACCACACCTGCGTTGAAAAACGGGGCAAACTAATAATTCCTGCCTTCAGCGTGGGAAGGACCCAGGAGATAGTCTACTCACTCAATAATCTTTACAATGCAGGACGCCTGCCGAAAGTAGATATATATGTTGACAGCCCTTTATCGGTCAACGCAACCAACATCTTCCGGATGCACCCCGACTGCTTCAATGAAAATGTAAGGGAGCTGATGCTTTCTGATCCGGACCCGTTCGGTTTTAACTCTCTCTTCTACAACACATCGGTGGAAGGCTCCAAAAGCCTGAACGAGATAAAAGGTCCGGTAATAATCATCTCATCATCGGGAATGATGGAAGCAGGCCGTGTCAAGCACCATCTTGCAAACAGCATCAGCAATCCTGCCAATACGGTGCTCGTTGTAGGGTATTGCGCACCATCAACCCTCGGAGCACGAATTGTCAGAGGTGAAGCCGAAGTCTCAATTCACGGGACCAAATACCCTGTAAGAGCCGATATTGAAAAGATAGAGTCATATTCCGGACATGGCGACTACCGTGAGATGGCAGAATATCTCTCCTGCCAGGATAAGGATAAACTTAAGAAGATATTCCTGGTGCACGGAGAATATGAGACACAGGTCACCTACAGGTCATTCCTTGAGACAAAGGGCTTTGATAACATCGATATTCCGGCACAGGGAATGTCATACACAATCTGATAATTGCAATATTTATTTGAATGTTCCTCGCGAATCCTATTTTTGCAAAAAAAATAAAAACTGAAGTATGTTTATTCTAATGATTGTGCTTTTCCTGCTGGGATACCTGGCGATAGCACTTGAGCATCCCATTAAAGTAGAGAAAGCTGCCAGCGCACTCCTGCTTGGTTCTGTCCTGTGGGCTCTCTACGCCCTCTCCAGTGAACAGGTCCTCGCAATGGGCTTTTCTCCCTCCTGGGAGGAACTGAAGCTCATGGGACAGCAGATTATGAACAGCATTGCCCCGGCAATGACTCCCGACCAGTTTGCCACTTCCCCTTTCCGTGAGACGGTTGAGCTGGCAGGACATACCAGCGCCTTTGTAAAGCACGAACTTGCCCATCACCTTGTTGACATTGCAGAAATACTTTTCTTCCTGTTCGGAGCAATGACGATAGTCGAGGTGATTGACCAGCACCAGGGGTTTACAGTCATCACCGACAGGATAGCTACAAAGAGTAAGGTAAGGCTTATCTGGATCATCGGGTTCATCACCTTCTTCATGTCAGCGGTCCTTGACAACCTGACAACCACAATAGTGATGATTGCCCTGCTTAGGAAGCTTATCTCCGACAAACCAACAAGATGGATTTTCGCAAGCATGATAGTGATATCCGCCAATGCCGGTGGTGCATGGTCGCCAATCGGTGACGTCACAACAATCATGCTCTGGATCGGCGGACAGATAACAACTGTTAACATTATCCTGAAGGTTTTCCTTCCGAGCCTTGTTAACATGATAGTGCCTCTCGCCATACTCTCATTCATGGTTAAGGGAGACGTGAAAAGACCTGAAATTGCACATGGCTCGGTTGATATCACGACGCCGTTTGAAAGGACTTTCATTCTGATCCTTGGTGTCTCCATGCTGCTTTTCGTTCCGGTGTTCAAAACCATAACCCACCTTCCGCCATGGGTGGGAATGATCTTCGGCCTGGGAGTGCTGTGGGTCGTATCCGAGATCATGCACCGCGACAAGGAGGATGAGATAAGGAAAAAACTCACCATTTACAACATTGTCAAGAAGGTTGATACCCCTACGATCTTTTTCTTCCTGGGAATCCTTGCTGCAGTGGCTGCTCTTCAGAGTGCCGGCCACCTGAGCCTGATGGCAGGATGGCTCGACGAGAAACTGGGTAATATCTTCCTGATTAACCTGGCTATCGGAGTCATATCAGCTGTTGTTGACAACGTTCCTCTGGTGGCAGGTGCAATGGGCATGTATGAGATTGTAACGCCTGACATGCTCCGAATGGCTGCAGATCCGGCATATGCAGGTTTCTTTGTGCAGGACGGCCTCTTCTGGGAGATGCTCGCATACTGTGCGGGGACAGGCGGAAGCATGCTGATAATCGGCTCCGCTGCTGGTGTAGCTGCAATGGGCCTCGAGAGAATTGACTTCATCTGGTACATGAAGAAGATCTCCTGGCTTGCCCTGGCAGGCTATCTTGCCGGCGCCGGAGTATACTGGCTTCAGTCACAACTTATAGCTTGAGAACATGGAACAACCGGATGCTGCCTCGGCAACGAAGCAGAGTTAAAATGAAAAAGGCACCATTCCGTGGGTGCCTTTTTCATTATTTCAAAGAAGAATTTTTTCTTTCTATTCGTTGATCAGGTCAAGGTAACTGACCGCCCCCTCAGGAGTCTCGCCCTGACCTGCCATCGGGCATCCGGGTACGGGACAGTTGATGATCTTATGTTCCTTTGTGTCTGCCGGCTCCCATCCGAGGAGCAGGTAAAGGGCAAAGAATCCCAGGACATAGGCTACAGCCACGTGCCATCCCTTTCTTACCCAAAGTACCACATTCCGTGCCTCGTGAAACTTGTTTGTTATTGCCACACCGGCTGATGATCCGAACCATATCATTGATCCTCCGAAACCTACTGCGTAAGCCAGCATCCCCCAGTCATAGTGTCCCTGGTCAAGACATAGCTTGGTAAGAGGAATATTGTCAAATACGGCTGACAGGGCGCCAAGTGCAAATGCAGTTACCCATGAGGCATCAGGCAGTTCTTCAACCGGCATCATCGAGGCACACATTACAAGGCATAAAAGAAATATTGTTCCCTTGAGTGAGGACGGGACCTCCTTCCATGGAACCGGCCTCAGTATTGCACCGATAATGATTGCAATCCAGACACCCAGCGCAGGCATGTCATAAAGAATGTTTGAGATTATGGCACCTGCCAGTATGAGGAGGACACTTACAATCTTAAGCCAGTCAATTTTTACATTGGTATTTGCGTCCTTCTGTATCCTCTGATGCCTGTCCTGCTGATGAGACGCAAACCATGCAAAAAACAGCAGGGCGACAAAGGCAGCAACGTAAGCATGTATAACGTTTAAGGCAGAGACACCGTCAATCCACATCATTGTGGTGGTGGTATCTCCCACTACACTTCCGCTTCCGCCGGCATTGCTTGCCGCAACAAGGGCTGCTATATATCCGATGTGGACCTTGTTTTTGAATACGACAAGAGCTATTGTACCTCCTATCAGGGCTGCAGCAATATTATCGAGGAATGAGGAAAGGATGAAGACAAAGATCAACAGGAGGAAAGGACCCTTCCAGTCATCCGGCAGATACCTTGGGAGTATGTCAGGCACCCTAGATTCTTCAAATATTTTTGAAAGTACCGCAAAGCCAAGTAGCAAACCCAGAAGATTAAGTATTATTCCCCACTCCCCCTGTCTGAGATCCTTGTCCATGATCTGCTCCAGGAAAGGAGTTGTGCCGAACATGTGCTCACCCAGCTTAAAGGCCGGATCAAATGCGAATTTGAAGATCAGCAGAACTGTGAGACCTGTAATGGCAACCCAGAATGTCTGCTTGTGGAAAAGGGCTACCCCAAGAAGGATAAGGCCGAAAATAATAAACTCGACGCGTATAGGTCCGATTTTGGGAACCGAACCATCTGACGCGAAAATTGTCACCGGGAGCATCAGAATAAGAAAGATGAGCATGACTCTCTTCCTGTTGCTTCCGGTCAGGGTAAGAATAAGGTTTTTCATGGTTGATCAGTTATAAAGTAGTTTTACAGAAATCGCCGGGTTATGGCTGAAAATGACAACACCCGATCGGGAGAGATCGGGTTCAGTCTGTTTCCGTAACCTGAAAAATTTGCGGGCAAGTGTTTATCAGCTCTTTTGAATTAGCCAATGCGAAATTATAGATATTTCTTTCCGGTATCCGGAGTCTTCCAGCTTTTTTTTGAAAAACCTGCTATATATAATAAAAAAGGCAGTGTTATCCTGCCTTTTTATCCCGGATGAAAAGAGGCTGTCTTTCCCGGCAGCCTCCTGTGTTTCATTTCCTAGTATTTCGGTTCACGGTCCCTGTCGCGGAAATCACGACGGGGCCTGAAAGGCTTTTTCTCTGCCTTTGGCTCAGATCTCTTTACGATGATCTGACTGCCATCGAGCTCTGAGTTATTGAGTTTTTCGATAGCTTCATAACCGGCACGGTCATCTGCCATCTCAACGAAACCGTAACGCTTTGAAAAGCCGGTTTCACGGTCCATGATAACTTTGGCGGAGATAACCTCCCCAAATTTGCTGAAAAGTTCCTGAAGGTCTTCTGCTTTTGTTACAGAACTCAGCTTGGCTACAAAAATGTTCATTTGAAAATAAATTAAACTGTTAATAAAATTTAAATTAACTAACTGTAAATGAAGGAGACACTAAAATATCTCCACACACTAACAAGTCAGCTGAGACAAAGGTATTTAATTAATTTTAACAATTCCAAATTTATTTGAAAATTTGGAGTTAACAGGCTGAAGGAAAATCTGCTAAAACAACGGGTCAGATGTCTGCCGGAACATCCATCCATTCCTGAAGTTTAGTCATGACCAATTCCTTCTGTTCTTCAGGAAGTATACTGATTCGGGTGCCGTGTGCTCCTCCCTTGTTTACGATCTTAAGGCATTTCTTATTATTGCCCGGATCAGCCGCAGAGGCTGACCATGGATCATTTTCGCCATAAAGGAAGATGAAGTTTTCGGCATCATGTTTAATGAACTCACTGACCTTCTTCCCGAATTCATAATCATACACATATTCAGGTCCACTGGGTGCAGAAAACAAAAATTCAGGCTTTTCACCGTTACGTGCATGTCTAATAAGATCACCGAACTTGTCAAAATCATAGCCGTAATACCCTATCTCAGTCATTGCCTGGTAAAAGAATGGTTCGAAATATGCCAGGCCCTGATCAGCAAAATAACGGGGATCACCCACTGCAGCCAGGTGCCTGAAAATCTTCTCATCGGTACCTTCCAGGGGTATTGAATCACACGGCACAGATCCCCATTGCCAGAATGCAAACTCATATTCAAGCACGGTCATCTCATATGCGCTTTCGGGCCCTCCCACCCTCGTGAATGTCCATCCGCGCCTGTCAGCCATTTCAAGGAACATCGGGTACAGCAAGTCGAACTTTTCAAGAGCCAGTTTCTGGAACCTGAAGATTCTGTCGCGGCATTCAGCTGTTCCCACATTCTCAAGGAAGGGCTCCATTCTTGGATCTTCAGGTCCGAAATTCAGCGGTGCCACATATGGTACACTGACATCTACATCATCAGGGTAGTAGTACCTGTGGAACATCACTGTCTGACCTCCCTTGCTGATGCCGGTTGTTGACCATCTGCCACTGAATACTGGTTTGAACAGCTCAATTATCCTGTGATGATCAGTGGCTGCCTGCCATGTGGTCAGATATTTCCAGTCGACGGAATCCGGCGTCGACTCCTCGAAATACCTGTGCTCAATCCTGATAAGGTTGGCATGCAGGATTGAAGAAAGTTCATTCCGGCCTCCCCTGGCTCCGTATCCTTCGGTCTCAACCACCACGGGCCTGTCTGCTCCGGCATAATAAAGAAATATCTGCTGGGTGAACTGGGGGCCGTCAGGATTACGATGGTCAACCGGCTGTCTCAGGCGTATCTCCCAGGCCTCACTGAATGACGAGTCGGCATTTATCCTGAAAAGTGTATCTGCGGGAAGGCTTGCCAGGCACTCCTCCAGGGTCATTGTCTTGTCTGAGCACCCGGTGGTGAGGATGGCTGCGACAATTAATACAAAAAGGTTTGCTTTGAACATCTGATTTATTATTCTAATTTTTCTTCTTACCACGGCTAAGCGGCATTGTCTTTACTCTCAACCAGCTCTGCAATTCAGGCTCAAGGTGCCTGTGAAGCAACTCGTAAACCCTTTCATGGTAACCATTCAGCCACCGGAGCTCACTGTCATCAAGTACTGATGGATCAATAAGCTCATTATCAATGTAGCAAAGCGTCACCGTCTCGAACGACCGGAAACTGCCAAATTCGCTCTCCTTATCTGCCCGGCACACCAGAAGGTTTTCGGTCCGGAAACCATAGAGCCCCGGCCGGTAAAAAGCGGGCTCATCTGATATCACCATTCCGGGTTCGATGCTTGTTTTCATATCGCCGGTGGCACCGGAACCTATCGTCTGGGGCCCTTCATGCACGTTAAGGAAGCTGCCGACACCGTGACCCGTGCCATGACCGTAGTTCATGTAATTATCCCACAAAGGCTTACGAGCGAGAATATCAAGCTGGTATCCCTTCGTGCCATTTGGGAACCTGGCCATGGCAAGGCCGATCGTACCCCGCAGGGCAAGTGTGAATTCTCTCCTCATCTGAGCATCAGCTTTTCCAAGGGCAACCGTCCTTGTAATGTCAGTGGTTCCCCCTAAATACTGTCCGCCTGAGTCAAGAAGAAAGATACCCTTCTTCTGAAGCCTTACGTCGGTATCAATGCCAGGAACATAATGAGGAAGAGCGGCATGTTCATTATATGCAGCGATGGTGCTGAACGAAGGACCCGTACAGCCAGCCTGAGCTGAACGCATCTCATCAATTCTGGCGGCAGCACCCAGTTCGGTTATTTCCTCACCGGCAACTGCATTTTCAAGCCAGTGGAAAAACCGGGTCAGCACAACCCCGTCATCAACCATCACTTTTCTCAGATTCTTAAGCTCCGTGTCATTCTTTACCGCCTTCATCCGTGTGGGAATACTCAGATCTTCAACTATCTTCACCCTTCGCGAAACAGCTCTGTACAGGGCTGCCGGAGTTGCATGGGGAGATAACAGAAGAACCGATCCGTCATCCAGATGAGATAACACTGAATTTACAGCGTCATAGGGCAGCAGGACAACACCATCGCTGTCAAGCGAGGCTTTCATGGCAAACGGTATTTTCTCCTCATCAGCAAAGAAAAAGACCTGTTCATGACTCAACACAGCAAACGAGATCAGCAGAGGGCAGTATTTGACATCGTTGCCCCTCAGGTTTAACAGCCACATTATATCATCTGTCGCCGTAAGCAACTGATAATCTGCCCCTATCGCCCTCATCACCTCCCTGACCCTGTTCAGTTTCTGCATCCTGGCCAGTCCGGCATATTTTACATCAAGCTCAAAAGCCTTGTCAGCAGGCAATGCAGGGCGGTCTTTCCAGATTGGAGTGATCAGGTCGGCTCTCATGTCAAGCCTGGCTCCGGAATCTTTCATTGTTGACAGAAGCAGCTTCATTATAACTGCTGATATCAACCGGCCGTCAACGCCAACCTTCCATCCCTTGCGGACCTTCTCCCTGAGCCAGTCGATGTGCTCCGGAGTATGAGGTACCTTCAGCCTCACGAGCTCAAATCCCGAACCCGCCAGTTGCTCTTCTGCCTGGATGAAATACCGGCTGTCAGTCCACAGACCGGCAAATGTCCTGGTAATTACAACGTTCCCCGCAGAGCCTGTAAAACCGGTGAGCCACCTGATGACCCTCCAGTGGTCAGGCACGTACTCTCCCAGGTGCGGATCGGAGGAAGGAATTATAAGAGCGTCAAGTTTCCTTTTCCTCATCAGGGCCCGCACTTCAGCGAGTCTCTTCACGTATAAGCTGGCAGCCATATTGCAGATCGTAAGTGTTGCTATTTTCCGAAAAAGGATCTCATCCAGAAACTGTTGGTTTCATTTGTCTGGAAGGTTCTCTTGGGACCTCCCCAGCCGTGACGTTCGCCCGGATAAATCATCATCTCGAAAGGCTTATTGAGATCCTGAAGAGTTGTGATCAGCCATATCGAGTTCTGCATATGGACATTGTCATCCATATCGCCGTGGCGGATAAGAAGCTTTCCTTTCAATGATTCTGCGTGTGTAATGGCTGAGCCCTGCTTATACCCTTCCGGGTTGTCCTCCGGGGTATCCATGAACCGTTCGGTGTATACATTGTCATAAAGGCGCCAGTCGGTTACAGAATAATCTGCAATGCCATGGGTCCAGTAGTCTGCGCCTGCCGTAAGGGCCATACAGGTGACATACCCGCCGTAGGATCCGCCGGTTATCCCCATCCTGGTTGCGTCAGCCCACGGTTGCTGCCTTAGCCATTTCACCGCATCGGAATAGTCTGAAATCTCCCATTTGCCAAGTGACCGGTGCATGTAATCCAGTCCCTTCTTGCCGAAAACGCCTGAGCCGCGGTGATCGACACTGATTGTTACAATTCCGTTTTCGGCATACCAGCGTGGCTGGACTCCCTGCCACCTGTTCCTGATGCTGCCGGCATCCGGTCCTCCGTAGATTGTAAACACTACCGGGTACTTTGCGGCCGGATCGAAGTTCAGCGGATAGGTTATAATGGCAGGCATGTCGAACAGACCGTCAGACGTTCTGATCTTCACCAGTTCAACCTTCTGATGCTTCGATGCATCATAGGCAGGGACCTTTTCACGATGGATGCTGCGAACGACCTTCCCCTTTCTGTCGAGAAGGTTTATGCCGCCAGGATCACTGATGCTGCTCCAGGTTTCGAAGAAGTATGAACCTCCGGGAGATACCGACGCAGTATGACTGCCATCCCCTGAAGTAATCTGCAGCAGTTTCGATCCGTCAAGCTTTGCACGGAACAGGTGACCGCCCAGCAGATCAGGTCCGGTGCCGTTGAAGTAAATCTCCTTCTTCGATTCATCAACCCTTGCTATGTCAGTCACCTTCCATTCAAAGTTCGTTATCTGTGACTTAAGATTACCGTCCCATCCATAGTAGTACAGATTGTACCAGTCGTTCCGGCAACTCCTCACAATGAAACCGCTGCCGTCCTTCATTACATAAATATCCTCGAAAAAGTCTATCCATGTAGGCCTGGTCTCCCGGTATACTACTGTGAAATCCCCGCTGTTCACGTCAGCCAGGATAAACTTCATATCATTCTGATCACGGTTAAGGACCTGTACCATAAGCTTTTTGCTGTCAGGGGTCCATGATGGCCATGCTATGTACTGGTCAATGTTCCCGTCCGTCTTAACCCATGTGGTTTTACCGGTTGTAAGTTCAACCACACCCATTTTTACCTTTGGATTAGGGTCTCCCGGCTTGGGATAAGGTGTTATCTCCAGCCTTCCGTGTATTCCGTCAGTATTCTCAAGCGCATTGAGATAGTACAGGGGTACCGGATTATCGTCTGTATGAAGATATGCGATCCTTTCTGCATCAGGAGACCACCAGAATGCGGCATACCTGGTGCCTCTGCCGAGGATTTCCTCCATATAAACCCATGATGCCCACCCGTTGTAGATTTTATCCGTTGCATCAAAGGTGAGCCTTGTCTCCCTTCCAAGGCCAAGATCATATACATAAAGCTCCTTGTTCTTTGTGTAGGCCAGTTTTTTGTCACCGGGGGCAAACCTGGCATTCATCTCCCTGTCAGGGTCAGAAGTAAGCTTCTTACCCTCACGGTTACCTGCAGAATAGTACCACAGGTCATTGTCGCGCACAATGATCACAGCTTGCATATCTGATGACGCAACCATGTCAGGGCCTGGCTGTACCCCCTCCGGGAGTAAGCTCCTGAGCTTTTCCATATCACTTGTGTAATCTGTCACAGGCGCTGACTTGCCGGTCTTGCAGTCATATTGTGAGTAAACCGGCTTTTTGTCGTCACCAAGGGTCCTGAGCAGCATGTGAGTATCATCAATCCATTTCACAAGAGCCGGCTGCGATTCACCCGTACCGGGTCTCTGACCTGAAACTGCAACTGAAATAATCAGGCATGCAGCAATCTGTAAGATGATGCAAAACTGTTTCATTGTATCGGAATTTGTGTTTGTGTCATTCGCTTGATTTAACAAATATAGTAAACTTAAAAGCCGCAGAAGCGGAAGATGCCGGAGAACACAATTGACAATCGGGTGCATATATGTATATCTTTACGGCGGAAAAGAGGAAAATGGGTTCAAAAGGAGAAATTTCCGGACGGGGAGAATGGATGAAGCTTGACAATGCAGCCAAGATATATCCGGCTATAACAGGTTCCGAACTTACCGGGGTGTTCAGGATCAGCGTGCACCTTACCGCACCGGTTGTATTGCCAGCGCTTCTAAAGGCGGCTGAAGAAGCTTCGAAGCTGTTCCCGCTTTTCAGCGTTGAGCTGTGCAGGGGATTTTTCTGGTATTTTCTCGAATACAACGGAAAAACACCAAGGGTAATGCCTGACAGCGGTCCCCGTTGCCAGCCTTTCCCGCGAACCATGAACGGCGAGCTTCTATACCGTGTCATTGTCCGGGGCAACACCATCTCGGTTGAGTTTTTTCATATCCTGACCGATGGCGGAGGCGGCATCTTCTTCCTCAAGACATTGCTCAACCATTATTTCCTGTATGCAGAAGCCATTACCGAGATGCCATTCCCCGAAGTAAAGGACGGTCCGCGCCCCGGATGCAGCGAAGATCTCTTCTCGAGGCATTATGGAAAAGGAATGCCACAGCCCGCTGTCCTTCCCCATGCATGGCACCTGCCTTTCCGTCTGCGGGAAACACCCCGCTTCAGGGTAACTGAACTGGGAGTGCCTTCTGAGAAACTGGTGCTCCTTGCAAGGGAGGCGGGAAGTTCCGTAACTGAATACCTTGCTGCCACAATGCTCTTCGTGCTCCAGGAAATAAGAACCAGGCTGGGCGGTGGCTCGCCCCACATCAGGGTTCAGGTACCGTTCGATCTCCGCAGGAGATACGAAGCAGAGACATTGCGCAACTTTTCGCTCTTTGCCATGCCGGCAATTGATGTAAGGATGGGTCATTACTCGTTCGACGAAATCCTGCGGGAAGTGAAAATAACAATGCAGATGATGACTGACGAAAAGAGAATCAAACAGGTCATCAGCAGAAACGTGTCCAAGGAAAAGAATCCTCTTATTCGAATAATTCCACTTTTCATCAAGAGTCCGGTGCTACGGATTGCATACAACCGCTTCGGGCCAAGCCAGTTCACATCGATAGTCACAAATATGGGAAGGGTAACCCCGACAGGCCCTGCTGCACAACTGATGAAGGCAATGTCAGTCACCCCTCCTCCCCCTCATAAGCAAATTAAAATTACAGCCGGCCTTATATCAATGGGCGTTGAGACAATTATTACATTCGGATCACTCACCGGAAACACTGAACTTGAAAAAAATTTCGTGCAGCGGCTCACTTCAGAGGGGCTGCCGGTAAGAATCCTGACTAACCAACAGTAACAAAGCCATGGCAATATGCAAAAACTGCGGGGTTGACCTGGGTGAAGGCAACGAGAAGTGCCCTCTCTGCGAACCCTCTGACAGCCGGTCGGACAGGATCGTCACCGCTGCTGACCTTTTCAGACTCTCAAGGATTGAGAACACACGGCACCTGTATGAGATAACAATGCTGCTCCTTGTCGCGGGAGTGATTATTACCCTGGCAATCGACGCAGTCCTTAAAAGAGGTATAAACTGGTCTCTGATGACAACCACCTGCATAGGCTACCTCATCGTGTTCATTTCTGCAATCTACCTGCTCAGGCGCAGACCATACCTCGTCATCACGCTGGCCACTGTGGCAACCCTTGTCTTCCTGTGGCTCCTTGACCTGCTCACCGGCCACACAGGCTGGTTCCGTTCAATTGCAAGCCCTCTGACCGTCGCTGCCGCCCTGCTGACAGCAGCTGTCCTCTTCCTGAATTCACTGAGCAGGTACAGGGGATTGAACCTGCTTGCGACAATGCTTGTCGCCCTGGCAATCTTCGCACTCATCACCGAATACCTCACAGACCGAATTGTCTCCACGGCCTACAGACCGCAATGGTCAGTAATAACTGCAGCCTCACTGGTGATTATCGCCATGTTCTTTATCTTCATACATTACAGGATGAAAAGAGGCAGAAGCCTCGGCCGCCTGTTCCATATTTGAAATATCTTTTGTTTTTGGTTCCCTGAAGAAACGGCACATGATAACCTCGCTGAACGCGGCCACTGCATGCTGTTCCTTCGGATTAAATGACTACATTTATCTGTTTAACCAATTTGCCGCAGATGCAGAGCCTTCTTGAAAGATTCCTGGGATATGTCAGGTTTGAGACAAGACCCGATGATTCAAACACCTCCTCACCTTCATCCGTAAACCAGATGATTTTTGCCGGCCGCCTGGCTGATGAGCTGGAAAAGATAGGGTTGTCAGAGGTAACCCTCGATGGTAACGGGTACCTTATGGCAACACTGCCGGCAAACAATGGCACCCAGGGTACAGTAATAGGATTCATCGCCCATATGGATACCAGTCCGGAAGCCCCTTCATCTGAAATTAAACCCCAGGTGCATCCCGGCTATGACGGTAAAGATCTTCTGCTGAACCCGGAACGCAAAGTAATCCTTTCGCCCGCCGAGTTCCCGGAACTGAAAAAATACGCCGGACAGACACTGATAACCACTGACGGAACCACTCTGCTCGGCGCTGATGACAAGGCAGGCATCGCTGAGATTATAACTGCATGCGAGTATCTGATTTCAAATCCGTCACTCAGACACGGAAAAGTAAGGATAGCTTTCACACCCGACGAGGAGATCGGAAGAGGTGCTGATAATTTCGACATTAAAAGATTCGGTGCCGATTATGCCTATACCCTTGACGGGGGAGGCATAGGAGAGCTTGAGTATGAAAATTTCAACGCGGCCGCTGCCACGGTTACAGTCAGGGGACGAAGTGTGCACCCGGGAACGGCGAAGGATACAATGATCAACTCAATTATGGTGGCCGGTGCCTTCGACAGCCTCCTTCCACAATATGAGAGACCGGAACATACGGCCGGTTACGAGGGATTCTTCCACCTGTATGACATCAGGGGATCTGTAGAGGAAACTGTCTTGAAGTACATAGTCAGGGATCATGATCCTGTGATATTTGCCCGTCGGAAAAAAATACTGGAAGAAGCTGCGGAAACCATACTGAAACGATACCACGGCGCTGAGGTGAATATAAACATGCGCGACCAGTACTTCAATATGAAGGAGATTATCGAAGCCAATTATTATATTATCGAGGCTGCTGTCGAAGCCTACCGAAAGGCCGGAATAGAGCCAGTTATCAAACCAGTCAGAGGCGGCACCGACGGTGCCCGGCTGTCATTCATGGGTCTGCCCTGCCCCAACCTCTTCACAGGCGGACATAACTATCACGGGCGGTTTGAATTTATACCGCTTCAGTCAATGGAAAAAGCCGTGGAAGTGATAATAAACCTGGTTACTTCAGCAAACGAATCTATCAAATGAGAAATCTCATCGTCTCCCTTACCCTTGTAGCCCTGGCTGCAGCATCGTGTTCGGAAAACCGCTCACTTGAAAAAGTCTCCGCCACAATCACAGCCCGGGAACTGCGGGAATATACCCGGATACTGGGAGCTGACAGCATGATGGGACGCAAACCCTTTACCCCTGGTGAGACGATTACAATAAACTATCTCGCCGGAGAGCTCGATAGAATAGGATTCGCCCCCGCTTTCGGCGACAGCTGGTTCCAGGAAGTTCCGATGGTTGAGATAACGACAAGCGTGCAAGGACCGGCCGTTATCAATGCCTCCGGCAGGAAACTTGAGTTTTCTGCTCCGGACGAAATCGCATTGGAATCTCCGTCAATGAAGGAATATGTTGAGCTCGTTGAAATACCGATGGTCTTCTGCGGCTTCGGCATCGTGGCCCCGGAATATGGCTGGAATGATTTCGCGGCAGTTGATGTAAGAGGAAAATGCGCTGTCGTACTGGTGAATGACCCCGGACTCTATACCGGTGACTCTACCCTCTTCAAGGGAAGGACAATGACATATTACGGCAGGTGGACATACAAGTACGAGGAAGCTGCCAGGCAGGGGGCAACGGCAATTCTGATCATCCACGAGACTGCCGGTGCAGGCTATGATTTCTCAATACCACGCAAAAGTGCATTATCTCCGGGACATTACAGGGAGCCTGTCAGCGGCGAACCTGAACCATGTCCTGTAACCGGCTGGCTCAGTGCCGGGGCTGCAGCAGAACTTTTCGGGGCACTGGGATATGACCCTGTCAGGCTGCGCAGTGATGCCTGCCTCAGAAGCTTCAGAAGCTTTGAAATGTCTTCTTCAATCTCCGTGCGCCTCACCAACATCCACGTCAGGAACAGCTCGATGAACGTGGCCGGAATACTCAGGGGCACAAGCCGCCCTGAAGAAGCAATAGTAATCTCGGCCCATTGGGATCACTTTGGCATCGGAGAGACGGAAAACGGTGATTCAATTTACAACGGTGCCGTAGACAACGGCACATCAATGGCTTGGGCACTTGAGATTGGCGAAGCTTTTTCGTCTATGAAGAAAAGACCTGAAAGATCCGTGATACTTTTCTTCCCCACGGCTGAGGAACAGGGCTTGCTTGGATCTTCATGGTTTGTATCAAATCTGCCTGTTGCGCCTGAAAACCTGATTGCATGCTTCAACAATGACCTCCTCCTTCCACTGGGAAGGATGAAAGATATTATGGTGACAGGCTACGGCCAGTCCGAACTCGATGATCTTCTGGCTGATGCAGCCCGGAAGCAGGACAGGTACATACTGCCTGATCCCAATCCTGAAAGCGGAATGTACTTCCGGTCTGACCATTTTCCGTTTGCACGTGCCGGCGTGCCTGCCCTTTTCGCCCGCGGCAACTGCGACAGCAGAGAGCATGGCAGGGAATGGGCTGCCGCACAGGAAAAAGACTACATCACGAAAAGGTATCATAAACCTGCCGACAACTTTTATCCCGAAATGAACTTTGACGGTATAGCTGAAGACGCCAGGGCTGTCCTGGATGTGGCCTTTACGATCGTGACAGACGATATCAGACCTGATTGGAAGCCTGGCTCTGAATTTGCGGGCATAAGATAAAATATTCATTAACAATAATATAAGTAATTCAATATTACCTGATAATGAATTTTATTGTTATTTTATTCACACTGTGAATATTTTCACAAATATTTTCTATCTTTGCACTGCCCTATTATAAATTGTGTACATGGGAAACATCGGAAAAATGAAACTTGAAGAAATTTGTTCAGCATTGAACGGAACGATGGTTTGTGGAGAAGACAAGGCATACAGGGAGGTAACTCACGCTTTTGCCTCTGACCTGATGAGTGACGTCCTGACTGTTAACTGTAACAGCCTGCTTCTGATTACCGGACTGGCAAATATGCAGACCATACGTACGGCAGAGATGTCGGATATTGAGTGTATTCTGTTTGTGCGTAACAAGTCTGTTACTCCGGAAATGAAAAATCTTGCCGACGAGCTCGGTATGACTCTCATTACATGCCCTCTTACAATGTTCAGGGCTTCGGGTGAATTGTACAAGGCAGGTATCAAACCTCTTTTCTGATCAGCCGTGGCAATGACCTTCGAATATAAGGTACAGGGAGGTGACTTCACTCATGCCGGCTATGCATCAAGTCAGGTCAAGAAGATGCTTAAGCAGCTCGGCGTAGACAATACTGTAATCAAGAGGGTGGTGGTCTGCCTCTACGAGGCCGAGGTAAACATTGTGGCTCATGCCTGGGACGGTATCATAAGCATCGTGCTTGACACTGACTCAATCTTCATGAAGCTCACTGACAACGGGCCTGGCATTGCCGACATTGAGCAGGCGATGCAGAAAGGCTATTCAACCGCATCGCCCGAAGTCAGGGAGATGGGATTCGGAGCAGGGATGGGACTGCCCAATATAAGTGCAAATGCTGACAGGTTTCTCATAACCAGCCAGCCGGGCAAAGGCACTTCACTTGAGATAACGATTAACCTTAACAGCATTGCTGTCTGAAAAAATGGAAAAAGGGTTCTTTCACCACGCTCTCACAATCCGTGAGGATATATGCACCGGTTGTTCCCTCTGCATGAGGGTTTGTCCTACCGAGGCATTACGCATACGTGACGGCAAGGCAAAGCTTATCGAAGACCGGTGCGTCGACTGCGGAGAGTGCTTCAGAAGCTGCCCGGTGCATGCAATTATTATCGAGCAGGACGACTTCAGCCGTATTTTCGACTACAAGCACCGGGTGGCCCTTGTGCCCGCAGTGCTTCACGGTCAGTTCAGGCACGAGGTATCCATGTCGGAGATAAGCGCAGTACTTAAAAGCCTGGGATTCACATGGGTCTACGAGGTTGAACACGGGGCGGAGATACTTAAGCCTGCCATTGATGACCTCATGAACGTCAGAACCCTCCCCCGCCCTCTTATCTCCAGCTATTGCCCGGCCATAGTGCGCCTGATACAGGTACGTTTTCCCGCACTGATCAGAAATCTTGCCACAGTAAAAGCACCGCTTGAAATGGCCGCTTTCTACTGCCGCCGCGTTCTGCGTGACAGGGGCGCCCATAACGCAGAGATCGGCGTGTTCTACGTAACCCCATGTGCAGCCAAAATCGCTGCCGTCAAGTCACCGGTCGGAGAAGAATCAACACCAATCACCGGCGTAATCAACATGGACTTCATCTACAACAAGATAAACCGCACACTGAGAAACAAGGGCGAGCTTAAGTATGGCGACGACCATGCCTATTCAGTTGACCCTGACACTCTCGTATGGAGCCTTACAAACGGAGAGGCATCTTGTGTCAACGGACGCACCCTTGCGATCGACGGAATGAACAATGTGACCGAATTCCTCGAACAGCTTGAGAACGACGAGATCACCGGTGTCGATTATCTTGAACTGAGAGCATGCGACGAGGGTTGTGCCGGCGGCGTTCTGCTTTCGTCAAACCGTTTCCTCGTCGCCGAACGGCTGCGCAATAAGGCCCGTAATCTGAAGCCTGGCACAGCCTCTCCTGAAACCGAAGAATTTCCTGATATCGAATCATACAGTGATTACCTCATGAATAAGGTGAGAATCACCGAAGAAATAAAGCCCCGGTCAATGTACCGCCTCTCAGGTGACCGTGACGAGGCCATGAACATGATGAAAAGGTCACGGCGCATTATGTGCTGGCTTCCGGGGACCGACTGCGGATTATGCGGCGCTCCCTCATGCCAGGCCCTGGCTGAAGATATAGTCCGCCATCGCGGAGACATCTCCCAGTGCGTATTCATCCGGGAAAATAACCTCGAAAAGGAACTGATGGATCCTGAAAGGGCTGCCGGTATTATGAGAAGAATCTGGGGCGAAAATAATTTCACTAAAAACTGCAATAAAAAAGGTGCTGAAAATGAAAGTAACTGAAATCGTTGAAAAACTCGGGCTGAAAGTATTCTCAGGACATGAAGGCCTGGGAAGGGAGATCACAAGCGGCTATGCCTCCGACCTGCTCAGTGATGTGATGGGGCATGCCGAATCCGGATCCGTCTGGATCACGATTCAGACCCATCGTAACGTCATGGCAATTGCATCACTGAGAGATATTTCGGCTGTATTAATCACCTGCGGTGAGAAACCCGGTGACGATACAATGGCCCAGAGTAACGAGGAGGGGATCCCGGTACTGGGAACAGAACTTTCCACCTTCGCGGTTGCAGGCAGACTATATTCACTGATAAACTGACAATGAGACCTTTCAGGGCTGATCTGCATATTCATTCCCTCCTGTCACCGTGCGGCTCACTTGAAATGAGCCCCCGTGAAATAATTGCACGTGCAATTAAAAGGGGGCTTGATATGATAGCAGTCTCTGACCACAACAGTACTTACCACTGTGAACTGGCAGTGGCCCTCGGCCGCGAGGCCGGCATAACAGTTCTCAGGGCTGCAGAGGTAACAAGCGCCGAGGATGTCCACTCACTTGTAATCCTCCCCGACGAGGCTTCAACCCTCTCTTTCCAGGAATGGATTGACAGCCGTTGCGCTCACATGCCCCACAACCCTGATATCTTCGGTGACCAGGTTGTGATTGATATGGATGAGAACATAATACGTGAGGTGGACTTCTTCCTTCCTGCTGCCCTGAATGCCTCAATCGATGAGGTTGAATCAGCAGCGCACAGCCGTGGTGGTCTTTTTATCCCGGCTCATATTGACAGACCCGCGATGGGAATTCTTGGTCAGCTCGGATTTATTCCTGATGACCTTTACTGTGATGCAGTGGAGGTGGTGGGAATGGTGCCCGAAATCCTGTACGCGGTAATTCGCAATTCAGATGCCCATATCCCGGAACATATCGGAAGACGACACACTGATTACATGCTCGAAAGCCCAACCTTCGCCGAACTGGCAAAAGCACTCAGGGGTGAGGACGGAAGGTTTGTCATACTTCAGCAGAGATGAAGGAGATAGCCCTGCATATAATGGATATCGCCCAGAATTCAATCAGGGCCGGAGCTGACGAGATCCGGATCACCCTGAGCGAGTCGGTAACCGATGATCTCCTTTCACTCACAATAGCTGACAATGGCAAAGGAATGGACCCGGAGAGTTGCCGGAGGGCAGCCGATCCCTGGTTCACGTCGCGCACCACACGAAAAGTGGGGATGGGCCTGCCGCTGCTCAAAATGAACGCCGGTCTCGCCGGAGGTGAGATGACAATCAGCTCCGCACCCGGTATAGGAACCACTGTGAAAGCCACATTCGGATACAGTCATGTAGACCGCCCTCCGTTGGGCGATGTGAGCGGAACAATTGCACTGCTTATACTTTCAAATCCGTCAATAAACATTGTTTATTCCCACATCTGTGAAGGAACGCAGTGGAGCATCTCAACCCGGGAGATAAAAGATGCACTTGGTGAGGATGCAGTCACAGACCTGACCATTGTCAGGCCTGTCAGGGAAATAATAACTGAGAATGTAACCGGGATCAGAAATTTTCAAACCGGATATGACAAATATTAGGTATTTAGTAACTTAATGGGGTTAGTTTTGCCGATCAGTCAAAAGACACAAATAACTCAGAATAAAAACATTTGAAATGGAAAAACTCAAATCACTTGCAGACTTAAAGAGAATCCGTGAGGAAGCAAAGGTAAAGCTTGAGCTGAGGGTCAAGGGAGATAATCCCGAGGGACTTGTTCAGGTCAAGGTCGCCATGGCTACCTGCGGAATCGCATCAGGTGCAAAGCCGATAATGGACTTCTTCGTCGAAGAACTCGACAAGAGAGGCATCGGCGCCGTTGTTACACAGACCGGATGCATGGGATACTGCTATGCCGAGCCTACAATTGAGGTTCAGCTCCCCGGCCAGGAGCCTGTCGTCTTCGGTTTCGTTGACAGGAAAAAAGCTGATGAGATAATTGAGAAATACATCAAAAACGGTGAACTGGTTGAAGGTATCATACCGGTTAACTATGAAAAAATAGACTAATAACAGGGAGGAAAAATATAATGTCAAAATTCAGAATGCACCTTCTTGTCTGTGGCGGGACCGGTTGTCGCGCCTCAGAAAGCAGTCTCATCCTTGAGAGTCTGAAGAGGGAACTTGAAG
>CAZOHL010000002.1:33403-73397 GCA_964579645.1 uncultured Rikenella sp. | reverse complement strand
CATGAAAGTTGTATTACATCTTACAAATCCAAAATTAAATATTTATAATATTCAAATCAATAGGCAATTGAATTTTATTTAATTTGTCAGACAGATATTTTATCCAGCTATGAAGACAGCAGTAAAACCGAACATCACAGTGTCACTGGCATTTTTAATTGCATTTCTCACCTCCTGCCATGTAACCGGTCAGGTTGTGGAAACAGGAATTGAGGTACTGGCCAGAAACAAATTTGACCTCCTTCAGGGAAAACGGGTTGGACTGGTGACCAATCCAACAGGGGTTGACCGTAACCTCAGGTCAACTGTAGACATACTGAACACCGCTCCGGGCGTAAAGCTGACAGCACTTTACGGGCCCGAGCACGGGGTGCGCGGAGAGTTCACAGCCGGAGAATATGTTGAATCCGAGACTGATCCGGGTACCGGTCTTCCTGTTTACAGCCTCTACGGGAAAACCCGCAAACCTTCACCTGAAATGCTGAAGAACATAGATATCCTGGTCTATGACATCCAGGATATCGGATCAAGGTCATACACCTTCATCAGTACCCTTGGACTGATCATGGAAGCAGCTGCCGAAAAGGGTATTCCCGTGGTGGTACTTGACCGTCCAAATCCCCTGGGCGGAATCCGAATGGAAGGTGCGGTCACCCGACCCGGCTTCTTTTCATTCGTAAGCCAGTTTGCCATCCCGTATCTGCACGGGATGACCGTTGGTGAGCTGGCCATGTTCCTCAATGGCGAAGGAATGCTTTCCAACGGACTCAGATGCGATCTTCATGTGGTGAAGATGAGAGGATGGTCAAGGAAGATGATGTTCGAGGAGACAGGACTGCAATGGATTCCCTCCTCTCCTCATGTTCCGCATCGTGACACACCTCTTTTCTATCCCGCCACAGGGATAGCTGGAGAACTGTATGCTGTGAGCATCGGTGTAGGATACACAATACCCTTTCAGACCTTTGCGGCTGAATGGATCAACGCAGACTCTCTTGCGGCGGCTCTTTCCGAACTGAAGCTGCCCGGGGTGACATTCAGGCCGGTCCATTACAAACCCTATTACAGCACCCTCCAGGGAAAACTGGTTCACGGAGTGCAGATTCATCTTACTGATCCGTCACAGGCCCCGCTGTCACTGCTTCAGTTCTATATCATGCAGGAGGCACACCGCCTGTGGCCCCATCAGAATCTCTTTGAAATCTGTGAACCGTCAAGGCACTCGATGTTCGACAAGGTGTGCGGTACTGACGAGGTCAGAAAAGCTTTCACAAGGGAATTCAGGGTGGATGACATCCTGGACCTGTGGAACAGTGACATACCTGCTTTCAGGGCCAGAGCCTCGAAGTATTTCCTGTATGACTGAGATTCAGGGCCTGCATCAGCCGGGCTGATGGCTCATCATTCCTGCATTTTGGAACCGGGGGAACCGCACCGCAAGCGGATATCTACAACCGGCTGCTCCTCATTGCAACTGGACAATTACCAAATGATGATCCGCTCCGTCAGTGGATATTAGCCCCTTCCACGCTTTGTTCCAGCTTGCGGGCGTGCTGCAGGAACTCATCCACCGGCATCTCCCTGTAGTATACCATTCCGTGCGTTCCCCTTATCTTTGGACTCTCATTCTCATAGAAGAAATCCTTGCCCAGGATCAGTTGTACCTGCTTGAACTGTTCCACCCAGACCTGCTGTGACAGGTGACTGAACGGTCCGTCATATGCGGGACTGGGGAATGATGCGTTCACCTGGCTGACATAGCAGTCACGGAATGACTGGTTCAGAACCGCCATTGAATTGAGCGATACTGGCACAAAGACATTTGCTTCGAAAGGAAGGAACCTGAACCAGACATTACGGTAACCTATTACCCTCAGACCTGACAGGTCCTTCTCAAGGCTCCACTGCCTGAGAGCCTCGGCAATAGCCTGAAGCACCTTGTAATGGGTGTCAGGTCCCGAGCCCTCGGGATCGAATGCAAGGCTGATAATATTTGGCTGAATTCGCCTGAGATATTCGAGGATGGGCTTCACATCCCGATGTTTGTCAGGTTGCTGGGTGAAGATATCACCGGTATAGAATCCAAGCCTCATGTGCTCGATGTTGCGAACCGGCACCCCGTAATGGGCCCACACAAGCTCCTCCTCATACTCCCGAAGCATCCCCTTCAGCCTCTGAATGTCAGGCGGATTCTTTTCACCACTGTAGCTCTTCCTTATATGCTCAATGTTTTTCCTTATCTGTTCATTCAGGTCGTCTTTCGATTTAAGCCGGTAAATATCAACCATCGCCCTTACAATCCTGTGGCACAGTCCCCTGAGTTTTCCGGCCTCATCCTTGTCGGCCACCTTGTCAAGATAATGACTCACATCCTTGTCCCACTTGAACTTGTACCCTGACTCGAAAAAATCAGGATATCTCAGCATCTGAATCATTCCTGCAGATATAAGACGCTGTGTCTCCTCAAGCAGGCCCAGAAGCATCGTGTTTGTAACAGCAGTAAATCCGGATGTGAGCACCGAGAAATGAAACTTGTTTGTGATCTCCCTCAGCTGCGGGATTATTGCAGGGAAAATGCCAAGCATAATGTCGTCATGATGAGGCCCTGTATGAAGGAAGGTTGCGTTCCGTTCCCTCCTGAGCCCGGCTTCGATCTTCCGCTTGGTCGACTCAATCACGTCTGCAACTGTATTAAGACTCAGACCGGGAATAAGAGAGCAATATTCGTCGTTCGTGAGATCTTCGAGGACAAGCTTATGTGCGTACTTCTCTATTTTCTGACAAAGGTCGAAGACCGCCCTTTCCGTTTTCTCGAACGACCATTCGCCTTCCCTGAAGTATCTTTCAATTGAATCATGCAACTGAACAGCTGCGCCGGCCGTGAGATAAAACCGTGCGTTTCTGAGTCCCTGAAGCACGGTGGCCGGGTAGAGGTTGTCAGGTTCGTTCTCGAGTGCGTTCCTCACAACAAGTGCCTTGGCGTCACCGGCGGCGAATATGATAGCAACAGCATCGGGATTGAATGTAATGGTTCCCAGTCCGATTGTGATTACAAGGCGCGTTCTTGATACCTCGATGCCTCCGAGATCGCCTGCAGAGGCTGCCTGAGTCTCGAAGTTTGTCGCTGTCAGCCTGGTGGCTGAATTATGGTCACTTCCCCTGGTGTTGAAGGCAATGTGCCCGTCGGGACCGATTCCTCCAAGGAAGAAGCCGATCCCGCCAAGGGCACGGATCTTCCTTTCATACCCGGTGCACCAGTTGTCTATCCTGAAGAGTGACTCCTGCTGCAGCTTCTCCACCGGACCAACCGCTTCCCTGTTTCGCAGTGAGAGGTCGATTATATTGTCAGGAAAAACCTCTGAAAAGTGTTTCCCCTCCGCAAGGGTTATCTCCTCCGAGTTGATCAGCAGCGCCCTGGCCGGATCAAGGTCGAATCCCTCGATATAAAAGTTCCTCACATAGTCATAGAAGCTGTTGTGCTGTCGCGGGTCAATCGGGTAGAACTCATCGATCTGAACGAAATGAAGTCCTCTCAGCGACGGCTTCTCCTTCAGGAACAGTCCGTTGTCCTCCCTGATCTTCCTCGCTTCGGGCTTGTCCCAGTTATTAAGCAGGTATTTTGTCCATTTGATAAAATACTCGGGTGTCTTGCCGGTAGGCAGGCTGATGACTCCGTCAGGATTACCGGCTACCCATTCAAGGAACCTGAGTGATGTCAGCAGCCCGAGTCCCGGAAAATTATCCGCAACTACGTACGGCATTCTTGTGGTCATCTTTTTTCTGCCTGAGCGTTCAAAGAACGCCTGTTCCACCTTGCTAAACCCGAAAGTATTCATAATCAATTGTTTTGATTTTCAAATTCATTTTAAAAGTGCATCATAAAGGATCTCTGCCGGGTGAAGGGCTTTTCTGCCTGTGCCGTCCATGATATGGTGCCGGCATGATGTTCCGGGTGCAGAAATGAGTGTCTCCCCGGAGGCTTCCCTCACCGCAGGGAACAGTACCATCTCACCTATCTTCATGCTCAGGTCATAGTGTTCCTTTTCATATCCGAACGCTCCTGCCATCCCGCAGCACCCGTCTTTAATCTCCTTTACCCTGTAGTTTACCGGAAGAGAAAGCATTTTAACAGTCGGAGCTGTTGATGCAACCGCCTTCTGCAGACAGTGCCCGTGGAGCAGGATCTCCGCCGGCCTGTCAGTAAAGCTTGCCGGGGATATCCTGCCCTTTTCAGCCTCCCTGCATATGAATTCCTCAAGGAGCATCGCGTTACCTGCAATGCGACGGGCGTCATCAGCAAGATCCTGGCCTGCCATTTCCGGATACTCATCGCGGAATGCAAGCAGGGCAGAAGGTTCTATTCCGATCAATGGCCTTTCATCTGAAACAACATCACGGAGCATCAAAATGTTCCTTACGGCTATCTTGCGGGCTGACCTGAGAAGGCCCTTTGAGAGGAACGTGCGGCCGCTTTCCGCGTGCCGCGGGATTATGACGTTATAGCCCAGGCTCTCAAGAAGCATTACTGTCTTGATACCTATATCGCTTTCATTGTAATTGGTGAACTCGTCGGCAAACAGGCAGACAGTTCCTTTCTGGTCGCCTGTGCGCTCCGACCGGCTGCTGTCTGAAGGACTGCTGACAATAGGGCCTCTGTAAGAAGGGCTGCTGTCAGAAGGGCTGCCTGTAATGCCATCACTGCCGGTTGTCATGCCACCGTTTGCAGCGTTCAGCCGGCTCTTCTCTCTCCTGTGACGCCTTTCCCATGCCCTCAGGGTCACGGGTGAAAGAGCCGGTATGGGCCTGTTGACAGAAAAACCAATGATTCTCTTGAACAGCGTCAGGCCGGTGACAAGGTTGGTCAGAGGTCTGATCATCATCCCGGGAGCGTAAAGACGGGGCAGCCAGGCGATGAGCCATGCCCGGAACGGGACATGGTGTATATCATAGTAATGCTGAAGGAATTCGGCCTTCAACTTGGCTACATCAACATTTGACGGACACTCAGCCTTGCATGCCTTGCACGAAAGGCAGAGATCCATAACCTCATATATTTCCCGGTGATCAAACTTTTCCTTCCTGTCTGACCTGGTCAGATACTCCCTGAGAATGTTGGCCCTGGCGCGGGTCGACTTATCCTCGTCACGGGTTGCCATGAAAGTGGGGCACATTGTGCCTCCCGCCATGGCGCTTTTCCGGCAGTCAGCTGAACCGCTGCATTTCTCGGCTGCATACAGAAGCCCTTCTTCTTCGGGGAACCTGAAAACCAGACCTGGATAACGTCTCCTCTCACCGGCAGGGTAACGGAGGTTATCTGTGATGGGAGGGGTATCGGTGATCTTGCCCGGATTGAACAGCCCGGCAGGATCCCATATTTTTTTCAGCTCTTTGAGAAGGGAATAGTTATGAGGTCCGAGCATCAGGGGGATAAATTCACCCCGGAGCCTGCCGTCACCATGCTCCCCGCTGAGCGAGCCGCGGTACTTTTTCACCAGGGCGGCTATGTCCGCTGCCAGACCGTGGAACGTGCGTATGTCATCGGGGTCCTTCAGGTCGAGCAGCGGGCTGAGATGCAATTCACCGGTGGCAATGTGCGCATAGTAAGCACAGCTGAGCCTGTATTTTTCAAGTATTACTGCAGCCTCAGCAATATAGTCGGGGAAGAGATCAGGCAGCACAGCCGTGTCTTCGATCACCTGGACACTTTTTCTCCGGCCCGGTATGTTGAGCAGCACTCCCAGACCTGCCTTGCGCAGTTCCCACACCCTTGCCATCTCATCAGTGCCTGTATAAAGCGGGAAGTGGTATCCAAACCCTGCGCGGGCCATATCATGTTCCATGGCGGCAGCTGTCGTTTCAATCTCCTCTGCTGTGGGTCTGGTGATCTCGATCAGCAGTATGGCTTTCGGATCACCGCTTACGAAGAACCTGTTCCGGTTCTGTTCAATATTGTCCCTGGTGCAGTTGAGTATGTAGTCATCGATAAGCTCAACCGCGGCCGGCTTATGCTTCAGTGCAATTATATTGGCCCTGACGGCATCCTGAAGGCTGCCGAAGTGGGCACAGAGAAGTCCCGTGCGGTCATCTGTCACCGGTACCAGGTTGAGCTTCATCGATGTGGTAAATGCCAGAGTCCCCTCTGAGCCGGCAAGGAGTTTGCAGATATTTATTTTCTCTCCGTTACCGGTGAACGGATCAGTCTCGAGCAGTGCGTCAATTGCATATCCGTTGTTGCGCCTTCGAAGGGCAGGATGCGGGTACTCCCTGCGTATCTCCTCAGCATTGCGTTTATCGGAGAGCATTTCCTGCAGTTGCCTGTAGATCTTCGTCTCAAGGAGACCGGAATCACCGTTGCATTTGTCCCTGAACTCATCGGTGGTCAGTGCACTGAAATGCACCTCCGAGCCGTCTGATAGAATTGCGTCAACCTCTAGGATATGATCCCTTACACTGCCATGAATTAGTGAATGGGCTCCGCACGAGTTGTTTCCAAGCATCCCACCCATGCAGCACCTGTCGGCTGTCGATGTCTCCGGGCCGAATTGCAGCCTGTGTGGCGCCAGGTAACGGTTAAGCTCCGCCAGAACCACACCGGGTTCAACCTTCACCCATCTCTCCGCCGGATTAAACTCAAGAATATTGTTGAGATACCTCGAAACATCCATCACTATACCCGGGCCCACAACCTGACCTGCAAGGGAAGTGCCTGCTCCCCTTGGTATCACCGATCCTCCCGTGCGGCGGGCAAATGCCAGGATCTTCCTGATATCGGAAACCGACGCCGGCCGGGTCACAGCCAGAGGAATCTCACGGTAGGCAGAAGCATCAGTGGCATACAGGATCCGCTGAATGTCATCAGTGTAAAGATCTCCTTCGAGCTCCTTCCTGAGAGTGTTAAAAATGGAATCCTTCTTCATCTGCATTTGGCATGGTTCAAATTATCTGGGGGCCTTTTTCCCGAAGGCCGGATCAATCTTCAACAGAGAGACCGCAATGAGCGGAACGACGCTGCAGATCATCACCCACATGAAAAAGTGGTTGTATCCGAGCTGTTCCTGCAGCCATCCTGCAAACATTCCGGGAAGCATCATCCCGAGTGCCATGAAACCGGTGCAGATTGCATAGTGGGCCGTTTTGTATTTTCCTTCGGAAAAATATATCAGGTAAAGCATGTAGGCAGTAAACCCGAATCCGTACCCGAACTGCTCGACAAACACGCAGATGTTAATAATCAGCATGTTATCAGTCTGAGTAAAACTAAGATAGAGGAATGTGGCTGCGGTCAGCAGCATGCTCAGTGTCATCGGCCAGAGCCATTTCTTCAATCCGCCCATCGCGGCTATCACACCTCCGATAATGCCTCCCAGTGTCAGCCCCACAATGCCAACTGTGCCGTATACGAAGCCAACCTCGCCTGTTGTCAGTCCAAGTCCTCCCTTGTCAATAGGATCAAGCAGGAAAGGGTTTATAAGCTTCAGCAACTGGGCCTCCGCGAAACGGAACGTGAGCATGAAAAAGAGTGCAGCACCCACCTGGGGCTTCCTGAAGAAGGAAACAAAAGTGGCACCAAACTCCTTCAGCACATCCGAGGCCTTCAGGTTTTCGTGAGGCCTGTCAGTATCAGGTTTCGGAAGAACGAACCTGTGGTAGAAACTCAGGACAAAAAACAGCCCCGCCAGCACGAAAAAGGTGACTGCCCATGCCATGGGTATGTTCCCGGAGAGGCCCTCATAGGTGACTGACGTATAGCCTGTAAGCTTCGAGTCAGCCTGGAACACCATGTAAGCTGGCTTATCCCAGTTTGCATCATTGAAGACCAGGTGCTCGCCCTGTATAAGGGCAATGCTTTTGTCTCCCTTTTTCAGGGCTGTGTTGAGGACCACCTCTTTCCCTTGTTCGGGTTTCCCGGAAATCATGACTGGGACTACTGCCACACTTCCCGTCACTGATGCCGCAGCTCCCCTCTCCTCTCCGAAATTCTCCCTGATCCATGCACCAAGCGGATCAGAAATGTTACTGACCCACCACCCCTTTTCCTTTGCCATCTTCTCCTCGGGCTTGTAGAAGCCGTTACCCAGGTTGGAGGATTTTATCGAGTCAAGCAGGATGCCCAGGCTGTCCTTGTCGACAGTCTGAGTACTGATACGCAGTGAATCATCTGTAACCAAAAAATACAGTTCGCCGGGCTTTGCAGTATTCTCTGTCACATGGGGCATCTGCAGGATCGTTTTCGAATACTGGGGCGAAGCCTCAATGAACAGGTCAACGGGCTCCCTGCCCGATGAACTTTCAAGGAATCCTGCAAGAATTACAAGCAGCCCCTGCCCGGTAATTGTAGCAATGCGGTAAAAGGTGCTCCGGATGCCGACATATTTTGCCTGCTGGTTCGTACTCAGACCGAGCATGTAGAATCCGTCGGCTGCGATATCATGGGTTGCCGACCCGAAGGCCAGAAGCCAGAAGAACGCCAGGGTGATCTTGAAAAAGAACGATGCAGGTATTGTCAGGGCGATGCTCGCAAAGCCCAGTGCAAGAACAAGTTGTGTTATCACTATCCACCATCGCTTTGTCTTCAGCATGTCAACCAGCGGACTCCACAGGGGCTTTATAACCCACGGGAGATAAAGGAGGCTTGTGTACAGGGCGATGTCCGCATTTGAGATGCCCATCCGCTTGTACATGATTACCGATATGATGTTTACTGCCACATAGGGTAAGCCTTCGGCCAGATAGAGTGTCGGTATCCATGCCCATGGCGAACGGGTTTTCTCTTGTGCTGCCATAATGATTTATAATCTGTTGAATGTGTATCCTTTTGCCATATAAAAATCGATCAGTTCCCCGAGCCTCAGCCAGAGTTTGTCATTTCGCTCCGGGGCCGTACCCGGATGGATCAGGATTATTGCGCCGCTGAGCCCCTGCGGTGCACCCTCTTCGAAAGTGGCCAGTCGGCTGATTAGCTGGTCAGATGACCTGTAATTTGACATGTCAGGAGTGGTATAATCTGCATTGGTCCCGGTTCCGGGGGTGAAATTGACAAGCTTCATTCCCATCTCTTCGCTCCACCGGCTGATGGCGCTGTTATACCATTCATATGGTGCGAGGAACCAGCGTGGCTCTTCCTGCCTCAGCCCGGCATTCCGCAGAGCAGCTATATTCCTTTTCAGGTCATCATTGAACTGTTGCTTTGTCACCAGCAGCGTATCACGGTTCTCCCACGGGATATAAAGAAGATGCCCGTCGGAATGGGGCCCCACGTAATGTCCTTCCGCTATCATCCGCTTAACTGTCGGGGCAAAGCTCCTGTTTCTCAGAAAATTGCCTGTAAGGAAGAATGATCCCCTGATATTTCTGTCTTTCAGCACATTGAGTATATGATCAAGTCCCTCGCCATATTCATCAGCAGAAAAGACCAGATGGATGTTTCTTTCCCCTGCTCCTTTCCTGATGATTGCTCCGTGGGCATCATAACTATCGGTTTGCGCTCCGGCTCTTCCAGCTCTCCCCTCCTTTTCGAGTGTTGAAAGATAATAGCTGAGGCTTGCCGTTCCGTCAAGAGTCGGCTCGTTGGTGCTGTAATCGCCAATATCATCATGATAGACTATTCTTCCACCCTGGAATGCCGCATACGGATCAGGCCTGAGGAGGGTCAGCCCCCTGAGGTTATCATGTATTGCCTTGTTTATCGGGCCGTCAACCAGTCCGCCTGTTGTTGTCTTTCCCAGGAAAACCGTCACTGCTGAGTGGGGATAAAGGGGGTAGTCACCGCCAGCCGGTAACCCGCAGATCATTGATGTGCCCCAGGGATTACATCCGAAGAGCCAGTCACGCATGGCAGCTTCCATGTAGTCAAAACGGTCATCTCCGGCAGCCTCGCGGTAGAGCCTGCACTGTGTCAGGGCAGCTGCGACATAATTGTTCGAACACCATACAAACGGTATCCTGACCCGGAAGACATCATCCTTTGTCCGTGAATTAATGATTTCCAGTCCCTTGCGCATGAAATCCGAATATTTCCCGGCATATTCGGTACCAGAAAGTCCCAGGCTGGCATGGCCGAGATTGACAAACGGATAGAACTGGTAGTGCCTTGCGGTGTCTTTCTCAATCCACGGAGTATATGGTTCGAGCGTTCCCCAGTAGTCTGCCTGTTCAAGGAAATAGCGGTTGCCGGTGAGTTTCCACAGCTCCCAGGCTGCCAGTTCCATATCATCGACATAGTTGTCTTCCTCATAGAAGTAGGGCGAAACGTTGCAGGCTGTCTGCGTGGCTCCGAGGTCAGTGTGGGCGAACTCAAAAGCGTCGTTCGCCCTGGATGACATAATCTGTGCAAAAACCGGATCGCTCTTTTCATATAACCTGGCGCCCATGGCAAAAACAGAAGCGAACTTGCCGGCAGTGGATGCAACACCCTCCGTGCGGTTCTTGAATGCTGCCAGTCCCTGCGGTTTGCCGGTCACGAAATAAACCGGCCTGTAGGGCCCCAGACCGTAACCCGCCGTGTCAAGGTTGGGCAGCCGGAAACCCCTGTGATCACGGTCGTCAGCCACCTGGTTGAACATCATGCCGCTGTCAGGATTCATCTTCAGGAGCCATTCCAGGCCCCATCTCACCTCGTCAAGGATGTCAGGGATACCATTGCTGCCGGTAACGCCTGCAGCATCGTAATTGTCTGCGAATATCCCGGGCGATTTCATATAGGCAAACATCATCTGGTATACCGAGTTGGCAGTGGTGGCAGTGTACCTCAGGTGATCACTGGCATCGTGGTAGCCGCCGCGGACGTCAATTGGCGTTCCGGAGAGTGTGGGGTGGTCGACTATTATCCCGTCATGCTGATGACATGAGTCGGCGAGGAAGGGATTATATCCGCAACGCTGCTGCCTTATGTAGTTGAGTATGAAGTCAGCCGTTCCGTCATACACATTTGCCCCGAGGCGAAAGGTCTCTGACCTGGTGCGGCTGTATATTATATAGTATCCTCCGGGTGTTGTCAGACCTGAGAAGTCAAGCCTGGCGGCAGCAGCCATACCCCAGACGTCACCGTCACAGATTTCCGCTTTCCCTCTGAAGACAGGCCTGTCAGTGAAGGCATCATATATAATGAATGATTTATCTGCAGCAGGCGCCTGTGAAAGATACACGGCTACTTTGACCGATCCGGGAAGATAACCCAGTTGATTGATCCTTATCCATGAATCAGCCTTCGCTGCACTGAAAGCCAGCACCATAAACAGAAGCGTCAGAGAAACTCTTTTCATCTCAGTAGAGTTTTTTGATTTCAGAACCCATAAAGTAGTGAAAGAGGATCTGCCTGTAGGTGTATCCGGTTGCTCCCATCACCGCGGCCCCGATCTGGCACAGACCCACTCCATGCCCCCATCCGGCGCCTTTCAGGACAAAGAGGGTTTCACCCTGTTCCTCGGCTTTCTCAACAATAAATGCAGAGCTGTACAGGTGTGTTCCCGAAAGCGCCTTTCTTATTTCCAATTCCTTTCCGAGGACCATGCTCTTCCTGTCACCGGTGATCCTGAGCCTTATGATTCGGCCCGAAGTTCCCCTGTTCAAAGGCTCGATGGATGTAATGCGTCCGAAGTCGATACCTGTCCTCTCCCTGACCAGGTCACTGAGCTCATCCTGGCGGTAGGTTACCTCCCACCGGTAAAAGTCATTGGTCTCCTGATCATAGTTATTGAGCACCTGCGAGAGAATATGCCTGTCGGAGGTATTGCAGAAGGCGGCGGGATTTCCGTTTATCCAGTCAGCTGCGTTCCTTTCGTCCGTGAGATCAACGTCAGTGGTCCGGGCTCCGGTGCCGGCATCGATGACCTTCCGGAGATAAGGATGACTAACCGGTTCCCACACATTTTCAAAGAGTTCAGTTGCGCCACCGCAGCACTTTGAATAACGTGCATCGCAAATGAAATCGCCGTACATAAGCACCTCGCCGCCGGTATTGCGCACAGCCTCTTCAACACTGTCTGTCGAGGCCCTTGTGATGCCCTGGTAACGCTGGCAATGGTCGTCAGCGCATACGTCAAATTCCCGGTGGTCTTCCCTGTCATACCACCTGGTGATCTCATCGTCAGTCACAAAGCTGGTACGGTATTTTTCGCCGGTGTCACTCAACTGCAGAGTCTTGTCCATCTGTGCAAGCAGCCAGCTTCTGGAAATAACTGCATGGGCTTTAAGAAGTTCTAAGGAAGAGGTGGCACTCATCTCAGATGATATTACGCTCACCAGGTACTCTTCAACAGGGAGGATATTCACTGCAGTTACCTGTGCACCGTGCAGAATGAATTTCAGATTGCCCCTGAAAGTCTGGTCTTCATTCCTCTGCCAGTGAAAACTGACACCGATTGTGACGGCATGAAGGGTGAAGCTGCAGCTGCGGAAGTCTGACGGGATGAATGTGATCTCATCCCCGGCCCTGAGCGACCCTGCTTCATTCTGCAGGAGAAGCCCGTCAGCTCCTGCAACGGCAGTGTACAATCCGGACAGTATCTTTCCGCTGTCGCTGACAGCGAAATCTCCGTTCAGAGTGAATGTCAGTCCGCTTCCGGTGACAATCCCTACGCTGATTTCAGGTTCTGTTTTTCCGGTCATAGCATATCTTTTGTCAGGGTTTTCAATTCCTCTTCTCCCAGGCATACTTCATCGAGAATGTTTGCAATATCCACTGCTGAAATTTTCTTAAAGTCTTCACCCCTGGGGGTGATGAAGACTCCACCCAGATCAACCGAGGCCGGGCTGAGCAGTATTTTACTGTCGCCTTCGGCGAAGTAGCACCCGGGTCGGTGCACCTTCCTCGGGATAATATGAACAGTCCACCGGTCCTTATCGCAATATGCCAGGATGTTCAGCATTGGTTCCGGCCGGTCGGGCTCCGGGAGGGCAAGCCGGTCATAGAACCGGGTGAAGGCGTTGGTGAGGGCTTCGCTGTCAGTTCCCCGTAAGGTGGCAATGCCTCTTCCGTATCCATTCCAGAGGTACAATTCCGTGCCTGAATTTTCGGCCAGCAATTTGCACAGTGCGGGATTTTCTGTATCCTTCTCAATTGGAAGGAAACCCCTGTTGCCAGCCTGAAAGTGCAGATGATCAGGAGCTGAAGCACCGCATTGCGGTCCGTTGTAAAAGACAACATACTCCGGCAGTGACCGGGCAAGGTCAAGCATTGCGCGGAAATTTCCGGCTATCCGTTGAGGGGTGTGACACCGTGAAACAATTGTCAGGTGACGACGGAAAATAGGGAAAGGATTAATCAGGATGATAAAGTCATCTCCGAATGGAATACCCCTCTGTTCCGGTGGCCGGTTTCTCTCACAGAGGAAACATGGCCTCGCCTCGATGGACCTGGCATCAACCTTTGCCGCCGAGGAGGTGATACGACCCGGATTGAACTGTACGGAAATTTCATAACCTGGCAAAGAGACTGTGCGAACCATCACTCCGTCAAGCTGAGAATAGTTGTCACGGGCCAGCGTCCACTCCCTGAACTGCCCCTCGAACAGGTCCCGTACCTTCTGCGAATAATCAGTCATTCAAATCCTTTTTTCAGCTGCCGCCCAGCATCCTCTTACGTGCCAGCAGCTCGATTGTCCGTATCCTGTCCTTGTACAGATTATGGGCATTTGCCTTTGCCACATCAAGCACCGCATCAGAGTTCTCATCCCACCTGCGGCACAGATAGAGCGGTTCATAAATGCGTCCTATCCTGTAATGGCGGCTGATTGCAAGGCCCACTGCATAATCTTCCCCGTAACTTACATTGGGGACCCTGATATTCCTCAGCACAGGGGTATAGAAGGCTCTCGGCGCACCGAGACCGTTTATCCTCAGGGCATTGTTGCGTCCGTTATCAGGAGTCCATTCCCTGTGGTCTATCAGCCCCGGAGGGATCTCATTCAGGTCGAAATTGACCATCCTGTATGAACCCACAACCATTGCACAATGCTGTTCATGGAAGGCGTCCACAATCCTGGTGACTACGGTGTCATCAATATACAGGTCATCGCTGTCAAGCTGAATTGCAAACCTGCCGCAGCTTTCGCTGAAAACCGCCTCATTCCAGCACCCGCCGATGCCAAGATCCTTCCTGTCGGGAATGATGTGGACCAGCCGGCTGTCACCGGCGAATGACCTGATGATTTCTGTGGTTCCGTCAGTGGAGTAGTTGTCAACCACTATAAGATTGAACCTGTACTTTGTCTTCTGGCCAAGCACTGACCTGATGGCATCACCTATTGTCTTCACCCTGTTCCTGACTGGAATGACAACCGATGCATCATACTCAAAACCATTATCATCAAAACTGACATCACGGAAGCCGGGAGGGAGCCATCCGCCGATGCATTTCAGGTGATGAGTGCATGCTTTCTCCATCTCGGCCTGTACTGCCCTGTTGCGCGGGTCAACATAGTCGAACTGCTTCTCCCCTGTTTTTCTTGTATCGGTCTCAACTTCAGTATAAAGAAGCTCCTGGATGTGAATCAGGGAATACTTTTGTGATATCTTAAGTCTCAGATCATAATGGCCGGCATATCTGTATTCTTCGTCCATCCGGCTGCAGGCATCCCTGAATGCCTTGCAGTCATACAATACCACTGACCCGAAGTTGAAGTCGTCACGCAGGGCTCCCTCCTGGTAATCAATTACAGGATGGGGCGACATGGCATCGTTTTTTTTCTCGTAATAGTCTGAATAAACCATTCCGGCTCCCGTATCTTCGCAAATCTGTATCATTCGCGCCAATGCGTGCTTTCCCATGTCAAGTGGAAATCCCTTGCTGTAGGTAAGGACGTAATCACTGTCAGCAACCTCAGCCATCTTCCTGAAGGCATGCGTTGATGTGAATCCCTCAGAGGTTATGATTCCGGCTTCTTCGCCGTTGATTAGTCCTTCGGCGTTGGCAGGAAGGATGACAAACACTTTGCTGACGAGCCCTGAAGATCTCAGTGAAGCAATCGAAGCTTTCACCGGGCCGGCATCAGAAAAGGGCAGAAAACAGGTTACAGTACGTCCCATACGGATTTATTTTTTCAGTAAAAAGTCAAGAATCTGTTTCATAAGGTCATCACGCTCCGAGCGGCTGATGATTGTTTCAAACGGAAATCCCATGACGAAACTCCTCACGTCACCCGGGTACATCACAGCTGCAGAGGTATTGTTCTCAATGTACCTGAAGGCTGTAACCGACTGTTTGTCGGCTGGTTCGATGGCATCAGGCGCTTCTGCAGCATAGATCATATCCGTAATACCGGCATTGAACTCAAACCGGCCGCTGAAATCAGGTGCTGATTTGTCGGTCGCGGTCACGGTGCCTGTCCTGACTGCATGACCGGTACGGGGCGTGAAGTGCAGTGTTCTCTTTAGCAGCGATGTGACGGCAGTGTCATTGGTCATGACCAGATCAGTGCCAGGGTATGAACCTGACATAAATACCGGGACCGAAGCCTCATGCATCCTTTCAAGCGTGCGTAAAAATTCAGGCGTATAAATCCGGAAATCCTTCCTTTCTGGCCACCGGGCCGATTGAGTCGTCTTCTCCTCCCCGAAGAGAAGGTCAACGACAGACCACCCTGATACATCAAAACCGTCAGAGGTGAACACCTCGTCACTGACAGAGAAGAATGATTTTCCGGCAGCCATTACTGACTCTCCGTGAACGCGTGTGAAATCAAAGGTATTGCCCGGTATTACCCTTCCTTCGTCATTCGAGTATGAGGCCCCCCAGCCGGCATTGTCATCATCGGTCCAGGGCGAGATCCGTTCGAAATCATACTGGTCACCTGTGTGTATGAAACTGTACCTGTCAGCCACGCCCCGGTCATCCCACCATGCCACCCCAGCCATTCCGTCACGGTCAAACCATGCAGGACCCGAAATGCGATCAAAACAATTGACTATCAATACATTGCCTTCGGAATCAGGATTGATTCCAACAGCCAGTTCTTCTGACGGGAAGCTTTCGCCTCCCTCATTCACTGCAGTGACCCGGAAACTGTAAACTGTGTTGAAGGCTGGTAGCTCAGCCACAAAACTGGTTCCGGCAACTGAGGTGCCGTTGTCAAGACCGTTATCTCCGCTTCGCATATAAACCTTGAATGAAGCCGGGGCAGCGGTTGGCTCCAGCGAATCAGTTACCGGCTGCCAGCTGATCCTTACCAGCCTGCCATCGACAGGCTCCACTGCCAGATGTGCAACAGGCAGTGGCTGAACAACATAGTCTCTTCCGTCAGCATCAGCCAGGTACCTGAGAATGCCCTTGTAGACCGCACGGCTGACATGGAAGCGGAATCGCGGATCAAAGCCATACCGCTGGTCGGCCAGGTTCTGGTGTGAAAGAAGCTCCAGAAGCATAGCCGGCACGTCAGGCTTGCGGGCTTCGTAATAAGACCTGTCCCACATTGCCCGGCGGGTCCATTCGGGATTAAAGAGAACCCTTATATCTTCTGTTATCTGTGTCTGCACAATGTCAGTAAGGTCCCTGCTTGCCAGCCTGCTTGTGCCGTCAGGGAACCTGCCGCCATTTGTTATTGTGGAATATATCCCCAGGGTTCCGATTACAGAATCATCCGGAGTCACGCCTGCATCAGTATGGAATGCAAGCGAGAGGTCAATTGGTATGCCCAGGCCCCCGGCAGACGTTGTATCCGGTCTGCGTAAGAGGTAATTCACCCACTCAGCCCTCGACATGTAGTCATCGTTATAGTCGTTCTTTCCTTTGTTGGGGCTGTATACCAGCGAGTCAGGCATACCTGCATACTGCAGCCAGTAACGTGCTCCCTCGAGAAACCTGGGTTTGCCGCTAAGTTTCCAGCTGTATTCACGGGCAGGAAGCGCGGGTTCTGATGATGCCAGCTGGCTGCCGGCGTTAAGCGACCACTGGTTTGAGATCAATGATTCCGCAGGTCTGCGGGCCACATTTCCCATTCCTCCGCCAAAACGAACCGCATCGGCCAGTGCGGATGAACCATCCATCCCTGACAGGGTTACCGACCCTTTCGACGGATCAGCTCCGGTATCGAAGATGAATGATCCCAGCCAGAGCCAGGTACCTCCTCCGACGGACTGGTCAACAATAAATTCAGTGACACCCCCGGTATGAGTGACCTTATATATCGCCTTGCCCTTATAGCCAGGTATCTGTGGATATGAAACAGTCACGCCGTAACATCCCCGTTCAGGTATCTCAGGTACAAACAGCACAGAACCGCCGCTGATCTTCAGTGAAGTGCCGGCCAAAAACGGATTGTCACCGGTAAAAAGAGTATCCCTGGGAAGGAATCCCCTTCCCGCTGTTTCAGGCTCTCCGGGAATTTGTAATACAAACCGGGATGCACCTTCCGTAATATCGTTGTCTACTATGACTTCATTTACCTGTATATCCCTTTCACGGGGAAGGAAAACAACTGCGCCCGCATTCTCGAGCATGGGGGTAAGATATTGAAGCACATATGCCATTACCGAAAGGTCTTCAACGCTTCCGAACAGCTTCGCCCTCTGCCACTCCCACCTGTCAAGGGGCATATCGAAATAGTATCCGTGGCTGTGCCACAGCGCAATGTGTCTTCCTTCAAGGCCCTTTGAGGATGAGACGGCATTCGTCCTCCGGATTAGCGTAAGAGGTTCTCCGGCAGCAGGGGCGATCCGGTCGCCGTCTTCGGGCATCATACTTCTGAAGTAATTGGGAACCAGGCTCCCGAGACTGAATCCGTTCGAAATCAGATTGAGTTTATAGCCGATGAACTTCCTTCCCAGGGCTGACCTTACAGAGCTTTCAAGTTCGGAGACGGTTTCTTCCCTAATTGGGTTGTATGAGGCCGTTACCGGGAACCATATGTTTACTTCCTTCTTCTCCTCGTCAACCTTCAATGAATCAATAACAAATCGTTCCGGCATGATTCCTTTTGCAACCGGGCTGACCCATCTCTCCATTCTCGAAACGGCCAGACGGCCTGCCCGGCCGGCCTTTTGTCCTGCAGAAGGCTGAAACGGGACCAGCATCACAATTGTAAAAACCAGTAAATGAAGGGGATGTGATATTCGCATTTCCGGATAGATTTTGCTGAATATAGTAATAATGATTCAAAAGTAGAAAGTTTTTTAAAATATGTCATACATCTGACAAAAAACTGATAATTCAATTTAAATAATTACATTTGTTATTACTTTACGGTTACGGAGCGGGCTAAAATCAAAACTTGTTCCTGTAATGCGCTGAGCAGAAATATAAAAGCATATTCCCTAAACAGATGATACTGATTGCAGACAGTGGCTCTACAAAGACTGAATGGAGAGAGGTGAGCGATGGAGTTGCAGGGAAGTCATACATCTCTACCGGGATCAACCCGTTTTTTGTTACGGGTGAAGAGATGATCCGTCTTTTCGGCAAGGAGTTGCCGGAATTGAAGGGCGCAGATGTCAGCCGGATATTCTTTTACGGTACAGGCGTAAGCAACGCTGCCAAAGCCGGTATCGTCAGGGAAGCACTCTCCTCATATTTCGGAACAAATGAGCTGTTCATCGGCAGTGACCTGCTCGGAGCAGCCAGGTCACTCTGCCAGAATGAACCAGGGATAGCCTGCATCATTGGTACAGGCTCCAACTCATGTTATTACAACGGCAAAGAGATTGTTGCCAATGTCTCGCCGCTGGGTTATATTCTGGGTGATGAGGGTGGCGGAGCCGTGATTGGCAGGAAGCTGGTTGCCGGGGTGCTTAAAAAGCAACTGCCGGGCATAGTGATAGAGAACTTTTTCAGAGCTTATCCATATACTCCGGCTGAGATTCTTGAAAACGTCTACAACATGCCTTTCCCGAACAGGTTCCTGGGGCAGTTTACAAGGTTCATCTCTGACAATATCCATGTGCCCGAGCTGCAGGCCATGATCACATCAAGCTTCGACGAGTTCATTGTCCGCAATGTGCTCTCCTATCCCGAAGCCCGCAGGTATCCGGTTCATTTCACGGGGAGCATAGCTTTTCACTTCAGGCCGTTCCTCGAGGAATTGCTGCTGAAGCACAGGCTCCAGCCCGGATTGTTCACCCTAACTCCTATGGAGAACCTGGTAAAGTTTCATATACAAAATTCACATATAAATTAATATGACCAGACAGGCTGAAAAGAAACAGGACCTGAGCATCACGGAGTCGCCGTCCAATTTTGAGGATCTTGACAAGATGACTGTCAATGAGTTGCTGACCAATATTAACCATGAGGATGCAAAGGTTCATGTTGCGGTGAAGAAAGCCCTACCTGACATAGAGAAACTGGTTAACCAGATACATGTCAGGATGCAGAAGGGAGGCCGTCTGTTTTATCTTGGTGCAGGAACAAGCGGCAGACTCGGGGTTCTTGATGCCTCTGAGATACCTCCTACTTTCGGTGTTCCTGACACGGTGGTGATCGGTCTTATCGCCGGAGGCGAAACAGCTCTCAGAAAAGCAGTGGAATCGGCTGAAGATGATACTACAAAAGCGTGGAGCGAACTTGAAATATTCAATATAAATACAAAGGACTCGGTCATAGGTATTGCTGCCTCGGGCACAACCCCGTACGTGATCGGAGGACTTCAGCGGGCACGGGAGAACGGCATCCTGACCGGATGCATCACCTGTAATCCCAAAGGTCCCATTGTCGAGGTTGCGGAATACCCTGTTGTGGTTGTTGTCGGACCCGAATTTGTAACCGGAAGCACACGTCTTAAGGCCGGAACTGCACAGAAGATGGTACTGAATATGATCACTACAACTCTCATGATAAAGCTCGGAAGAGTAAAGGGAAACAAGATGGTGAACATGCAACTGACCAACAAGAAGCTGATTGAAAGGGGCACGAGAATGATAGTGGAGGAGCTGAATATTCAAAGGGAAGCTGCCCGGATACTCCTGATGGAACAGGGATCGGTGAAAAAAGCCCTGGAGTTTTACAGGGAGAACTATAAATAATGTTGCAGGTCACGACGACATTGTCACACTGACCTGATAAAACCTCTGCCATGACTAATGATGTCTTCAGTAAGATCGGTTCGGGGCTTACTCTCAGTCAGAAAATTGAGAGACGGATCGAAGAAGCGATAAGACAGAAGAAGCTGTTGCCCGGCTCCAAGCTGCCAACCGAAAAAGAGCTCTGCACCCAGTTCGCCGTGAGCCGGACAGCACTGAGGGAAGCCCTCAGGCGCCTCAGTGCGCGCGGACTCATAGATATCCGCAAGGGAAGCGGAATGTATATCACGGAACTCAAGATAGAGGATGCCATAAATTCACTCCACCTGTTCTACGATCTCAGGTTCAACTCTGACCTGATCCTGCAGATAATAGAAGTCAGAAGGCTGTTTGAGCCCGAAGTTGCCAGACTGGCGGCACGCAACCGCTCAGATGAGGATATACGCACACTCCAGAAGAACCAGCATGACCTGGAGAAATGCAATCCTGACAACACACAGCTCGAGGTTGACCTGATCAACCGGTTCCATATGAACCTCTCCAAAGCCACAGGTAACCCGATAGTCATAATAAGTCTCGAGCCCGTTTACTCCTTGCTTCCACGAATGAGAAATCTCATCTACGGAAATATAGAGGGAGAGAAAGAGTATACGCTGAAGTATCAGAGCGAACTCCTGGAAGCCCTGAAGAATAAAGACTCCCTGAAAGCATATGAGGTCTCCGTTGCGCTCCTGGAACGCAATATGGAAATCTATAAAAAGTACTTTAAGACCAACTGACACCCCTGTCAATCGTCTGCATGCCGCGAAGCATATCACTTGCAGCAGTCTTTCTGGTTTTAACCGGCTTGCCGGTTGCCGCCCAGGAGCCTGACAGTTCATACATCGGGATACATCAGGCCGAGAGCGAATATTACTCCGGCGTATTTGAACACGTAAAGGTGCCGGCAGTAATCTCACCGGAAACACCCGTAATGTTCAAGAGCAGAACAGATAGGGAGCCATATTTCATGGTTTATGGCTGGCACCCTTACTGGGCAAGCGATACCGCATATCTGCACTATGACTATTCAGTGCTCACCCATATTGCATATTTCAGTTACGAGGTAGACCCTGAAACAGGATATTATACCACGCTGAGGGGATGGGACAGCACTCCGGTGATAGGTTACGCACACCAGCATGGAGTGAAGGTGATGCTCACAGTCACCAACTTCGGCTCCGACAGGAATATTGCCATTCTAACCGATACCGTGAAGCAGTGGAACCTCATCAATACCCTTATAGACCAGCTGAAGATGCGTAACGGCGACGGTGTAAACTTCGATTTCGAGACAGTGCCTGCTTCAATGAAGGCCAATATGGTCAGTTTTTGCAGGAGGGCCGCCCGAGGCATCAGGGCAGAACTGCCTCAGGCTGAAATATCACTGGCGACACCTGCTGTAAACTGGTCTGACGGATGGGATCTGGACGCGCTCGCAGACATTTGTGACTACCTGATCATGATGGGATACAACTATTACTGGAGCGGTTCCTCCACTGCAGGCCCGGTAGCACCACTGACAGGAGAAAACTACAATATCACGCGGAGTGTACGGGAAGACTATCTGGATGCCGGTGTGCCCGCCTCGAAACTTTTACTCGGAATGCCCTGGTACGGCTATGACTGGCCTGTGACAGGCAGCTTCAGGAAGGCAGGCACCACCGGAAAAGGTTCGTCAAGGACGTACATTGCTACAATACCAATGGTTGCAGCAAACGGAAAGACTTTTGACAGCGAAACAGGGGTGCCGTGGATGAGCAACCGGATTGACACACAGTGGAGGCAGATGTGGTTCGAAGACAGCCTCAGCCTCCTGCTGAAAACAAACTTCGCTAAAAAAAGCGACCTGGCCGGGGTGGGCATATGGGCGCTCAGTTACGAGGAAGGCAGACCTGAACTGTGGAACGGCATAAAGGCGGTCATCGCAGGCACTGTCTCATCAGATGATATACCCCTGCTTTCCGGAACTGATGTCAGCAGAATCATCAGCATCACCCCCAACCCGGCCGGTGAAATGGCACGGATTACCTTAAGCATTGTCAGGTACGGAAGGGTGACACTCGCCCTTTACGACACCCGGGGAAGAGAGGTGGCACTAACCACCGGACTAATGGAGTTTCCGGGAATCAGGGATGTAACAATTGACGTAAGCAACCTGCCATCGGGAATTTACCTGTGTGTGCTGGCAACCACGTACGGAATGCATTCAGCGAAACTCGCGGTTGCTCGAAACAAATGACATTTCCAGAACATACTGCTGTCAAAAAGACTAACTTTAACATTATGAAAAAGATTTTTCTGGTTCTTGCCCTGACAATGGTTCTCGGGTCGCTGAACGGACAGATTCAGCAGGCTGTCGACAGCATCGCAGCTGATTACGGCCTGATGGGACTTTCAGTGGTTGCTGTGTGTGACGCAAAGATCGCCGGCGAATGGTATTCCGGGCTGCGAGACTATGACCGTAAACTGCCGGTAGATGAATATACCAAATATCGCATAGCTTCGGTTTCAAAGTTCGTGATGACAACGGCAATGATGAAACTTTGTGATCAGAAGAAGCTTGATCTTGACGCTGATGCCGGTGACTACCTTGGATTCAGGCTCAGGAACCCAAACCATCCGGAAAAACCGGTTACCGTAAGAATGCTGTTGCTGCACACCGGATCCCTTAATGAAGGCTCCGGCTATGATCCGTTCCTGATGGCAACCTACAACAATGTTGGAAATCCGCCCTCATTCAGCGAGCTGTTCGTCCCCGGGGGCAGATATTACACTGAAGACATGTGGAGAAAGGAGCCTCCCGGAGCATACTATACCTATTGCAACGCCAATTTCGGTCTTGCCGGAACAATCATTGAGAGGATTACAGGACAGCGTTTCGAGGAGTATATCCAGCAGACTCTCTTTATACCTCTGGGAATCAGCGGGTCATATATTGCCGAAGGGGTGACTGACATCAACAACCTGGCAGTAATCTATGGCAGGGAGGATGACAAGTGGACTCCCGGCACCGATAATTTCAGGGGGGTGATGTCGTCACCGAGAGACTTTTCAGGTTATGTCACCGGGACCAACGGTGCGGTTTTTTCGCCGCAGGGCGGCCTCAGAATCTCAGCTTCTGAACTGGCGCGCATTATGATACTGCACATGAACAACGGGAAATACAACGGGCAGCGTATAGTATCAAAAAAGAGCATTAAAATGATGCACAGGGCGCAGTTTATAAGCAACGGGGCCAACAGTGACGACGAAGGGGTGAGGGCCGGCAATCGCGGACTGAGTGTCCAGATACTGCCCGAATCAGCTTCCGGCAGTATCCTCCCGAAGGGTTCTCATTTCCTGGGTCACTCAGGTTCGGCTTACGGATTAGTCTCTGACTTCTACTTTGATCCGAAGGGAAAGTACGGATTCATATTTATAACAAACGGTATTGAGAGCGGGCCCCGGCAAGGGCCTTCAGGGTCATTCTATACATTTGAAGAGGCCCTGATCAGGGCACTACGTGACAACTGTTTACTGCCGTGTAAAAGAAAAATGAAATGAACGTTGAACTTATCACTGCTGTAGCTATTGGAATCGGGCTTGCTGCAAGCGCCGGTTTCAGGGTTTTTGTACCCATGCTTGTGGCCGCTGTCGCGGCCAAAACAGGCGTACTACCCCTGAATGAAAGCTTCCAGTGGCTATCATCATGGACCGCAATTGCCATCCTTGGTACTGCAACGGTGGTGGAAATTCTTGCCTACTACATACCTGTGGTTGACAACCTTCTGGATACAGTCTCAACCCCGCTGGCGATAGGTGCCGGGACCCTCCTGCTCACCTCGGTGCTCCCCATTGACAGCGAACTGATGAGATGGATCACAGGGGCGGCCGTGGGTGGAGGCAGTGCCGCCGTGGTGCAAAGCGGCAGCGCCCTGACAAGGCTCACATCAACGAAGCTGACAGCAGGGATTGGCAACCCGGTGGTGGCAACTGTAGAAAATGTGGCTGCCACAGGTACTTCAATACTTTCACTTGTCATACCGTTCTTTATCCTCGCTCTCTTCCTGCTGCTTACCGTCCTTATCTTCACAGCAGTCAGAAGGAGACTCCGCAGGAAGGTGGCTACGAACCCGAACCAGACCAGGTAAATCGCTTCAGGGAATGAAAATCAACCTGTTTTTTGCCACAGCCGCAGTCATCCTGATCGTTACCGGATCATGCTCCGGCGGAGGCCAGACTGTAGACATGCGGCTCCCTGCCGACACAGTCGGCTTTGCACAGTACAGGTGGCAGGTCGACAGTGTGCTCGCACGGATCAAAAGACTGCAACCTGAGAGTCTTGCAACGGCTTCGTTACCGCTTGAAGGTGTCACTTCACTCCGTGTAGCCATTTCTCCCCACGATGACTATTCCTATGTAGGCTACCTCTACCCTGCCTTGCTGCAGCATGTCAACTCCCGGGTGGTAGTTCTCTTCGGCGTTGGCCATAAGGCTAAACAGTTCGGCATTGAAGACCGCCTGGTTTTCAGCTCTTACCGCAGATGGAAAAGCCCCGGAGGATCGGTAAAGATTTCTGACCTTCAGGAATCATTGCTAAAAAGGCTTCCCGACGATCTTTATGTTATCCATGACAGCCTGCAAAAAGTTGAACACTCCCTCGAAGCGCTTATCCCCTTCCTCGAACACTATAATCCTGACGTGCAGATTATACCGGTAATTGTACCTTATATGCCGTTCAGCCGTATGGAAACCGTCTCTGCTGAACTTGCCGGTGCCCTGAAGGAAACAATGGATGAAGCCGGACTGGCATGGGGAAGCGGGTGGTCTGCAGTTATCTCTACAGATGCCGTTCATTACGGCAACGAGGACTGGGGAGGAAGCAACTACGACCGGTTCGGTGTTGATTCCGCAGGCTACCTGCAGGCTGTAAGCTACGAAAATGGAATTATCGACAGCATGCTTACCGGCAACCTGTCACCCGAAAAGATAAAGGCATTCAGCTCCTGCACTGTGGAAGAGAATGACTATCGCCTTTACAAATGGACATGGTGCGGAAGATATGCCGTTCCGCTGGGCCTGATGACAGCATACCGGATAGCCATGAAGGAAAACAAGCCGTTAACCGGCATCACTGTCGGTTATTCGACAAGCATAGCCAATACTCCCTTACCTGTTTCTGACCTTGGTATGGGTCTGACAGCCCCGGCTAAACTAACCCACTGGGTGGGATATGCTGCAATTGGTTACAGGTAAACCTGCCGGTAAATGAACGGGAAAATAACAGCAGCCGTGTTCTGGTTCAGGCGAGACCTGCGCCTTGAAGACAATACCGGTCTTTATAATGCCCTTCGGTCAGGGTACCCGGTGCTGCCTCTTTTCATCCTTGACACCGGAATACTTGACAGGCTAGAAGAGAAGGCCGACCGGAGAGTGTCATTCATCACAGCTGCACTTGCAGAACTGAACAAAAAGCTCATAGCTGCCGGATCATCGTTGCTGGTGCTTCATGGCACCCAGGAGAATGCGTTCAGGAAGATCCTCGGTGATTATGATATAAAAGCGGTTTTCACCAACCGCGACTATGAACCCTATGCCACCGCCCGGGATGAAAAAATCTCAGTCCTCCTGAGCACCTCCGGGATACCGTTCCACTCCTTCAGGGACCAGGTGATCTTCGAAAAGAAGGAGATAGTCAAGTCAGACGGCACGCCATATACTGTCTTTACGCCCTATTCGAGGGTATGGAAGAAACGGCTCACTGTACAGGACACGGTATCATTACCCTCGGAAAAGTATTCCGGTAATTTCCTGAAGATGCCCCCTGCCAGAATTCCAGGCCCGGAAGATATCGGATTCATAAACACTGACACTGTATCGCCGGTGCCTGCTGTAAATATTGAAATTATCAGGAACTATCATCTCACTCGTGACATACCATCACTTGAAGGTACAACACGTCTGGGTGTACACCTCCGTTTCGGAACGGTAAGTATCCGGCGGCTGGTCAGGATCGCACTCGATCTCAATGAGACCTGGCTGAATGAACTCATTTGGAGAGATTTTTTCATGAGCATCCTCTGGCACTTTCCCTATGTGACCGACAATTCGTTCAAACCTAAATATGATGCCATACAGTGGCGCAACAACGAGGAGGAGTTTGACAGGTGGTGCAGCGGCATGACAGGGTACCCGATAGTGGATGCAGGCATGCGCGAGCTCAATGCCACCGGATTCATGCACAACAGGGTGCGGATGATCACCGCCAGCTTCCTGGCAAAACATCTGCTTACTGACTGGCGCTGGGGCGAGGCATACTTCGCCGCAAAACTGCTTGACTACGAACTCTCATCGAACAACGGCAACTGGCAATGGGCAGCCGGCACAGGCTGCGATGCCGCTCCCTACTTCAGGGTGTTCAATCCTGCAGAACAGACCCGTAAGTTTGATCCGCAGATGCGCTACATACGCAAGTGGGTCCCGGAGCTTGACAACCCATCCTATCCCCGTCCGGTTGTTGATCATCACTTCGCACGCGAAAGGGCGCTGACAACCTATGCGTCGGGCCTGGGCCGGAGTCTCTGAAAGAACAACCACCGGTACATTCCGTAAGGCCATGATCACTGCCTCCCGGGATTAACGGATTATTATCAAGTCCTTCAGCACCTGAACCATATTTATTTATCTTTATTCCGATTGCACAGGCGAAACGGCAATGACTATTCTTACCAAAATAAGATCACTTTTTAATCCCCCGATGTACCAGGGCTGGGGAAATACCCGCAAGTATTTCGAGGGGTGGTATTTCAAAGTTGTCAATTCAGATGAAACCCGCGCCTTCGCCTTTATCCCGGGCATTTCGATGAGCGAATCAGGTGAGAAGCAGGCATTCATCCAGGTCCTCGACGGCAAAAAAAAGACTGCAGAGTTTTTCCCGTTCGATCCGTCGGAATTTATTCCGTCAGAGAAAGACTTCATGGTGACTGTCGGCAATAATTTCTTTTCCGAGAACCGTATGAGCCTTAACCTGCCTTCAGTCAGCGGAGATCTTTCGTTCGCGGGCAACAAAAAATGGCCAAATCCATGGTACGCCCCCGGAATTATGGGACCCTATACATTCGCCCCGTTCATGGAATGCAATCATGGAATCGTCAGCCTCGACCACTCTGTCTCAGGTTCAGTGCTCATAAACGGCGAAAAAACAGATTTCACCGGTGGCAGAGGCTACATTGAAAAAGACTGGGGTCACTCCTTCCCCTCGGCCTATATCTGGATGCAATCAAATCACTTCGCCTCTCAGGGTATATCCTTCAAGGCCTCTGTCGCCCGCATACCCTGGCTGACCGGAAACTTTACAGGTTTCATAAGCGGCCTGCTTATCGATGGCCGGCTATTTCCCTTTACAGAGTACGGAGGATCGAGGCTTACCAGCCTTGAAGTAACTGGAAAGAGAGTGGAAATTACATTCAGGAACAGGAGACATACCCTCTCCGTCTCCACTCCCAGGGATGAGGCCACACCGCTGGCATCACCGATAAAAGGATTCATGGGAGGCCGGATAGAGGAAAGCATGACTTCAGTCATCAGCCTGATGTTATCAGAAACATCAAGCGGCCGCATAATCTTCAGCGGGGAGGGCAGAAACGGATCCATCGAGATATCAGGCGACCACAGGACACTGATGCCGCACTGATTTCAGATACTGATTAATAACGGCAATTGAAAGGAACAGTTATCCCTGCAACTATTCCTTTTCAGGTTCTCCGGTTGTTTATTATCTTTGGAAGTGACGGCAGTAACGGCACTTCAGCTGTTATTACCCTATTCATCAGCAAATTATGACCTCTGGTATCGTACTTTTCTTCAGGACCTCCTCCGGAAATATTATCGCTGTCGAAGCAGAAAGACAACCCACTCCGGATGACACGGCAAAGCTTACATGGCTGTTTGGCAACGCCAGCCCCGTCGATTCGGAAATTGTCAGCGGCACCTTTATCGGACCCAGGCGCGAGATGATCACCCCCTGGAGCACCAACGCCGTTGAAATTACCCAGAACATGGCACTATCAGGCATCTCAAGGATCGAGGAGTACTTCCCCGCTGCAGGCGAAAAACCGGATCACGATCCCATGCTTCAGAGGGTTTATCACGGACTCGACCAGGAGATTTTTACCGTGCATCATGAGCCTGAGCCGGTACGGGAAATTGATGACATAGCTGCCTACAACTTGCAGGAAGGACTTGCCCTGAGTCCTGATGAGATCACTTATCTTGAAAACCTGAGCCGCAACCTGGGAAGAAAACTGACTGACAGCGAAGTGTTCGGATTCTCACAGGTCAACTCCGAACATTGCCGTCACAAGATATTCAACGGCACATTCATAATTGACGGTGAAGAGCGCAAATCATCTCTCTTCGACCTTATTAAACGAACCACGAAGGTGAACCGGAACCATGTGGTCTCTGCCTACAGGGACAACTGCGCTTTCCTTGACGGGCCCGTGACGGAACAATTCGCCCCTGCAACACAGGACAAACCCGATTATTTCAATGTCAGATACATTCAGTCGGTTCTCACCCTGAAGGCTGAAACGCACAATTTCCCGACAACCGTTGAACCCTTCAACGGCGCCTCCACTGGCACCGGCGGAGAGATACGTGACCGCATTGCGGGCGGCAAGGGTTCACTCCCCATTGCCGGTACCGCTGTCTATATGACCTCCTACCCGAGAACCGAGGGACCGAGGGAATGGGAAAAATATACCGAGCCGCGCAAATGGCTTTACCAGTCCCCTGAAGAGATACTGATAAAGGCTTCCAACGGCGCCAGCGATTTCGGAAACAAGTTCGGCCAGCCGCTCATCTGCGGTTCGGTGCTGACCTTCGAACATTTCACTGATATGAAGCGTTACGGCTTTGACAAGGTGATAATGCTTGCTGGCGGAATCGGCCTCGGAAAGAAGTCTGACAGCACAAAGGATACACCCGAAAAGGGAGATCTGATTGTCCTCCTCGGCGGCGACAACTACAGGATCGGTATGGGCGGAGGGGCCGTCTCATCAGTGGATACCGGAGCCTATGACAGCGCTATCGAACTGAATGCCGTACAGCGGGCCAATCCCGAAATGCAGAAAAGAGTATACAATGCTCTCAGGGCCATGGCCGAAAGCGACCATAACCCGGTGGTTTCACTCCATGACCATGGCGCCGGCGGCCACCTCAACTGCCTCTCCGAGCTGGTGGAAGCGACTGGCGGGACCATTGACATCAGCAAACTGCCCGTGGGTGACCACACTCTCTCAGCGCGAGAGATAATCGGTAACGAGTCACAGGAACGGATGGGCCTTGTAATACGAAGAAGCGATGTTGAAAAGCTGACTTCCGTAGCACGCCGGGAACGTGCACCTATATATGTAATCGGGGAGGTAACCGGAGATAACCAGTTCACCTTCTTTAATCCATCCACCGGCGACAAACCTATTGACCTGCAGCTCTCCGATTTCTTCGGGAAGCCCCCCCGGACTGTCATGAATGACACCACGATAAAGGATCTGCCTGGAGATCTCAGCTATGACCAGTCTGACCCGGCAAGGTACCTCGATGCGGTGTTACAACTCGAGGAAGTGGCGTGCAAGGACTGGCTGACAAACAAGGTCGACAGGTCAGTGACCGGCAGGATAGCAATGCAACAGTGCGCAGGAGAACTGCAACTGCCTCTCAATGACCTGGGGGCCATTGCACTCGATTACCGTGGTATGAACGGAATGGCAACCTCCCTGGGTCATGCTCCAGCAGCCGGCCTTGTCAGCGCCGCTGCCGGCTCAGTCCTCTCGATAGCCGAAGCTCTTACAAATATAGTCTGGGCTCCTATGCCTGACGGACTCAGGAGCGTCTCCCTTTCAGCCAACTGGATGTGGCCGTGCAAAAATCCGGGAGAAGATGCCAGGCTTTACGAGGCTGTAAAGGCTGCCAGCGACTTCGCGGTAGCGCTGGGAATAAATATCCCTACGGGCAAAGACAGCCTCTCGATGACACAGAAATACCCTGACGGCACGGTCTACAGCCCGGGTACCGTAATCATCACCGCTGCAGCCGGGGTAGAGGATTTAAGATGTATCACGACCCCTGTGATCACAAATGATGCCTCAACTGCACTCTTCTGGATTGACATGAGCGGCATGAGGCACGAGCTGGGGGGCTCAGCATTCAGCCAGACTGCAGGCAGCCTGGGAACCGTGGCGCCCGGAGTGGCAGACCCCGATTACTTCGCAGCCGCATTCGAGACATTGCAACTGATGATTAAAGACGGAAGAATCATTGCAGGACATGACATCTCGGCCGGCGGAATGATTGTTACAATTCTTGAGATGTGTTTTGCCAACAGCGAGGGAGGCCTTGCACTGAACCTGACAGAGATCGGAGAACCAGACTCCGTAAGACTGCTGTACAGTCAGAATCCCGGTGTGATAATACAGGTAAGGGACGAAGCGGAAACGGAGGAATTCCTCTTCGAAAGAGGAATACGCTTCGCTTCAATAGGCCACCCGATAAATGAGAGAAAACTGTCAGTTGCAAACGGTGAGAGCCATTTTGAGTTTGATATAGACCGCTGCCGCTCGGTATGGTACAGGAGCTCATACCTTCTCGACCGCAGGCAATGCGGACCTGAACTTGCCAGGGAGCGGTTTGAAAACCACGGCAGTAAGGCTCTGCAGTTCAACCTGAAGAACTGTACGGGCAGCTTCAGGTCACTGGGCATCACCCCTGACCGTAAGGCAAGTACAGGAATCAGGGCCGCAATCATCAGGGAGAAAGGAGTCAACGGTGACCGCGAAATGGCATACGCCCTATGGCTGGCGGGATTTGACGTCAAGGACGTGCATATGACCGACCTCATCTCAGGACGTGAGACACTTGAAGAGCTCAGCATGATTGTCTTTGTCGGCGGTTTCTCAAATTCTGACGTCCTCGGTTCAGCAAAAGGATGGGCAGGAGCATTCCGGTACAACGATAAGGCCCGGATAGCGCTTGAAAAATTCTACAGGAGAGAAGATACACTTTCACTGGGCGTTTGCAACGGATGCCAGCTTATGGCGGAACTGGGGCTGATAGTGCCCGAACATCCGGAAATGCCCCGGCTGGAACGCAATGCCTCGCATAAGTTCGAATCTGACTTCCTCGGTGTTAAAATTACAGATGGCAGATCGGTGATGCTCGCAGGCCTTGAAGGGATGGAACTGGGAATATGGGTAGCACACGGTGAGGGACAATTCGTTTTCCCATATCCTGAAGAAAAGTACAACATTGTGATGAAATACAGCCGTAATCACTATCCGGCTAATCCCAACGGATCTATGTATGATGTTGCCGGCATCTGTTCGCCCGACGGCAGGCACCTGGCGATGATGCCCCATCTCGAGAGGTCATTCATGCCATGGCAGTGTGCATTCTATCCCGCTGACAGACGCAATGATGACATAACGCCGTGGATGAAGGCATTCGTCAATGCCCGAAAATGGGTTGAGGGAAAGAAAAAGTGAGGGTGAAAGCGCCCCTGGCGCAAAGACAGAGGCTAGTTGAACTTGGGTTTCAATATCACTGAGTTGATCAACGTATGCTTGTCGATGCTGAGCTGAGAGAGGTCAGTTGAGTGAGGCTCTACCTTGTCACTTATAACCTGAACCTGGTATTCGCCCGGTTTGGAGAAAAACACTGAGCCCATGTGAGTATCAGCCCTGTACCAGGGTCCTGAGAAACTCTTGTCATCTGTAACTACGCGGTCACTGACCGGTTTCTTCTCGAGTTTGGTTTCACCGGCTGTGATAATTACATTTTCTGCGAAATGAAGCTGTGAAGTATCGATAGTCAGACTTGATAGCCATACGTCCCAGCGACCGGGTTTCTCAACCCTGAAGAGCCACTCTGCCGTATTGTACTGTGGGTTGTTATCGACCTGTATCAGTTCCGCCTCACCTATATTCAGAACAACAGCCTCCCCTTCAACCATTGCGTCGCCTTTCCTGTTCTTACCTTCATGACCGTTAATACCTGCGTCATTTTTGCATGATACAAGACCTGAAAATATCGCAACCCCTAAAACAAAAGCAACAATAATCCTTCTTTTCATTCTTCGATTTGTATTTTCTTTTCAGGTTCCGGCAAAAACTATTCCAGAGTTCTCCTGATAATTATGGCGCCAAAGTAAATCGAAATAATTGGAATACGAAGCGTCAATAATTCAAATATTTGCAGGCTTTGAGAAAATTTTTCAACCATTGCTGATTGCCCTGGCCGCTCTCCTTGCCGTTTTCCTTTTTGTCTTCTCGCTCCTGGGTGCCGGGAGTGCCGCTGCCACCAGTTCAGCGATATCACTGACTTTGGTTTCAGTAGCCTGGGCGAAGGTTTTTTTACAGAGCGGACAGGCTGTAATCAGCTCATCCGGTGAACCAAGGGTAAGTGTGCGGGCGGCATCTGCGGCTATCATCGCCCTCTTTCCGGATGACAGGGTGAGATTACCCAGGCTGCCGCCGCAACAGAGTGACATGTTCCGCTCCTGTGCTGATGACTGCAGCTCGGCCACATAGCTTATCACCGCCCTGGGCTCTTCATATATGCCTGATCCGCGTCCCAGCTCGCACGGATCGTGGTATACAACCTTTCTGTGAAGGTAACCAAGACGGAGCGAGCCTTCCTCGATAAGCAGGTTGATAAATTCCGAGTGATGCATCACCCGTGCTTCCAGATAATAGCTCTCTCTGAAGATTTTGTAGCATATCGGACAAGATGTGACCAGTATCTGCGCCCCGGATTTCCAGATTATGTCTGAATTATGGTTAATCAGCTCCCTTGCCTCCTTGTCCCTTCCTGCCAGCATAAGCGGTCTTCCGCAGCAGACACCTCCCTTTTCGTCCATGAACCGGTACCTTACCCCCGCACTCTCCATAATTTTCTTCATGGCGGCAATAACTGAAGGGGTCAGATGAGTCATGCATCCGGCAAAGAAAAGCACGTCAGCCTTCTCAGGCTCCTCCCTGACAAGGTATCCGTATGACTGGGTTGAAGTCTTCTCAACGCTGTTCCTCTTCCGCAACAGCGAATATTTCTCCTGAAGCTTCATGGTCCGGTCACTCCGCTCCCCCTGTCTCCGCTCAATGAGTCTCATGGGACCGAGTTCAATGCCTACAGGGCACACCTCCTCGCACCTGCCGCACATGAGACAGTTGGCTGTGATGGCCGAGATATCACGGTCGTTCCTCAGACCCTTGATGAAGTAAGCCGATTGTATATCATGAATCCCGGCAGCATAGCTCATCTGACATGTGCTGATGCATACACCGCATGATGAGCAGGCATGGGTCTGTACCTCGGTGTAGGACGAATGCCTGTCGCCTGTGGTGATCCCTGAGTTGCGCATGAAAATCAGGAAGAGCTCCACGGGTATGTGAAAGTATCTTGAAACCGGTAGAAGAATAAAGAATGTACCAAGTGAGAGCGAATAGAGCCACCAGAACCAGGGGGCTATGGCTGCCGCAGGCAGGAACGATGCCAGTGCATCACCCAGGTTTCCGGTCAGGAAGCTGCCGGTGCCGTGCGCCCCGCTTGTGAAGCTCTCTGCCAGTAACCTCGATGGAAAAATAAGCCAGAGGCTGGTCAGCGCGATACGGTCTGTCCAGGTATGCTTCGTTGTCTTCTTCATTCCCATCAGACGTGGAGTGAACCTCTTGATTATCGCCAGTAACAGGCCTGACAGGATGAATGCAAGAAGGAGATCCATCCAGAAGCCGTAGATGCTTGCGAACCCTTCAGCTCCGTGATCAGGGTTAAACCAGCGGAAGAAGATGGCATGAGAGGGCGGGTTGAGATGCTTCTCCCCGAAAAAGTCAGCTTCTATAGTACCGAAGACTATCAGCAGGAACCAGCCGAAGGCAAGGCTCATGTGCATATATCCGAGAACCGGATTCTTTCTGAAGATCTTCCGGTGTAACAGGCTCTCCATTACAATCTCTTTAAGACTGTCCATGAACGGCCTGCCGAAGAATCCCCTCTGCAGACGCAGCTTGTCCGGGCGGGAGAGGTTACGGAACCATACGGTGCTTCGTACCACGCTGTATATCAGTATGAAATAAAGCCCGATATTGAATGGCAGGATAAACAGCTCAGAGTTCATTCCGTTCCAGTTTACCTATTGCATCGGCTGCTGCCGCCACCACATTCCGCGTGTTTACCCCGCGCGGGCATATCAGCATGCATTTTCCGCAAAGCATGCAGCGCTTCACCTCATCGCGAAGAGGCTCTATCTCTCCCCTTCTGATGTATGTGTTCATCCGCCTCAGGTTGAATGAGGTATGCATCCCCGCAGTGCATGTTGCAGTACACCCGCCGCATGCAAAGCAAAGACTGAAACTTGGTTCCCTGAGGGTAATATATTCTCTTACTTTCCTGTCAGATGCATCATAGTCAATCAGCCGGCTGCGGTTGATTGTGAAACCAAACTTGTTTGACTGACTTGCACTCATCTGCCGTTAAGGTATCTTACTGTTTCGGCAACCGCCGCCCTGGCGTGTGAAATTGTATCGGTGATATTCATCGGAGCGGTGCAGGTGCCTGCGTAAAACACGCCCTTAATGCCGCTGAGGTTATTGCCATAATGGTGATCAGTTGTCTCCAGGAACCGGTTTATACCTCTTTTCATCCCTGAAGCTTCAGCAAGTTTCATCCCTGCACCGGCCATCTCCATGCCAACCATCAGTACCATAATGTCAAGCTCCATCTTAAGCGGCCTGCCGGCAAGGGTATCCTCCACCTTGATAACCAGCCTGTTGTTTATATTGACTGAAGCTTCTGACACCTTGCCCCTGATGAAATTGACGTTGTGAAACTCCTGCGACTCACGGTAAAGCTCTTCGTAATAGGGGCCATACATGCGCATGTCCATATAGAAACAGAAGACTTCACACGAAGGGATCATCTTTCTGATCTCTATAGCCTGTTTGACGGCCGTCACGCAGCACACCTTGGAGCAGTGGTTGTTGCTGACCTTCTCGTCACGTGAGCCCACGCAGTGAATCAGCCCGATGCGTGCAGGCACAGTGCCGTCAGCCTTAACCACGCGTCCCCTGTTGAACATCCCCTCCAGCTCCGCGGAAGTAATTACATTGTCGTAAATCCCGTATCCGTACTCCTCTTTCCTCCGGGCGTCGAACAGGTCAAACCCGGTGGCTACTATAACCGCGTCAGCTTTCTCTTCGGTACCGCCGGAGAGGTTCACAAGCACTCCGCCTCCATGATGTCTGATTTTTTCAACAGTGGTTCCGGTGATGATGTTTATGTTTCGGTTCTCGATATGCTTCCTGAGATAGTCTTTCACCTCTTCCGCCGGTCGGCGGTCAGGGAAGAGTGCATGCCACTTCAGCAGGTGTCCTCCGGGCTCATCCCCTTTTTCCACAATTGTGACACGGTAACCCATTCCGGCAAGTGTGCCTGCGGCTTCCATGCCGGCAACACCACCACCGGCAACTATTATGTGGGCCGTATTGGTTTTCATCCGTTTATCAGGTTGGCAGGCTCAGGCAGCCTGGAGCCATCCCTTGCAAGAAATCTCTCTGAGGGATCTGCCTTGATGCCCATTTTGCGAAGAAGGGGCATAGACTGAACATTATGGTACTGCAGACCGATCTCCCATGGATTGTATCCCAACACCAGGCCTGCCACCTCCTCATAGGTCAGCACTGGAATTCCCTTACCGTCTGCGCCATAGCTGATGCCGTCCATCTCCTTTATCGTATACTGCCAGCGGTCCATAAACATGGTGCAACCCGGGCAGTTGGCAATTATCAGGTCGGGTCTGTAGGGCTCCATCGATTCAAACTTCTTGCGCGAGGCAAAGAGTGAATAGCCCCTGTTGGCCTGCACCAGGTACTGTCTGAAGCCGAAGCCGCAGCAGTGGCGTCGTTCAGGGTAATCAATTATATCGCCTCCCCAGGCTTCAACCATGCCAACCAGCACATGCGGGAACTCGGCACCGCCAATTCCCGACTTAGGAAACATTTTTGAATAGTGGCAACCTATGTGCTCGACAACCTTCAGCGGCTTGCCGGTATTTATGTCAACCAGGTTATACTTCGCCTTGCGTGCTATCTGATCCCTGAATTTATAGATGATATCACTTGTGTGCGAAATGGTTTCCGGGACGTCAAAGGTTCTGCCAGTTGCCTTATAAAGATCCTCACGTGTACGTTCAAGTGTTTCCGGGAAATGTTTCCAGGTCTCAAGAATTTCAGTATAGATGCCAAACGAGGTGACGCATGAGATAGCAATGTGCTTATACCCGGCTTCGGTTGCAAGGGAAAAGTGACGAGCAACAACAGCCTGTATTGTTTCAAACGGTACCACATCACCGTGGTAGCCTATGCCGGTGCAGGTGGTATGTCTGGGATCCTCAAAGACATCCTTTCCCAGGTCATCGCGAAGAATCTTCAGGAAGCATTGCTCGGAACCGGCAAAGAATGTCTGCCTGATGCATGACCTGACATAGAAGAAATGATCATCAGGAATTTCTTTCTGGTACTCTGCCCAGATCCTCTTCTTACCTTCGGGTTTCATATACATCCTTCCTTACGTCCTCAGGTTCACTCTGGTGGCTTCCGTTGTCGGCACTGACCACATGCCTGAAATATTCAAAATCACGACCTTCCTTTTTGAACTCCATCCCCATCTCTTCAGCCTTCTTCTCGGAGGCATCCTCTATTGCATCATAGAGATCCTGTCCGCCAGTAACCTTGAATATACTCTTCAGCTCATTCAGAACATCATCAGGGATTAGTCTCGTGGGACCCTCCTTTCCGTTCAGCTCCCCGCCGAGGCGGGCCAGTGAGTCATCCATATGATTGTAATAGTGCTCCCATGCCGGACCCTGTTCCGGATGGGACGCAGGATCAACGTCATATGAGACGACACAGTACCCGTGTTTGAGTACATTGTCACCCACTGTACGCTTAATTGCGAACTGCTGCCTCCCCTTTTCGGAAGCAGTGAAGTATCCGAGCTCCTGTGACAGCTTGCGGAGAGCCATTATTACCATTCCAGGGGTATTGCCCCTCGGACAGCGAGTCTTGCAGCTCATGCACTGGCCGCAATACCATATTGTCTCGCTCTTCAGCAACTCCCTGATGACATCATTGTTTCGGGTCTGAACCAGGTCCACAACCCGGCGCGGATCGTATTGGTAATACTCGGCTGCGGGACATATGCCGGTGCATATGCCGCAGTTCATGCAGGCCTTCAGTCCCTCCTCGAAACGTATATCCTGCATCAGCCTTGAATAGAGATCTTCCATAAGTCCCGAATTTGTCCATTTTGGGAAGTTCAAAATTAGCAATGACTTATGATGCCCGGAACGGGCTTTTAGCCCATTTTTTTTGAGTATTTATACTTACAGCCGGGCAATAGGCAGTAGGCATCAGGCAGTAGTGAAACAGCAAATGACATTCGATAAAGATGGTAGACCATCAAGAATTGCAGAAGGATGAGCGCCCTATCTGCCAGACAACGCATCAATGACCCCGTAATTGACTGTGCAATTCTCAATCCGGATGTTTTCGGTGAGCTGCATCAGGACACGGTATGCCTCATCAGGCGCGGGCGCCGGCCCATTACCCCTCCAATAATCAATGATCTGCTGGTAACCGTCGGGAATCATTACATTCATTATCCCGCTCTCTGACCCAAGCTTCTTCAGCGTCCACCATGCCCATCCGATGCTGTCTGTCTCAAACAGATGCACAGCCGAACGGTACCATTCATTGTTGTTCTCGCCTGACTCGCCCATCCACAGGGGAACATTATACTGATTCCTGATATCCAGGTATTTCTGAATGGTTTCCCTCGCGGGCGCATTCCAGTACTTGTGAAAACTGTAGACCATATTACTATCCCACGGAGGGGTCAGCCCTGCAAAGTCAGTTGCAAAATGATTCCCCTCTATAAAGATAATGTGATTGGTATCATTCATTCTGATTGCTGCCGTTATCTCCATCAAAAGTTTCCGCAGCGCTGCATTACCCTCAAGGGCAAAGTTGGTTTCATTGATCAGATCATAACCGCCTATCCATGGCTCGTCGCTGTATCGCTCTGCAAGCTTGTGCCAGATAGCAATAGTTTTCCTGCGGTTAACCTCGTTCTCCCAGAGCTTCGGTTTTGTGGTGTCTACATCTGCAATGGGTATGTCATTCCCCTGTCCACCGGGTGCAGCATGAAGGTCAAGGATCAGGTACATCTGATTGGCCCCGCACCATGCAAGCAGCGAGTCGGTAATAATAAACCCGTTCTCAATCCATGTAAATTCAACTGAATCTGGCTCCTCCTCTACTGGTGGAGTAAACAGGTTGTAATGCATTGGCAGCCTGACCGAGTTGAAGCCCCATGCCTTCAGTGAATCGATATCGCGCCGGGTGACCATATTGGCCAGCCAGGCATCATAAAACTCCCGGCATCTCTCCTCTCCGACAAGGGCAGTAATCTTTTTCCTGATATCATATTGAGCCGGTGAAATACCTGACAGCTTCAGCATATAGGGTTCCTGCAGCATCCATCCACCCAGCCCGATGCCGCGAAGGAGAAATGGTTCACCGTTGCTGTCAACTATATTACGTCCGTCTCTCTTCAGATAATTCTGAGGGGCAGGTTTGCATGAGGCCATTATTGCGGCCATCACAATTAATAGCAGGGTTGTTCTCATTTCAGGGGTGTAGAATATAAAATCCGATATGCAATGTAGAAATTTTGTTTGAATGAATAACTTTAATCCCAAAGCCTTATCAATGAAAAAGCACATATTCAGCATTATCTATCTGCTTGCAATATCACTTACGATCCTGAGCACATCATGCAGGAATGAAAATGTAATCACCTTCCGGTCGCTGCTCCGGGAGATGGCCTCCGAAGAAACACTGACACGTTACCCCTCGCCAGACTACAGGCTGGTGCAGTTCAGCTCGTACGACAGGCGCAGCATACATCCTGACAGCTCCGGATGGTACGCCAACAATGACTATACCCAATTCATCCGTGAAGAGAATGCGGACGGACGGCATGAATATGTAATGCTTGAAGCTGACGGACCCGGCGCTATTGTCCGATGGTGGATGACATTCGGAAATGAAGACGCACTGAACTCGTACATAAGGGTTTATCTTGACGGCCAGGCAGAACCGGTCATCGAGGGAATGGCTCCGGAGCTTGTCGGCGGAGGTGTCCTGGCACCTGCACCACTCAGCACGTCAGTCTCGCCTCTGACGGAACCTCAGCACCGCGGATACAACCTCTATCTCCCGATCCCGTTTGCTGAAAAGTGCATTGTCACTCTCGAAAACGACTCCGTTCTCATCACACCACAGAGACGCAAACCCTCGATATATTACAATATAGGCGTCCGGATCTATGAAGAAGGCACAAGAGTTGTCTCCGCAAAGAGCGAAACATTTCGTGATGACACCCTTGCAATCGCAGAATGTGCTGCAAACCTGATCAATGAGAAATTTGGTCAGGAAACCGGCAGGGAGCAGCGGTCAGCTGAGGGCAGGTTCCCTTCAGGCACGGAATGCAAGATATCAGTCATCGGAAAGGACCTTGCTGTAAGTAACCTCTCTCTCAAACTCTCCGGATCCGATACGGCAGCCCTGCTGAAAGGTACAGTCATTCTCATGAGCTTCGACGGCCACCGGACCGTGGAGGTGCCGGCGGGCACCTTCTTCGGTACGGGTTATGCGTACAATACCTCTCACACCCGCTTTACAGCGACGGATCCTGACGGTACACTGAGATCATCGTGGCTGATGCCGTTTCGCGACAGCTGCACCATAAGAATAGTCAACAGCACGGGAGATACAATTGGTGTTAAAGCCCTTGTTACCCTTGCACAATACAGCTGGGATGACAACTCAATGCATTTCGGCGCCACATGGAAGGAATACCCGGGGTTTGAGACTGCCGGCTCAGAGAATACCGGAGGAACAGGACTGCATACTGA
>CAZOHL010000002.1:24170-33303 GCA_964579645.1 uncultured Rikenella sp. | reverse complement strand
CGGGGTTTGAGACTGCCGGCTCAGAGAATACCGGAGGAACAGGACTGCATACTGACCTGAACATCGCTGAGTTGAAAGGGAAAGGGCTCTATGCCGGTGACGCAGTGCTGGTTTTCAACACTGCTGACGCCTGGTGGGGTGAGGGCGATGAGAAGATTTACGCTGACAGCGAAACCTTCCCCTCATCTTTCGGCACGGGAACGGAGGATTACTACGGTTATGCATGGTGCCGGCCGGAACCGTTTGACCACCCGCTGATTGCACAACCGGCCGGATATGGCAACTTTCAACCGGGGATGAGCGTGAATATGCGATACCGGATACTCGATGCGATACCTTTCAGGGAATCACTAAGGGCTGACATCGAAATGTGGCACTGGGTCAAGACAACAATCGACTTCTCGGCAACCGCCTGGTTCTACAGATTGCCTGAATTCTGAAGAAGTTTGAGGGTCACAATCGCTGATTAAATCCTGCCCGGCATGATCTTTTATCTCTTATTCACTTTCCCACGTCGGGAAAAGTAACGGAGCCACAAACCGGTAGCTGTGAACACAAGCAGTGAAAGTCCGGTGAAGGTTGTATAGATAAGTTTGAACACCTCTCCTTCTATTCCGAGCAACCTGTCTATCACTGACATGTCATGTATGTCTTCAACCAGGTCTGATCTCCTGTTTTCAACATAGAGCACCTCTCCCGTTGCGCCGTCAAGCTGAACACCGTGGTAGTGATGCGCAAACACGAACTTTACCATACCCTTATCAGGCCTGATGTCGATCCTGTCAAGCTCCTCGCTCAGATCCTTCCTGCCTGTTTCATGAAGGGTTCGGATAGCTATCGCGTTAAGCGAATCAAGCGGTAGCCATTGCCGGAAATCGGAAGTAGTCCCTTCATGGGAGATCGGATGCAGGTACCCGTTGCTGTTCTTTTTCCAGCCGAGGAGTATTCCGGAAACGGCCACGATGACCAGGGCAACAGAGAGAAATGAGGCCGTCAGGCGGTGAATCTTCCTGATTACTTTAACCCTGTCTCCGTTTCCGTTTGTACCTGTTGTCAATGTCATGATGCCGGTTTCTCTATCAATGGGTCAAAGAAAGCACTACCGATCTGAAATTCCAAACTGCCCGTCGCCACGGTAGTTCAGCACCGGCCATCTCCACCTTTCAGGAACGGTGCCGGTGGTGCTCTCACTGACGCTTCCGCAGGTGAGAGTAACAGTATATTTGCCGGGCTCAGTGATACCTTCCCCGGGGTTACTAATTCCCGTCAGTGCAGGCATTGTACCTGTCACCACCTGGGCCACCTGACCTTGTCCTTTTCATTGACAGGGTTGGCATCAAGCACGAACATGCCCCGGCCGTGGGTGGCAATTATTATCATATTGTCACGCGGATGAACCTGCAGGTCATGAACATATGCAAAGGGAAGATCACCAAGCACATCCCATTTGGTACCACCGTCCTTGCTTATGTAAACGCCGGCATCAGTTCCAACATAAAGCAGATCCTTCTTAACCGGGTCCTCCCTGATTACATTAACCGGTCCGACAGGGATATTTCCTGAAATATCGGTCCAGGTATCACCAAAGTCGGCTGATTTCCATACATAAACCTGGAAATCATCATCCCTCCTGCCTGTCTGCGTCATATAGACTGTGCCAATGTCATACTTCGATGCCACAATCCTTGACACCCATCTTACCGGAACGTTTTTCGGCTTCAGCTCAGTCCAGATCTTTCCCCCGTCCCTGGTCCGCCATATCCGGCCGTCATCGGTCCCTGCATAAAGCAGTCCAGCCCTCAGAGGTGACTCATCAAGAGTCTGTATGGTCTGATAGCTTATGTCACCCTGCTTTTTCGGGTCATTGAATGTGAGGTCAGGGCTGATGAACTCCCATGTGTTACCCTTGTCGCGTGACATCATTACATACTGCATCCCGTGGTATACAATGTCAGGGTTATGCGGTGAGAGAAGGGTTGGGGCAACCCACTGTCCCCTCAGGCGTGGCTCATCGGCATATCTCACAGGCAGAAGGTTCTTGCGGCTAGCCGGATAGTTGTCTATTTCTGCCCTGGCAAGTGCACCGTAGAAGGTGCTTGAATAAACAGTATTATTGTCGCGTGGGTCAACTGCATGAGAGCTTCCCTCTGCTCCGAGAGTGTTCCTGAATTCCACGGGTCTTACCCTGTCACGTCCGCGCGATAGATCAACGCTACCATAGAAGCTGTGATGATCCTGAATTGAACCGAATACCCTGAAAGGCACGCTGAAGTCATACGCAATATTGTAGAACTGTGCAAGAGGAAGCACATCAATCGGATATTTCCAGCTGGCGCCTTTGTCGTAGGATATTGTCAGACCGCCATCCTGCACGTTTAGCAGGTAATTGGGGTTGTTCGGGTCGATCCACAGACCGTGATGGTCAGCATGCGGACCATCGAGAGTTTTGAAGGTGGCTCCTCCGTCAACCGACTGGTGGAGCTCGATGCCAAGGGTATATATTGTGTTCTCATCCTTCGGGTCAACCCTGATCTGCCCGAAGACCCATCCGTAAGTTCCCGAATGATGCTCCATGTAAACCTTTGTCTCTTCGGTGAGCCCGCTGACCTGTCTCCATGATGCCCCTGCATTATCGGAACGGTAAACGGTAGCCCCTCTGATCACATCCTGCTTCTGGCGGCCATATGAATCAAGCTCACCCGGCTTTGCCTTATAGGCTATTTCGTAGTTGTCAAGCAACAGGTAAAGCACATCTGGATTGGACAGAGAGATATCCACACCTATTCGTCCGCGGTGCTGTGGTGCGGGAAGTCCGGTGTTGATTTCCTTCCATGTTTTACCGGCGTCAGTCGATTTCCAGACACCGCAATTGCGCGTCTCCGGCCAGGTGCGCGGGTCATTCCACTTCATCCTCATACGCTCCCAGGTTGTAGCATAGAGCGTGTTCGGATCACGCGGATCCATCACCAGATCAAAAACACCTGTGTTCTGATTGACAGAGAGAATCTTTACCCAGGTCTTGCCACCGTCTGTGGTCTTGTACAGGCCTCTCTCCTCATTCGGTGTCCACTCATGGCCTGTGGCTGCAACATAAACAATATCGGAGTTCTCGGGGTTAACCCTTATCCTTCCTATAGTGTGGGTGTTCTCAAGACCCATAAGATTCCATGTTTTACCTCCGTCTGTGGTTTTAAATACACCGCACCCGGCATTGGAGCTGCGGAAAATGTTTGCCTCACCGGTCCCGACCCATACTACATCCGTATTCCCGGGATCTATAGCTATGTCTCCGATGGAGGCAGTGGGCATCTCGTCAAATACAGGTTCAAAGGTGGTTCCCTCATTGACTGATTTCCACACACCGCCGGTAGCCGATCCTACCCAGATTATATATTGTCCGCCCCTGGGCGAAACAGCTTCCACGTCAGTGCATCTTCCGCTGATATTTGTTGGTCCGACATACTGCCAGTGCAAATCCTTATAAGGCGATGAAGCCAGCAAACCGGCCTGAGCACTGAACATGACAACACGGTCTGTACCGTTCAGAACAGGTTGTTTTGCCTGTCCGGACAGACGGGATGGCAAAACAATCATAAGGCTTAAAAACAATATTGTCGGAATAATTCCGGAGATACTTCTTCTCATTTTTGTCAGGTTTGGTTGATATAAACAGTTAATATATTTCTTACGGGCTACTGTCGGATTTACGTCTACTGCACGGCCTCGCAGACTGATGCGTAACGCCATGCCTTCATGAAGAGTCTTATGATGAAGAGTGCCTGGGTGGCAATAAAAAACAGGAATACAATTATCCCCCTTTCAGGAGTGGAAGTGGCTGCGAACCACAACAGTGCAATGAGAAATATTGCATTGATAATTACGATTGCAAGAACCGTCAGGTATGAGAGCCAGAACCTTTCCCTGAGTGCCCTGAATCCAGCGCCGATAGCTCTGAACACCTTCCGCGAACCTGTGGCAGCTATCCACCTCCTTGAGGCGTCGGCCACAAAGAGCCAGACCGGAAGGCCAAGAACCCACAGGGCAAACACGAAATAGAATATAATTCCGGTGAACCTGGGTGAACCGGAGACAGCTAAACCTGCAATTCCGGGAATACCAATCAGCACGAAGGTATAGGCTCCTATAATCAGCATCATCAGCAGCGCGATTTTGAGGAACGGTATGAAGTTTCCGGCTGACGCCCTGAGGAATTCCGAAACCCTGAGCCGGCCCCAGGCCAGGGTGAACCTCCTGAACAGTCCGCCTGCAAAAAATGTCATTATGAAGAAACCTGCCAGTCCGATAAGAAGGGTGCCTGCCGAGACTGACGCCATCAGGGCGCTGAAAGGCTTGCCGAGGTCACCAGCAAGGCCGAGGTCGAAGCCATCGTTCAGACGCTCGACTGCCATGCTGTTCCCGAACATCATATTAAGGAATGAACGGAGCGGAAACCCGACTGCCAGTGTAAGAACCAGGGTTGTAACCCATATAAGGAGTATCAGTTTATATGAAGATGCCGCAGCGGCAGCCCCTTTCTTAAGTGTCTTGAAAAAGCTCATCCCGGGTAATTTATAAGGTGAAAACTGAAATCATCATCTGCATCAGGAGTACGAATTTGTTCAGCATGCGTCTTGTTGCTGTGTGGCTTGGCTCAAGCGTCCACGAATTGTTAATGCGATTTACATCCATGTCATTCCTGTCATACGGATCAAGTTTGGCCCATACAACCTTTCTGGCTCCGGTATACTCAAAGTCCTTGTAAGTGGCCTTGCCGTCCCAGGTTTCGAGAACCTCCTCACCGTTATCAAATCTTACCAGGATTTGAACAGGAAGCATTAAGTCACCCAACCTCTCGATACTCACCCTTGAAATATACAATGTGTCGCTCTTCCGGTCACCTCGGGTGTAAGTCACCGAGTCACCTTCCACAACTCCGGAATAGCTCCTGATCTTGTTGCTGGTGATTCCCGAAACCCTGTAATCACATTCCCCCTTGCCGTAAAGCACCTGGTCAAAAAACCAGTTCATGTCTTCCCCGAACCGGTCGCCATGCTCTTTCTTCACGACGTCGTTAACTGTTGCAATAAAGTCACGCCCCGAAGGGTGGCGGAAAGCCCAGCGGCGATAATACTCCCTGAATATGTTGTCCATTGTTTCATCGCCTACAATCCCCTGAAGGGTGTGCAGCCAGGTTGCGGTCTTGTTATATGACATCATGGAATAAGTTCCGTGAGGATACATCCACGAAGGCAGATCATTTGAAGCTATAGTACGGTTGGGTGAAGTGATGTAGCTGAGCCTCCCCTGGTCAGTGTCTGACATCTTAAGAAAAGGCAGCCTGACGAGTCCGTATCCTCCTCCGTAATAATGGTCAACTATTCGCTGCTCCCAGTATGAATTTACGCCTTCGTCGAGCCATGGCTCCTCAAATTCATTGCTCGCCAGGATTCCCATGAAGTAGGCATGGCCAAACTCGTGAATTGTTACCATCTCAGGCATCTTGAGGAATGTCGGGACTGCACCGCCTCCCATCGTGGTGAACAGCGTGGTGTATTCCATTCCGCCTGCGCCTGAGCCTGAAAGAGGAGGATCGACGAATGTCAGGTGGGGCCACGGATAAGGCCCAACCCTTTCTGCAAGATACTCGAGAGCATAAACAACCGCATCCAGGTGGTTTTCAGCCTTTGACAGGCCGGTCTTACTGGTCATGAGGATAATATCCACATTGTTCCATTTCCTTGTAACAAGCTTATACCCGGGCCAGGCTGTCCATGCAAAATCTACTATATCCTCTGCCCTCCAAACAACCTTTTTAAGACTGTCACCAAGACCTATTTCCTCGATGAGTTTGCCTCCTGAACCGGCAACATATTCAGAGGGAAGAGTAACAGCCACATTGTAAACCGAATGGTTCGAATAAAACTCTGAGTTGGGATGAAACTGGTGACAGTTCCATCCGTCAGCTTCGCGCTGGCGCATACCGGCAGTCTCATAAACCCCGAACTTCGGGAACCACTGCGCCACAAAGTGGAAATCTTCTTCATAACCGGTCCTCTGAATAGGAGATGGCAATTTTGATACGAAGTCGATCTTCAGAACAAGAGTGTCTCCCGGAGCCACAGGTTGAGGAAGTGCGACCTTCAGTACTGTTTTGTCATTTTCATTGCCGTCATCAGGCGAAACATACCCGAAAGATCCGGAGAGATCGTTTCCGCTGCCATCCTTCATTGAGTTGATTCTGACCCAGCCCCAGCCGTCATCGCCTGCTGCGGACCACCTCCCTCGTGAGGCGAAAGTGCTCTGGTTGCTGCTGAAGGCGTTGAGGTACATATGCATCATCGCCTCTCCCACAGGTGAAGATGAATTATTGACCCACCAGGCCGTCATCTTGCCGCTGATCGTGTGCTTGTCCGTGTCAAGGGTCACGTCAATGTCATAACCGGTAAGCCTGGCACTCAGAGGCTTGTCAACAATTATCTGTCCGCCCGCAGTCAATGGAAGCAGACATAGAAATACTACCAGGATTCTTTTCATTACTGTCCGTTTATTGAATAAATCATTAAAAATAAACTATAATTTCCTCGCTTTGCTAACTTTGCACATATTTCTTATTTTGTGCAATGGCAAGGAAGAGTACGCGTGATATGATAATTGACGTTGCTGCCAGGCTGTTCGCCACGGTGGGTTTGCGAAGGACCACCATGGAGACGATAGCAGCAGCAGCCGGTCGGGGCAGGCGCACGGTTTACATGTATTTCACGAACAAGGCAGAGATCTATGATGCCGTTGTTGAGAAGGAGATAAGGCAGATCATTGTGCCGCTTGCAGACATTGCACGGTCAGATGAGGAGTTCGGACATGTTATCAGGCGATACGGTGAGGCGAGGATGCAACAGCTTGGCGACCTTATCATTCGCAATCCGCTGCTGATGAAGGACTTTGCCCAGGGTCACAGCAGAATTGAGAAGCTGAGGGAAAAGCTTCATGAAGCTGAGGTGCAGATACTCAATCCTCTCTTCAGGAAGCATCTGACTGATTCAGAGGTGCCAGGGGGACCTACACCTGAAGAATACGCCTTTCTCTACCTGGGAATGCTTCGCGGCAACGACAGGCTTTTGACAAAAAAGGACGGCCTCAGTGAGGCCATCCGTCTTTCGTCACTTTCCGCATGGCTGATCAGCTCAGCGAGCGGTATTTCTTCATGATATCGCCTGAATTCAGCATGAAATCGATATACTGTGCACGTGTATAAGGAAGCTTGTTTTCAGACTTCTTCATAGACAGTTTCCCGCGGAAGCTGTCAAGGTTTCTGTAACCATGACCGTCCATCCACTTATCAATTTCTTCGGTCATTGATTTTACCACCTCGACACCGTTTCGGTATAATGTGCTCACAACCTGCACCGCATCAGCGCCGGCAAGTATCATTTTGATCACGTCATTTGCCGAATAAACTCCTGTGGAGGTGCATACAGATGATTTGACGTTTCCGTGGAGCATACCGGTGAACCTGAGAGGGAGCCTGTTGTCTTCGCTGCCACTCAGGTTGTACGGCATCGTATGCTTCTCGGTGTAGATATCAATATCAGGTTGCAGCAGCCTGTTGAATACTACAACGGCATCAGCGCCTGCTCCGTCAAGTTCTGAAATGAACTTCAGTGTGTTCGTGTAGTAGGGAGTGATTTTCACTGCCACAGGTATCTTCACAGCCGCCTTGATCTTGCGAAGGGTCTCCACCTGCTTCTTTTCAATTGTTTCCCTGTCACTGCCAGACTCATCCGGGAGAGAATAGAAATTCAGTTCCAGACCTGCAACGCCTGTAGCCGCAGCTTTCACTGCATATTCTACCCATACTTCGTCAGTTACAGCATTAAGGCTGGCAAAAAGAGGCACAGAAACAGCCTCCCTGGCTTTCTTAAGGTGTACAAGATAGTCGTCAGGAGATTCGGGCACAGACTGGGAGTTGGGGAAAAGAGTCACCTGTTCGGCGTGTCTGTGCTCGTACTCAGTTTTTAGTTCATACAGTTCAAGGTTCTCGAGCTGCACCTGCTCTTCGAAGAGAGACTTGTAGACGATGGCTGCGACACCGGCCTGTTCCAGTTTCTGCAGCTTGTGGATATCAGTCACCAGGTTGCTGGCCCCTGCAATAATCGGGCTTTTCAGTTCGATGCCCATGTAGCGTGTTCTCAGATCTGCCATGACGTTTGATTTTTATGTATAACAACAGGTTAAACAAAAAGTTCGGGGTTAGATTCATTAAAACGTTTGTGGCCGTGGAGGCCCCGTTAGATGCACGGCAGGGCAAGGTAACAGACTAAAAAAAACGGCCGGGGATGCCAGCCGTCATATTAACTGCAGTCTGAATTTATTTCACCTGTGAGAACTGTCCCTTGGTAACCCAGTTAACAACCTCGTCAGAGAGAGGTTTGACCGCGGGTTTAAAGTAACCAACAAATTTACCGTTCTCGTCTATGAGATATTTCTGGAAGTTCCATGATACCTCCGAATCGAGGACACCGTTCGCGCTTTTGCTGGTGAGCCATCTGTAGAGCGGGTGCATGTCATCGCCCTTAACTGATATTTTGGACATCATCGGGAATGTCACACCGTACTTGCTGTCGCAGAACTCTTTTATCTCCTCGTTGGTTCCGGGCTCCTGCCCCATGAAGTTATTTGCCGGGAATCCGATAATGACCAGTTTTTGCTTGTAAGCCTTATTGAGCAGTTCGAGGTCCTTGTACTGGGGTGTATGGCCGCATTTTGAAGCTGTATTCACAATCATTACCTTTTTGCCTTTCAGGTCAGCCATGCTGTACTGTTGTCCGTCAATAGACTCGACGGTAAAGTCGTAGAACGACTTCTGAGACATGGCGGGAGCCAGTAAGAAGGCTATGAGGGATGCCATTGCAATGAATCTTTTTTTCATTTTTTCAGTCATTTAGTTCACTAATAACAAACCTGGTGCCAAATGGTTTTACAATACGCAATTAAACTGTCCGGGAGGCCGAAGTTACAAAAATCTTTCTATTTTTGCATCGCCGTTTCGGGGTATAGCGCAGTCCGGTTAGCGCATCTGGTTTGGGACCAGAGGGTCGTGTGTTCGAATCACACTACCCCGACATAAGAAAAAGCC
>CAZOHL010000002.1:0-24070 GCA_964579645.1 uncultured Rikenella sp. | reverse complement strand
TTGGGACCAGAGGGTCGTGTGTTCGAATCACACTACCCCGACATAAGAAAAAGCCTCCCTCTGCGGAAAGCAGAGGAGGCTTTGTTTTTTACGGTGCGACCGAAGCGAGTGAGAGGCCTTTTCTTATAGTCATCCCCCAGACTGTGATCATGAGCGAGCGTCAGCGAGCGAATAATCACCCCCTTCGCTCAATTCCTGCCACCAATTGACCAGCCACTGGCCTTCCGCTAATTCAGGTCAATAACAAAGTCATTATCAGAGGGTGGCAGATCAGTATAAAAACCGTATAACATATTCCCAAGGTCTGAGGAAATACTATATACCAGCTCAATTTCCGCGTTCGTCTCAGCTGATATTGTCTCATCACCGGCAAAATGAGCCAACATGGCCTTCGAAAAGAACGGTGCAACCATTTCTGCATACACCTCAGGCACATTGTACGGAGGACTCATCAGCATATACTGTGCGAGAAACTTGAATGCATTATAGGAAATGGTAGCTTCATATTCAGGAAACGGAACCCCATTTAATCCGGGATAGTCTATGGTAGTAATATGACTTGTTGTGACAGACATTATGCCCTCTTTAAGGCTTATGACCCTGTAGGGTGAATCATAGCTTACAGGTGAGCCTGTTTCAATATCAGTCAGCGAAAGGTTTCCCGATTGGAGCCGGACGGCATCATTGCCATGGAAATGTCCGGTAAAAATTACCTTCAGCCCTGCCTGCATCAGTTCCTCTGCCCTGACAAAACGGTCATCAATCAGGTAATCAGGAAATATGACGGATTCGCCCATGAAATGTTCTATAACTCCGTGATGCATCATTCCTATCAGCACTTTTCCCTTTTTTTGCTTAAGGCCGGCAAGTTGCTCATTCAACCAGTCCATTGTGGCCTCTTTGATATTACCGGCAGTGACGCTGCCTTCCGGAGTGTTGTCATAGTATTCATTTGCATCCAGTGCGACCACAAAAAGATTCTTATAAGGCTCTGAAATGTAACTAAGAGAGTTCGGGTCCCTGGAAATTGCACTACCATAACCGTACCCGGCATACAGTTCGCTGAACTGATCCGGAGAAATGGTCGGTACCACCTCAGTGTGGTCACCATCAAACAATACAGCATCCGGATTGCTTATGTCATGATTCCCCGGAATTACAAGCACTTTGATGCGATTTGCCTCCAGAATTCTGAGCTGCCTGATGACCGCCTGATGACAAACAAGTTCACCGTCTTTTGTCAGATCGCCCGTGATGAGTACCAGGTCTGGCTTTTCAATCAATAACTCCTTTATCAGTTGCCTGAGGATGGCATCACTCTCGGCCAGCAGCTTACGATCCTGCATAAGGTACATCTGAAATGCAGGACCATCTGCCCTGAGAAGTGAGGGGTCCATGTAGTGAAGATCTGACAGAACTGCAATTTTTAATTCTCCAGGATTAAAATTGAAGTGGTCATTAATTCCACCGGGCACCGGTGGCAGATCATAGTTTTGATTCTGCTTCTCACATGCAGCAATGACCAGCAGAATTGAAAGAAAAGAAATGAGACGAATTGTTTTCATGACCAAATGATTTTAGTTATTGAACAAATCCATTAAATAACCATCATTTCAGATTATCTTCTGATCCTATTGTGGTACAAAGGTCGGCTACAATTTTTTATAAGGCTTTGCTCAGCGTCCCAAAAATTGTTCTCCGCGTTCCAAAATGAAAAATAGGGAAGGTTTTCGCCTGGCAACTAATCACTCAGTAAAAAAGAATCCCACGGGAGCAGCGTCTGATGTGAATTTGATTTAGATTTGTCTGACAGGTTGGTAAAAATCACTGAAATATGGAAACAGCCATGATTTTTGAGCGGTTCTGGAACCGCTATTCAACAGAGAATCCCGGTGCAAAGCGAATCTATGATCTTTTTACAGCCAGGGGAGAAAAGGTTGTTCATGATCATATTGCCCTGAGAACATTCGATGACCCCAGGATGAATATCGATGTGATTGCCAGGGTTTTTACCGCAAACGGGTATGAGGCGCGCGGAAACTACGAATTCAAGGCCAAAAAGTTGAGAGGCAAACATTTTGAGCATAAGAATGATCCGACCGTACCCAAGGTATTTATCAGCGAGCTGCTTACTGATCAGTTCAGTGATTACCTCAAGACAACCGTCCGAAGATATCTGAACAGCCTGGCTGACAGCGTTTATGCTGACCCGGATCTGGTTTACGAAGGCAACATCTGGGGCAAAGTATCATTTGACACCTACAACAGACTGCGCGAAGAATCGGAATACGCAGCATGGCTGCTTGTATACGGCTACCGCGCCAACCATTTTGCCGTTAAGGTCAATGAACTGAAACAGTTCCCAAACCTGCAGTCAGTAAATGATTTTATTAAAGGAAACGGCTATCTTATGACGACTGTCGGAGGTGAGATCTATGGAACACCGGAGGAGTTGCTCGAACAGTCGGCAACCCTGGCGGAGATCCAACCCATTGAATTTACCGGTGGGATACACGAGATACCCTCGTGCTTCTATGAGTTTACCCTCAGGTATAACCGGCCCGATGGCACCCAGTATCCGGGATTCATTGCTGCCAACGCCGACAGGATTTTCGAAAGCACAAACTACTACAATAAGCAGTCAGAAATGATGTAGATAGTTGATTTTAAAGGTACTGGCCAATCTATTCTCTTATCCCGGGAAGTTATTTCAACAAATTACTGATTGTCACCCGGATTCTTTCATCAGTGGCCCCCTCAGCATATCCTTTGATAATCTCCCTTATTACACGTCTCTGATCAAGTATGAAAAATACCGGATATGACCCGATGGAGTAGTTTTTAAGCACTTCCTTATCTGCCTGCAGAAATGTGTAATCAAACTGGTTCCTGCTCATGTAGTTTATGAGTGAATTCAGGTTTTTGCTTGTGCACTCTATTGCCACAAGTGTAAAATCATCCTTCCCGTACTCCTTGTTTAATTCCTTCAGGAAAGGGACCGACGCCCTGCAGGGTCCGCAACTGACACTCGTGAACTGTATCAAAACAACCCTGGCAGTCAAATCTGCCAGTGAGACAGTCTGATTATCCGCTGACTGCAGTGTCCACTCCGGTGCCGAACCGTTTAAGAGAGCACTTTTCTCCTCATCCGTAGTTTTGTACCCGTATTGTCTTATCTCAAAATCGGGCGGGAAAAAATCCGCAGCCCTGAAGTCGTTGATATCAAGCTTGTTAAACTCCGGGTCAAGGGATGTCGAAACCGAAATGTCGTGAGACATCTCGCGCCTGACCTTATATGGAAGATTTGTCTCCTTATCTATCCACAGTTCAAAAATTGAGGTGTTATCGCCATAAGTATAAGGAGAAGGCGGCATATGGAAGGCTTTTCCGAAGAACTCAACCTGGTCTTCCTCATTGATAGTCAGACGCATAAATACATCCCTCTCCTGTTCCTTCACCTCAAGGACAATACTGTCACCGGTTGTGAGGGCATAATTGATTATACTCGTCACATAGTTGTAGAAAGGCGGACTCAATGGCCTGAATGGCAGCTGCCTCACCCTGAAACTGTCAATCACTATGCCCCTTTCTTCTTCATAGAATGTTGCCCGCATAAGACCGTCGTAACAAAAAGATGCCTTTGATCTTGTAAGGGAATCAAGGGTCACAAAGCTTGACCCTATTGCAGTGTCAGATGGGTTCCTGTACTCCCTGATAAACCGGGTAAAGACAAAGGAAGCCGCTGTATCGCCGGGACTCCAGGCTTCACCAAACTCATAGTAAGATGCTGTTTCTATCTGGTTAAGGTTTCCAAGCACCGTGTTCAGGTACTCTTTTGAAGTGTAGTCCCTGCCGCACGAGACAAGCAGCAGAATTAGCACTGCCAGGCTTAAAATCTGTCTTTTGATCATTGTAGTTTTCTTGTTAGTATCAGGGACCTCCCCAGGGTATTTCAGAATATAGTCATTGATTGATCTCATTGATCAGCTGATGTTTTGATTTGTAAATCCGCACTCAAAGCAGAACGTCCGGTGAATGCAGAGTGTCGATCCGCATTGCGGACACTTTCTTCTTGCGGTCTCGAAAGCAAGAAACCGGTCCATCCCCTGTTCCTTTATCATGGCAAGATTATCGAAGAAACTAGTGCCATACCTGGTCCTGTATCTTTTATCGAGGTTCTTTAGTCTCCTGCACGGGTATTTCGGACAATCATAACAGAACTCCGACTCTGTTTCTTTTAGCAGCTCACAGTTTATCACTATGCAATCACTGCAATACCAGGGCTTCGGGTCAGCATCGCTCCTGCACCCGGGACAATGATTCTCAGTCCTCATGTATCCCAGGCATGATCCGCAGTTCATGCCGCATGGAGCTATCATCTCCTTTACGAACATGATGTCAGAGTTGTACTTCTTATGAGCTGACGTTTTTTTCATCACTGTCTTTATTTACATTGGCAACAATCCATCAGTCAGCGTGCCGGATACATCCGTCATTTGCGCAGAGCGAACCATACCTGCGGCGGTCAGTTCATGAATGTTGTTGAGGCGAAGGTCCTTCTGATCCCTTTTCTATACTCCACTGCAGGATATCCGAAAATGACTATTACCCCTTCCCTGCTTGCATATTTTATTCCGTGCTTTTCCCTGAACTTCCTTCCGCTCCCGCCGTACTGGATCATCGGATGCACCGCTCCGAGCATGCAGGTGCCGAGTCCTATTGATTCTCCGGCATACATTGCTGTGGTCGCAGCCACAATCGGGTCTGCGGGATCTGTAAAAGGCGAGCCGTAGAAATACATCGCGAGAGGGGCATCATAGGTTACCACGTTGATGCCCTTTTTCATCTGGCCGATGAAAATATCAAACATGGGTTTCACAAAACCCCTGAACATTTCATCATTCGATTTTCCCCAGAACGGACGCATCAGGGTCAGGAACCAGGGTGAAACGAACCAACGCATTTTCTCAAGATATTCACAGAAGTCAGATGCAAAGCTCCTTGTCTTTTCCTTACTGTCAAGTACAAGAACATTCACATCTGACGGAGGCAACCCCATCGGAGAGGTCACAGCTGCATCCAGTATTTTCTGAATAACTTCGGGCTCAACCGCCCTGTCAGTAAATTCCCTAATGCTCCTTCGCCGTTTGAGCAGGCTCATCATCTGACCGTAATCGGCAACGGCACCTGCTGCGGGCAGATCAAACAGGTCATCCGGGGAGATTGTCCTTCCTGTTATCTGAATTGCCCCGGTCGGGCAGATGGCCATGCAATGACCGCAGCCGATGCATCCGAATGCGGGATTGTCGCTCAGGTCAGCCTTATCGTCCCTGAGCATGAGACTGAAATCCTTGCACACCTCAACGCAATCGCCGCAACCGATGCATAGATCCTTATCTATTTTAATGTTACCCTTTTCTTTTGCTCTTGATGTAGGAATTGCCATGATTCTGAATGTATGATCCTGTCCTGCTTTTGCCGGATTTGACTTTCGGGGAAATGGATCTATAAAAATAGGAATCCTGACCGCATTATGCAAAGTTCAGCCAGCAAAAATGCGCGTCTTACTTCTGAGAATTGAAAATTACACTTAATCTTTCTGAATCAACAATTTAATCCGGTAGTCATCCTGGTCCACAACCTCGTCATGATTGCGCAACGGATTGACCTCAATGATACTGAATGAGTAATCACCAAAAAGATAAGGTCCGGCAGACATCCTCAGGATTGTATCAATCCTGGCCAGGTTCTGTTTTATGTTGAAATAAAGGTCCACATCACCTCCCCAGATGCAGATAAAATCTTTCGGGCAACGGTAATCACTTACGCTGTCAATCGAGAAGGAAAAGCCGGGAGTGAGGTGGTACTTCGTGTCCGGTCTGCATGTGAATGGTTCTCCGATCTGAATGCCGTCACATCCGGCCAGCATTATGACCAGCAGGATGAGAATAGCCTTTGCCGTTGACCTGGCTGGTATCCGTGGATCCATTGTATCTCAGTTTTTACCAGAGCCACAAATTTCATGCCCCGGTTTAATCTTTAAGGACCTTCAAACGTGAAATCCCCTGATTCTGTAACCTTTCGTCTTCTGTGACGGAGTTCCGCAGATTACCGTCCACAGGCCTCACTCATAATCTGATGTATCTTCCGGACAGTATTTACATTCCTGATTGTCATATTCCGGTATAAATCCGTCCCCACAAGTTTTAGCATACCACTTTTGCTGTAATTTTCACCCTCGACATTCCACAAAACCGCGCCTGGCATATATCTCACGTTGTCGACCGGACTGATCTTCATCTTCTCAACTACCTCCGGACTGTCATATTTCTCCCAAAGAAACATTACATCAGTCCTCATCTTTTCATTCTTCACCCATCCGGGAGGCAGTTCCCGGCAAATAGCCTCAATGTTGTCATAATTCCTGACCAGGACCTTCACATCAAGATGAAAATCTCTCTTTATTGCTGCTTCTGCTTTAGCCTCAATAATATCCTGATTTTCCGTCAGTTCCTCAAATATAATGTTGCCGGAATTTATATAGGTAACAACATTCTTAAACCCGATCGACTCGAAGGTAGTCTTGAGTTTTTTCATCTCAATCATGTTGTTTCCGCCCACATTTATTCCTCTCAGAAGAGCTACGTAAATCATAATGACAATTTTTCCGTGTGCATAAAGATAGTGTCCGGATTCATTGTTCCGGCCATAGCGTCCGGTAACGGAGATGGTTAATAAACTGCTCCCGGTGAAGGAACCCCTTCTAAGTCATGACCGTGGGATTCTCCGCATTATCCCTGTACTCCAGGATATCCCCCGGCTGGCAGTCCAGGGCCTTGCAGATAGCATCAAGGGTGGTAAACCTTATCGCCTTCGCTTTTCCGGTTTTCAGAATGGAAAGATTCGACAGGGTTAGGTCAACTCTCTCAGACAGCTCATTGAGTGACATCTTTCGCCTCGCCATCATAACATCCATGTTCACAATTATAGGCATGTTCTAAACTGTTAAGTCGTTTTCATTCTGAAGTTCGACTCCCCTTTTAAAAATTGAGGCAATGACATAGACTACTGCTGCCATCAGGATGAAAGCCTTGCTGTCAGCCCAGAATCTGCCCAGAGGTGCAGTATCGAACCCGTAATGTGTTAGTCCCATTGAAGTCTGCCGGGCAATGTAACTTATAATGCCTATTGACAGGGTGATATAGCTGATCTTTGTGATGCGTTCTGATGCAGAGGTGTTGAAAGGTTTTTCCAGATCCAGGTTCATTAATAGCTTAATGACTGCATAGAAAAGGAATGCCTTCAAGATCGAGATTGTCAATATAAAACTGTACGAGCCAAAATAAACCCATTTATTCTGATTGTACATCTGACTCAGGTCGAGCTTCTCATACAGGTTATGCACCACCTCAGGCTTGAAGAGACTATAAACAAAATTGACCAGCAGGGCGCCTGCTTCAATGCACAGCCCGACAAAGATGATCCATGCAAAAATGTGCAGGGCTGTAAATGCGAAATTGTTACTCTTTGACATAATTGACAATGGTTTTGATTACGGCTCAAAGATAACAACTATTTATTGTTTTGCAATAAATATTTGTTTTTTCTCAAACTTTATTTATTGAATCACCAGGAACCTAATGTCTCTTCAGCTAATAATAATGTCATATTTGCTTAATAATCCCGGAAGGCCGCCGGCAGAAAACCTTGTCTTCTTCAGTTTGTTTCTGTCGGGATCAAGTGAGTAGTTGACAGCGGTAAGGAAATCAACCCTTTCAAGGTTTGAGTTGCCGAAAACCGCTCCACTCATGTCGCAATCCTGAAACGACGAGCCAGTCAGGTCACACTCCGAAAAGTCGGCCCCGGCCAGCTTTGAACCGCTGAAAGTCGTCTTTATGATCTTTAATTTATAGAATGAAGAGTGGTCAAGGGTGCAATTCTCAAAACTGAACGAAACACCAAACTCATTGCAGTCCTCAAAATGAAGCCCAAGCATTTTGCAGTTAATGAATTTAACATCCCGGAAAGTGGTACCTGTCAGTTTGACAAGGCTTAGATTGCAGAAACTGAATTCGCAGTCGGTGAAAACGAAATCGGAAAGATTGCATTCCGAAAAGTCACAGTCTTTAAACCGGCAATTCTCATATTCACCTCTTTTCAGCGGCTGCGCCGCGAAGCAAATGTTTATGAATTTCTGATCAGCAATATAATTTAGTTCCATTTTATCTTGATTGTTAAATAAGTTTACAGGGAAGTGTCAGGGATCTGCCGAATCAGACATTCCTCAGGTGGATGATTATCTTCAATTAACAGCATAACTGAAAATCCCGGAAAATGGATTATTATTAAAAGTGACTCCATTAATAATGATCAGAATCCTCCCATTTTTCAGGTTGTTTGGATATTTGATTTTTTTCGGCTCTGTCCCATCCATGATAATCTCATTTCTCCAGAAAATTGTTGGCCGAACCGGGCAATCCGACTTCTGGTCCTGGCCTTCTTTCTCAGGGACATAATACTCGATCTCTGATCTGTATATCCTGATCGGTTTCGCCAGATCATTTTTTGTCGCAGGCTCATTTCTCTCCACGAGGTTACCTTCCATAAGTGCGCGACCTCTGGTAGTAATAAAAATAACTCCGCCCAATGCCGCTTCGCCATACATTGAGAAGCCCTGGGGTCCTTTAAGTGCTGATACAGAAGCAATATTTGAAGCAGGCATTTCAGAGACAGCATCATAACTAGACAACCACCTGTCTGTGCCGGAAGTGGATAGAGCCCAGAGCGGGCAATCATCAAGGACTATGAGTGCAGGTGGAGGATTCCTCAAAGCCCTGCCCGGGGTGAGATAAACCATCTTATTCCTCGTGTCCACCTTGTAAGGCATCAGCTTTCCGATTACATCTTCCAGGTAAACTGCGTTTTGATAATCCCGAGGCGTGATCGTAACAATATCTGTATAAAAGAATTGGCTTTCGTACTTATTAAGTGGCCTGTGATAGTTGCTTCTGGTTCCCTTAATCGTTACCGGATCAATCATTATTATACTGTCGGGAAAAAACACTGTTGATTCAGATTTATTTCGGGAACCGATAATATCCGGTTTCCTGGCAGGAAGCTTGTACCTCTTCACCTCCCGTATGAAATCAATGTTACTGACAAATTCAACGGTGACAGGATTGATATTCCGGACAGCATTCCGGTCGGGCATGATCATAATCTGTTCAACAGTGGGGTCAAGAGTATCGAATCCGAGTGTGCATTCACTGTTCTTTAATTGCAGGGTGAAGGTTTCTGAATTCTCTATTGCGACAATATTCACCTCATTCCTCGGCTTTTTTACAGTCTGATCTGACTTGATTTTGAACAGGTCATAGTTAATGATTTCCCGTTCCACAACTGTATCTTTCACATCTTTCTCCCTGAATTTACGCCAGCCATAAGTCATCAGCAGGAGGTCAATATCGCTGCAGGATAAATTGCTCAATCCAAGGTTTTTGATTCTTCCTGGAAGATTATTATAAACCATCTGGTGGAAAAGCATGTAGCTGAAAATGTCACAGGGCGGGATTGATGGACTGTAGCCTGAAGCAGAATCTATTACTGCAACGGAAAGTACGGAGCCAACATTTCTCCCGGAGCTGTCAAGGGTGCTGATTATAAACTCCGTAGTATCTCCGCGGGCATATTCCCTCTCAAGAGACTCAACTTCCACGGTTACATTCTTATGAGCATTAATAAATACAGGTCGCTCCGCAACAGGATGGAACAGGCTATCATACAGAGTGAAGAAGGCAGTACCGGCAGGCAATTCCCCGGTATTTACTTTAAAATCAAAAATGGAATCCAGCCTGAATTGCCTTGATAGCACCGCAACATCATTCATCTCAAGCACCAGGTTGTACAGCATGCCACTAACTTTCTGACCCCGAATTTCAAGAACTATGGTTCCCTCTCTGTTCTCTATCAGTCTTATTGCCGCTCCGGTATGTTCAGGCTTTGGCAAAGGCCATCTTATTTCTTCAAAGCCAAGCTCTTTCAGGGTCGCATAATACAATTCGCCCTGAACGGGCTCAAATTCAACAATTCCAGGGCCAAATTCACCTGATTTAAAACCAGTGACTCTTTCACCATTCTGGTTCCGGATCTCACCTTCAATATAGACGGTGCTGCCTGATGAACTGACTGCATTAAATGCCACCCTTTGCCTGATTCCGCAAAGGAAAGACCCGCCTTCGGGCAGAAAGGCCAGATCAATGCTGTCAGATTCAGAATGAAGCTGCGATTGCGCTTGAACTCTTCCGGAGGACCCCGGACCTGCTCCTTTAAGAAAAGCTCTTGCTGACTCTATTTCCACAGGCAGAATGAAAACACAGGATGGATCATAATTCATCATTGAACCTGTAAAGGAGACCACAGCATTCTGGCCGGCAGGGACAGTATCCGGAATTATCAGCCAGCCGGAAGCTGTGGCGTCCCTTATTTTGAATCTTGCACTGTCAATCACTTCTGAATTCTGATCAACGAGCAGTGTATAGAGTGATCTGCTGTGAGTTTCAAAAATTCCTGTTTGCCGGTCTCTGATATATGCCTGAAACCTTATCGTATCGCCAGGATAGTAAAGACATCTGTCTGTATGCAGAAATACCTGATCAGCAGGATAGTTTCCTCCGATATTCACTGAAACTTCCGAGACGCCCTCCTGTCCAAGGCCGGTAATACCAAATCCCAGGCAGACCGCCAGAAGGATTTGATGTTTATAAGGCTTCAGATGCATCTGAGATCTCACCTGACTCTATTTTTCAATATCCACATAAGTGTTCCACCGGTGATTAACCCATACAGTAACACACCAAAGATAAAAGTCAGGATCGATAATCCGCCTTTCAGCGCCATGCCAGCAAAATAAGTAATGAGTATGCAAATGCCCCATCCCAACGTACTTGCCGGTACACAACAAATACTTCTCTGAAAGTGCCTTCTCAGTAGCGGCCATTGCAAAAAGCCGGTAAATAAACCCGCACATTCGAAGAACAGAAATTATTAAATCTTTTCATACAATCCATAAATTATGGGATTCCCGTTACGCAAGCTTATCTTATGGTTATCAATCATAAGGTTTCTTCTATCCTTGTTCCAGATATATACTTTCAACACTAGATCATCGCGTTTTATGTCTATGTCAGACATCTTAACAGAATGGTGAAATTTCTGCCATCTGCCGGAGGCACAGTCAGCTGGTTCCAGCTCGCGGAAGTCAGTGCCTCCCCAATAAACTGTTTTTGATTTTGACTCCAGTGAAGCGGCCAGAACGACTCCTTCAAGAGATCCGGAAGATCTTGCCTCAACTGAAATATCTATGAAATTGTTTTCGTTGAAAATCACGTCCTTAAGCGGAACTGAGAACACCGGTCCCCATTCAGCATCACCGGCTAACAGATAGCAATTGCCCCTCACCGGCTCCTCTCCCGGAATAACCCGGGAAGTATCAATCGCACTCCAACTTGCAGATATGACTGATTCAAAATCAAGGAAATCAATCACCTTCTCAGTTCTGTCCGTTCCCTTTGAAAAGAGATAGGTTGTACCTCCCGGATAATCGGACTGAACCTGGATTGCCGGGAAATAATCCTGAATCAGCGGGACAACGTTTGGATGGATAAACGACAGGCATCCAAGGAATAATTTATCGTTTCCCTGGCTGTTCTTTTCAAGATAGGCTTTGAATGCCCCTATGTCCTGAAAAGCATCAGAATAATTAATAAAACCCGGGTCAATGCTGTCCCTTTCAATGTAGTAGTCCGAAATCCTGTCATCAGAATCAATAATAAATATGGTGTTGCCGCCTTCCAGCCTGATGTCTTCGTAATCCTTCAGAATCTCCTCATAAACGGAAGTATAAAAAATTTCATAATGCTTTCTTGTATAGATTAATGTCAAAGTATTAGCAACAAGGATCACTGAAACCAGGATCAGGTTGATTCTGCTGTTTTGTTCCTTAATGAACCCGAACAATAAAAAAAACAACATGGGTGTGCTGAATATCAATACTGAGTATTGCAAGACGGCATTGACATATCTTGAATAGACAGAACCAATTACTATTGGCAGGATAAACCATACAAATGATATGATTACCAGCTTTTTATTAAATTCATTCTTTCTAATCCCGGCCAACCCGAAGGTGAATATCAGAACAGTGATGAGAATGACGATGACTGAATAATTGAAAACATAGTACAGGAACCGAATCAGGAAGTCATTCCCTGGCTTCCCCAGCCATTCCTCAATGCCGCCGACATTCAACTGATAAAAGAATATCCTCAGATGCGGTATGTAGAGTACAAAAATCAGCACTCCCGCCAACATGTATTTCATCAGGAATCTTCTCTGAATGAGAAAGATCCCGCTTATTCCCACAATTGCAGCAAACAGCAGGCTGAAGTGATGATTGTAGGCGCAAAGCGCCGAAGAAATAATATACATGGTGAAGTTCCTGACGAAATTCCTGTCCGGATTCATTATCAGGTTGCTCCAGAAGTAAATCATCAGCAGTGACAAGAACAGTCCGCTGATGTACGGTCTGGCCATCTGGCTGTACATCACTGTAAACTGAATACTCGCCACATAGGCAGATGAAATCAGACCGACAGACTCATTGAACCATTTTCTGCCAATAATATAAGTCAGCCAGACCGATAATATCCCGAGAACTGTAAAGGGCAGCTTAACAACCCATGCTTCGCTTCCAAACAGCTTTGTCCAGTAATACAGAAACACCTGAACCCCCGCAGGGTGTCCGTCTGTTTTTATCCCTTTCTCTATAAGATCCGAGAAACTGTCAAATTGTAACCGGAACAATGCACTGAACTCATCATGGGTAAACGGAATCTCCGGGTAATTGAAGAATCTGAGGATTACCGCAACTGATAAGATTATGAATATAACAGTCCTGTTTGTCAGTTTCATGGTGATTTAATATTCATATATGCCGCCGGCACGGTGAGGATTGCATGGTGGAAAATCCTTTTGGTAGTTTCAAATATACAAAGATCTGGCGGCATCTTGTCAGCCGTACAAACCTGGGATGGTGAATGTGGCTGTTCCAGACTCTGGCAGGCGGAATGGCACGGCATGCCCCGGACAACCTTTAATGCGGTCAGCCTGCAGATATCCTTTGAACTGCAGGGTGTTCCTCAGGTAGACGTTTCCACATCCGGTCAGCCAGCACTATGATTGCAGTAAAAACAAAGAACACAATAATCATAACATTCTGTTCCAGAGGCTGTAGAAATGCCACTATAGTATTTGCAGATGCGTGTGCGATACCGGCGGCAAGGACGCTGCCGCGACTCCGGTTATAGCACCAGCAAAGAATTATTCCGGAAGGTATGTGAAGAAGATACGAATTGACCCAGAAAGAAAATGTCATGACTTCCCTTCCTTCACTGATCCAGAGAAACAGGTGCCAGGGCACCCATAAGAGGGCAAGTATCAGGCCGGCAACAAGAGGACTGATTAGGGACTGCATCCTGGGAAGCGCGAATCCACGCCAGCCAACCTCTTCACCGGTTCCGTTGAAGTAAAAGAATTGTGACAGGAATTTGACGGCAAACAATCCGACAAGGCCAGGACCCGTAACCGGCGGGCTGGAAAACGAGGGCGTCTCATGACCCAGTAATTTGCTGACTAAAACTGAGATTATCGTCAGGAAAGGAAAGAGTAAAAACGCAATTATGATCCATGAAAGATATCCACCTGAACGAATTCTTGATCATAATTCCCTCTTTTTAAATGGATACCCAAACGGATAAGGCTTACCTTAACCTTTCTGTCTACATTGGTATGAAGATGTGATGATTAATAAGGTAAAGTTAAAACTAAATATTGAGACGCCGGATGGCCAGATCGGGCAGGTAATAATTCCCGACGTCAGAGGGGACTGGATTCAAAGTATGAAATCCGGACAATCACTGCCTTTTCTGAGACCTTTCTTTTATATCCTGTTCAGCCTTCCCTTTATCGAAAAATTTTCTTGATTTAAAGAAGGAAACATTCTTGTAAGATTCCCCGGAAACAACTCTTACTGTATTCATTATTGATATTACAGCGTTAAACAGGAAGATCAGAATCAATGGGATTGGCACATGGGCCCTCCAGTATATCCATGACCCGGCAATGATGCCAACCCAGACCATAAGCTGAAAGCTGATAACATCACGGTAATGAACAGAAATGCCTTTCACTTTGTCCTTTTTCTGATGCCATATCAGGACGGTTGGGAAGATTAAAGGTATTATACCGCTGAAGTGCAGCAGTCCCAACCAGGTCCTGTCACTGGCCTGCTGTATTTCCTGCTCTTCATCGGGTTCATTCTCCGTGAAGAGAGAATAATCCACTTCAAGAGCCCTGGCAATCATCTGCAGGGTATAAGCCCGGGGATCCACCTCCCCGTTCTCAATACGCTGTATCGTCCTGGCGCTTACTTCTGTCTTATCCGCCAGCTCTTCCTGGGTCATCCCCTTCTTAAGCCGTAATTCCTTAATGAGTTTACCTGTTTCCATTTTCATTTTTTATCCAAATTTCAGTATGATTAAGGTAACAGTCCAACTACAAGAATACGACATTTACACGACATTTGGTTCTCAAATCATTGTCACATTACCAGTTACGGGTATTGATTCCAAAGCCTAGCCGAAATGTAAATTTTTCGTCTAGGTACGAGTTGCCAAAAACCCAGCCCTTGGTTTTATAGGACAGATCAGCCATAATTGAGAATCGCTCTGCGATATCAAACCGGGACTGAATCCCGACAGCCATCCCGGGACTGGCTTTTCCGGCGGCAAACATCTGATCATGCGGCTGCAGCCATCCTGAGAGGTTGATGCTTGCATTGAACCGGGCATCCTCGTTCCTGATGATATTATAGTAAGTCACATCAAGGGATGGAAGGGTCAGGTTCCTGCTTCTGTTTATTCCGAGATTTACCATCACCTGTCTGTTATTAAAGTCAAGGAAGAAATCGCCTCCGGCGTAATAACCAAAGGAGGTGGGGATACTGCGCAAAGCGAAGTTGAAATAATACCCCGGCCTTAGTTGCATCCTGTTTATACCGATCATGAACGGCGAGATGAAATTCAGGTATTGCATGTTCCCTGTTTCCCGTAAAAAGTCCTTCATCTCAGGGGTCAGGTCAGACTCTGCCACTGGGCGTTTTATACCCAGGCCACCGGGCCATGTGCCGCGGTCTTCATATGGCTCATCCGGGGTAAACAGATCATATACCCATGCTGAAAAATCCCAACCGGTGAAATCCCTTGCCAGTATATTGTCCCTGTCATGTGAAAGGATACTGTCAGTAATTGAATTAAATCTATCGGTGAAGGGCAGGTTCACGTAACTCACAGCATGAATTGTGCCTAACAGCGATATCCCTAAAAACGGGTAGCAGGTCTGCCTAAAGAAGTTATCTTCTCTCATCCGCAACAGGTAGGCATATTCACCTTCGACGCCGGCTGCCGACAATCTCACCTGGTCTGCCGGATAATTCGCCTTCAGGTAAACCAGGTCTTCATCCTTCACGTGGGTTACGGCTATATCAAGCCCTTTGCCGAATTTCCATACCTCATCAAAACTGTATATATGTCTTGATGACATTACGGCCCTGTGAAATTCCTCATGCTGGTATGCAAATCCGTAAGGCAATTTTATGGCAAGATAATCGGTACCAAGCGCTGCAATATTTGCCACAAGGCGGTTCAGGAGGTATTTCTTCGTATTAACGGGTTCTATAAGTCTGTTCCACAAGACATTGTGCCCGTAATAAAGAGAACCATGCAGGTTCCTGGCCATCTCCGTGGTCTGGTCCATGCCCAGGTTACGGTAGAAATTACTATAGTCCCCGGGTTCCGGATCAACAGTTTGGGGGAGATCTCCTCCGCCTGACCGTATGGCCTCGGTCCTTGCGGCATCAACCATATAGGGTACGTCAAACAGATGCAGGCTCCATTCAAAAGTCGGAGGGAGAGTATCCTTCACTAAAACCTGAGAGTGTCCTTTGCCACACACTACAGAAAACGCAAGTACTAAAACTATTCTGTTTAATATATATGCTTTCATGACTATTATACTATGTTAAAATAACTCATTAATTCTCCCTTGGTTGCTTCGGCTTATGACAGTCTGGCTTGCTGCTTCTCACATTCCTGTTTCAGCAAGTTGAGCCAACTATTCATACCCTTCTCAAGGTTACTGTTGAGCGATTTTCTCAGGAGTCCTGCAATGAAGCCCTCCATACTTTCATCAACGAAGACATCTGTCTGCCCGTTTGTCTCTCTCAGAGTCCAGTTGTGTATTGCAATCATACCCAATGACTTGCCCGTCCAGCCGAAGTGGCTGAACGGCTCAACCGTATGTAATGTTGAGTGAATGTCTGCTCCACCGGATTTCCACTCAAATGTAGAATCCGGCTTCAGTTCTCCGTGCAGGATAGATTTGCTGATGTCTGCCTGCCAGGCTGTCCAGTTGCTGATGTCTGTCAGAACTGCCCATACTTTTTCCCTGCCCGCGTTGACAGTAACTGTCTTGCTGCATTTTACCGGTGCGTTGCTGTTGATGCTTTTCATGTCTGATTCTTTTATGCAATCATGCCTTTTGAAATTGCCAGGCTGATTGCGGTTAGTAAAAAAAGCTGATTTTGCATGGTTTGTCGTTTCCAAATGGTAACGACACAAAGATCCCGGCAAAACCAGCTTATGCTCTTGATAAAAATCAAGAAGTTCAGCCAACCGCTTTCTTTCTCAGCCTGCTTAAGGTTTCCGGCGTCATGCCAAGCATAGAGGCCAGGTATTGCAAGGGCACCTGGTTAAACAACTCCTTATTTATATTGAACAGTTGATTATATCTTTCTTCAGCAGTCATCGACAGATGGGTAACAATCCTGTCTTCCAGTACTGTAAAGCATTTTGCAATGAACAGCTTTTCCAGTTCTGTCCAGCCGGGAATTACCTGTCCTATCTTCTGATAGTCCCTGCTGTCAATCATGTAAATCTCGCAATCTGTCAAAGCCTGAATATTCCAGCGTGCCGGAAGGTGAAACATGAAACTTGACAGGTCGACCACAAAATATCCCTTTGTTGAGATCCACTTTGTGACTTCCCGGTCATTTATGATTACAAATTCCCTTATAATCCCTGATTGAACAAAACCAAGCCTGTCAGACTGTCTCCCGGTTCTGAGATAATACTCGCCCTTTTTGAGGATAACCGGTTTGAAAAATGCGCTTATCATAGCCAGGTCATCTTTACTGACGCTGAAATATGTGTGGATATATTTTTCAAGTTCTGTCATCACCCGGATTTTTTAAACGGTAAGCGGAGAAAGGTTAACCATAAACCGTCAATAGTGTTCAGGACTAATGTTAATTTCCAGTACTTTATCCGGCCGCATTTATTAATTTTATCTGTCTTTAATTAGTTCTGATCCGATAAACTTGTAATCATGAAAAAAACAATTTTTCTCTCTCTTCTGACTTTTAGTCTGGTTCTCCTTTTACAGCCTCTTTGTAATGCGCAGAGTCACACTGTATTAAGTGATTCCATATATTCCGACATTTTAAAAGAAGAAAGATCAATTAAAGTGCTCTTACCTGATGGCTTCAAGCCCGGATCAGCAGAGAAATATGAAGTTATCTATATAACAGACGGAGAGTGGGCCATGGATCCGTTTTCATTTGTATACAAATTTGCTGAAGCTGAAAATTTTGTTCCTCCTGCAATAATTGTAGCTGTTCCAAACAAATATGTCAATAATGCTAATCAGCGTGACAGGGATTTTTTGCCGCTACATGTTCCGCAACCAGCAATATCAGGCGGAGCAGGCAATTTCCTCTCCTTCTTTAAAAATGAACTGATCCCATACATTGACAGGACATACCCGACTAATGGAACTAATTCACTTTACGGACATTCATATGGCGGTTTGTTTGTTTTGTATGCTTTACTTTCTGATCCTCAGTTATTTGGGTCCTATTATGCAACTGATCCTCCTTATCGGTTTAATAATGATTATCTGATTAAAATGGCAGCCCAAAAACTGGAAAATCTCCCACCCGATAAAATTTTATGGCTTGCCGGCAATGATTTATCCTATAAAGGCCAGGGAATAGAACGTTTGGATTCGGTTCTGAGAGCTAAAGCACCATCAGGGCTGCGCTGGAAAATGGTTACATACCCGAATGAGACTCATAACAGCGTAAGGTTAAAAGCGATGTATGACGGGATAAAATATTCCTATTCAGGTTATTCGAATGCTGATGTTATTTTCCATCCGATGAATGGTATTTTATTAAAGGATAAACCGGCTCCGATAGTGGTGTTAAACAGCAGCATTGATTCTAGGTATACAACTGATGGTACCGAACCGGATATGGCATCCGAAAAGGTAATGAACTCAATGTTTTTTATAACGGGGCCGGCTCAGGTAACAGTAAAAGCATTTTCCACAAGTGGGAAATACGATAAAATAGCGAGAGGTAATTTTGAATCAGGTGAAGCATTGCCCTCAGTTCCAAAACCAAAAAAGATTAAACAAGGTGGTCTGAAGTATTCATATTATGAGGGAAATTGGGAACAACTACCTGATTTTAAAAAACTTAAAGCACTTCAAACCGGTCTTGCTGATAGTCTATTCAACATTAATGAGTTTCCCCGCCAAACTAATTTTGCCTGCCTGTTGGAAGGTTACTTTGAAATTCCACGGGATGATTATTATGTTTTCGTACTTGTTTCAAATGATGGTTCAAGACTGTTCCTCGGGGATAAACTTATTATTGATAATGATGGTGTTCGCGCTACGGAAAGTTTAAAAACATTCATCCTTCCTCTGAAAAAGGGTTTTTATCCCGTCTGTGTTGAGTATTTTCAAAAAGACGAAAGCAGTGCTTTTCAATTACTTCATGTAAACATGGAAACCGGGAATGCAACAAACTATCCTTTCATGTTACAATATTATACGAATTAGACTCACTCCAGGTCGGGTGATACCTGGATGTGTCTGCCATTATAAAGAGCCTACTTAAACTTTTCCGACAGGATCTCCCTGACCTCTTCTGCATCAGGATTAATAGCAAGAATAACTCCTTTCCTGTCAACCAGGAATGTTCCGCCCCCCGAATTTGAGACTCCGTACTTGTCCCAGATATGGTTTTTGTGGTCGAGGTCTACGAGGTTTATCCATGGAAACTTCTCCTTTTCTATCCTGGCTCTCATCTGATCAGTGTTATCAATCTCAGCGGCAACTCCACAAACAGTAAATCCTCTTTCGCTGAATTCTTCGTATACAGGAATCATGCTACGGCTTGTCGCAATACAAGGCCCGCACCACGATGCCCACAGGTCAATCAGGGCGTATTTGCCTCCGATAATTTCTGAGAGCGTATGCTCTGTGCCGTCCAGGTCAGGCAATGAAAAGTCTATATACCTGCCCCCTGCCCTGATAGCATCATACCCTTCAAGCATGTTATTCATTATCTCCGTGTAAGAATGATCCGGGTACCTGCCGGCAAACACAGGATAAAGGTCTTTTATCTCCTGAATATTCACCTGGCTGGATTCAAGGTACCTGAGATCATTCAACAGGAAATAGTATGATACGATTGACGGATTTTCCTTTATGTAGCTGTATCGCCACCTGGTGGCTTCGGCTCTTATGCTGTCGCCCTGACGGGTTATCTCTCTTGCTTTAGGGCTCATATCTTTACCCGATGATTGCAGTTCTGCCATTTTCTTTCGCAGGGCGATCCGGCTCTCATTATCCTTTGCTTCTGTCAGCTCCGACCGCAGCATCTTCATCTCTTCACTGTAGTATTCATCCCTCTCAAACAGTGCATCCATACTGTCATTTAACGGATACATTTTTGGTCTGAATGTATCAAGAAACTGCCTGTTGTACTCATTAAGGGTTTTATTTAATTCCTTGCCGGTGATCATATTCTCATCGGGATTTCCATACAACTCAAAGGATATCTCTCCCTTTTCAGCGATAAACAGTACCGGCCGCCAGGACCCCCTGTCAAGTTCTTCCTTGAATATCAGCTCATAGGCTTCGGGATGAGAAATCTGCATGGTGAATTCGAAGGTACTATCAGTAATTGGCATAAACAGCTGGTTAAAGCGGGGATCATCCGTTGCCCTGATCAGGATGAGCGTATCGCTGTTTCTGTCATGTATTCTGCCTTTCAGTGTGCAGGATACTTCCTTCGGCGTACAGCTGGCCAGGATGATTCCGAAAGCCATTAATGCGAGCAAGTCTCTGATGTGTCTTTTCATTGAATTAGTATTGTTAATTATCTGGTGGAACAGGTAGTTTCTGCTGTCACTGCATCCGGTACATAATTCTTCCTGTCCGGGACTCCGGATGCCTTATTTGTCTTCATCGCTGAATACCTGCTCCTGCTGAATGAAGTTCCTGGTATCATTTATCCAGCGATTCTCGTCATGGTATGCGTTTGAAAAGCCAATCATCGATGCGGCAAGAATTATATAAATCCAGCGCCAGGTTGCCCTGATTGCCCGCTTAGGTATATTGAACAGGAAGAATCCTTTCTTGTCAGGCTTAGCCATTTTTCATTGAACATTGAATTCCACATTAAAGTCGGTTGAGCTGTGACCGGCCCGTGAACCGGGCACAGGCTGAGTAAAAACTCATGCTTTAAGATGGAAATCTTATGATGTTCAATGGCCAGGCGATGAAACAGTATTCCTGAAGCCAGTATGATCATTGGCCTTAAACCAAGGAAAGTTCCGGATTGAATTGATATGATGATGCTCTGCTCAAGGTCTGCACGCACAAAAAGATCAGCATTGAATAGACAGGTATGGTTCGCAGTCTTTGACTGCCGAATGCATTTAACATAATTGATGCTTTTGCTGACCTTGCAGGTTTTTCCGGCCACCCATTCAGTGGAAACCGACTGATTAATGACAGAGCTGCTAAAGACTGGAGTTTCACCCAGCCCGAAAAGGGCTATCAGGGCTACGAACGGTAATATATGTCTTAAGATGACTTTCATCCTGTTATGATGGAATGTCAACGGGAGGTCATTCTTCCGGCTTCAGTATTCCAAAGGTAAAACTATTCTGCTGCTTTTTTAACGGCACGAATTCTACGATATCTTTTAAATAACCAAATCAAGCCTGCAATTATCCCGATTCCGACCAGGGCAGTTATGCCGAGGGCCAATTTCATTATTTTTGGAAATCCCCATTTTACGTTAAAATCCATCGGGATGCAGGCATTCAATGATAAATCCGGCACACCGGTATTGTAGAAACTTTTTAAGATAAGCCTTGTGTTTTCCATGTTGACATATTCCACATCACCTACATGGCCATATTCATACAAAATGACTTGTTTGCCGTTCTTCAGGAAGGGTAATAATTCGTTTGTGGCAAATACCGCAGGTGTTGAAAAATCAACACTTCCGCTTAACAGTAATGTTTCGACATCAGATGGTTGCGGACTTCTGAATTCTTCTGATATCATATTGACCGGCCATCGTCCGTAGGTTAGCGGACCCCATAACAACTTGCTCATTGGCGAACCCAGAGGCATGCCAGATGGATCCATTTCAATGAAATAATTTCGTGTGGAATCAAAATCCGCACTGACAGCTTTCGAAGCCAGATCACCCCAGGTCATCATTGACGGTAAAATAAAATCATAAGCCAGTGACATCAGCGCAAGTCCTGCCGGATCACCCTGTTCTGCAGCAAGATAAGCATCGAAGGCCTGTGCTGCAGTACTGCGGTGAAAGAGAAGGGAAAAAGTAACCACCTTAACTTTGCCCGGATCAATCGATAAAAAAAGCCATTTACGCTCCATATCGTTCAGAATTTTCTGCATGGTTGCATAAAGGTCCGGGCTCTTTTTTACCATAACAGTATCTTTCAACCACAGATTCCCATAATACTTTAATTGATCATCTATTACTTGCGGCTCCCAGATAAAGCGTCCCGGCGGATTGACACTGATCATCGCCGACCGGAAAATATGCTCAGGATGTTTGAGTCCGTACAGATATGCAATACGTGTCCCATAGCTTTCACTTATAAGGTTAATGCGGTTATAATTCAATGCCTTACGGACTGATTCATTGTCTTCGATACACTCTGGCATCGTATAACCGTCAAGGTCAATACCCCGGGCCTCTAAACGTTCCGAAGCCGACACCCACGCCCGACCAATTGCTTTAATTGATTCCTCACCCATCAGATCATCTCCTGTCTTAAGCGCCTTGCTTACTTCCGGGCAGTCAAGTATGGTTGAGCCATCTGCACCTCTGTATCCTACAAGCACAAAGTCGTGGTCGGCGAGAAAAGCACCGGCAAAACTCCGGTTCCAATTCATATTGCTCTGACCAGGTCCACCTGCTAATCCGAAAATTGGTACACCAGGATTTTTTGATCTGGAGTGAATGCGAAGAAAAGGAATACTGATCAGACGGGGTTCAGATTTGCTTCTGTTCTCCGGCACAGTTATGGTTCCGAAATCGGCCTTATACGTTTCGTCACCTATTTCAAAAGGCTTTGTCTCCATGATAAAACTCTCCGCCATGGGATTCGGTGGCGGAACCGGGTAACTATCCCTGCTGTTTTTGCAGCTGGTTCCTGAAACCATCATGATCAAAAGAATTGATCGGACTTTAAAATTCATCTATTATTCGTTATTATTCATACATAAATCCTAAATAGTGTCGCTGCATAAGACTGATCGGCAGCGGATTGCACCATATTAATTTTTAATCAGGCTCAGATTTCCGGAAAAGAAGAATTCTTTCTCTTTCAAAACTGCGCCGAGCTTATTGAACATACCATCCGTGTGGGGTCCGGCATTTATTCATTATCATTCAGAAAACTACTATCAAGAAAATCTAATATCCGGGCAGAGTATTCTGCATCCTTTTCAGGTTCAGTAAAGCTTTCGGTAATAGAATGTATATCTCCCTCGCGAACAAATGTTTTAACATGCGAAGGTGCATGATTCATTATTCTTTCAAAGTTAGGATAGGGAACTTCAGAATCTCCTTTCGAATGCATTATTAAAGCCGGTCTGTTTCCTAATTTTTGAATCTCCTTAACTGGTTTAATAGACCAGATATTAACTCTGTACTTTGCCAATGCAACCAAAGGCACAATGGGTTTAACCATTTTTGCAAGGAAAACAGGAGATTGAGAAGCCATTGCTTCATAGAAAACATCTTCCCACGATGAGAAAGCTGACAGACTGACCAAGCCTTCAATTTCAGGTATCTCTCCAATAGAATTAATAGCAGTTGTTGCTCCCATTGACAATCCAAAAACAACAACAGGAATGTTTTTATATGCTGAGTCGGCCTTTATGTGTTTTACAATTGCCTTTGTATCCAGATATTCCTTGTACCCCAGACAAATCATATCTCCTTCGCTTTCTCCATGGGCCCTCATGTCAAAGAGAATTGTAGCATAACCGTTTTCCTTAAAAAAACGTGCATGTCCAAAATATTCAGTAGCAGAAGGATTGTGTATTCCTGATATACAGATAATGATTGCTTTGGGATTTTCCACCGAAACTTCGTAGGCAGAAATCTTCAATTTATCATCTGTTGTGACAAAGAAATGTTCTGCTTCAATTCCAAAATCTTCTGCAGTCCAAACCTCGTTAAAGTCAACATGCATGTTAACCAGTGAATTCATTACAAGAACTGGAATTGCAACTAAAGATCCAATAATCAACAGAACAAATCCAAGAATTACTCCAAAAATGATTTTTTTCTTTTTTCTCGTGTTCATGACTTTGGTATTTTGAAATTTATAATACTGTTCGTAAAGGGAGATACCCGCTTTCCGCTAATGGCCCGGCGGTATGTTTCAGTAAGCCATACCGAAACAGGCACTTGGTTGGGATTATACCCGCAGGCTTGATTTTCATAGCACCCGGGGTCTTCATATATGGTTTTATAATCGTAATTTTACTGTAAGCTGATCCTTAAAATACGAAATCAAATGAATCAGGACATAAAGGTTGCTGTAAT
>CAZOHL010000001.1:46691-77220 GCA_964579645.1 uncultured Rikenella sp. | reverse complement strand
TAAATAGTGACAAAAAAGTGTAAATTATACACCTAATGTGTTGCTAACAAAATAAAATTTTCTCATGTGCCCCTGTTGACTGGTATCAAAGGGTCATTTTCAGCTCTTGAGTTTCGTAGGCGACAAGGGTACGGGAGCCAGATAATGCAAAAAAACTAAACCTATGATCTATGAAAACAATTAAACTGATGAAATGCGCATAGTGTGCAACAGTTTTGGCAGCATTTGTCCTGGTTGGGTGCGAGGATTTGTATATCTATTCAATTGACGCCCCCTCAGACCTGCAGAGAAGGATCGACTCAATTGCAGCTGCAAAGCCGAATACCGGTGACACAACCTATCTTACTGTCATTACATCGATAGTAGGACCTGAGGATAACAGTGCCGGTTGGTGGGCTTACTTCTCTGATTACTTCACAATTCCTGCAAACAAGCTGTTGCATCTGGAGTTTATCAACCACGGTACCGGAGTCAACAACTGGAATAACTGGAACCTTGCCCTCGCAAATGCACAGCGGGATGCAGAAGGTTATGCAGAGTACTTTCTGCTGCGTTCTGATGCGTACGGGTGGGGTAATGCAGATTATGACGGAGCAATGATCTCCCAGAACTATCCTGACATTGACGGGGATGATGATATCTGGGATGATTTCCGGACTACAATGCAGGGAGCCCGTGTTTCAATGGATGTTGACCATTCTGCTACCGGGAATGTTTTTGTTACAGCCACGGCCGTTGGTACGAATGGCGTTACACTGGTCCAGACATATCAGCAGCCTGTTTCTGCCACGGATGATATCGTGGCTTTCCTGGTTTGTGATGGCAGCCATTTCGTTATGAAAAAGGCCTATCTGATACCTTCCAAGATCACAGTAGTGGAGGACGTCAATCCGGTTTCGATCACTGTAACGGGAGCTCCGGCATTTGTCGAACTGGGCAATGATAATTTCTGGGGTGATGCAACTGCTACAGTTACATTCGCTGACGGATCTTCCGAGGTAGTTGATTCTGCAGATGTGTCATTCAACGTTATCCCTGATATGACAACCCTTGGTAAGAAGACAGTTGTTGCGGCATACAGCAAAACCAAGCAGGGTGCGTATTGCCAGGCGGTTTCAACCATCTACACCCTTGAAGTGACCAACTCGGTTGCCAGCCTGGCAGTTACTACAATGCCAGTTATAAAAACGTACTATTATTACAACAGCGACTCTATTATATTCAATACCAATGGTATTGTCGTAACGGGTACATATACCGACGGCACACAGGCAGTCATAGCAAACTCAGCCCTTAAGTTTGGTAAGATTCCGGCTGCTTCAGGTACACAGAATGCCGTAATTTCTTTCGTCGGCGCTACAAAAACAGTAACCACTAACTGTCCGTTTACACTTATTCAGGGTGTCAGCCAGGTGGGCGCCACTAACTTCTCAACAGGATGGTGGCAGGCTTTTTCTGCTGACTATACAGTCGCATCAGGCTCAAGCAGGACAATTACCCTGTACTGTTACTCAAACGGGGTTAATAACTGGAACAGTCCCTGTACGATTCTTCGCAAAGCTGACAAGACTGAAAATGCAGTGGTTCGCATGGACAGTTTCGGCTGGGGTACCGGGTATGGAACAGCCACACTCACATCTGACTGGAACTGGGATACTTTCAAACAAAACATAAGCGGCTCCAGGGTTGTAATCACAGTAACAAACAATGGCAACAATACAGCTGACATACTTTACAATGTCACTTATGCCAATGGCGAAACGCATTTCCAGAAATATGCGGGTATAACGGTTGACAGTTCCGATCTGACTTGTGCACTCGTAACCGAAGGGTCTTATCTTGTAATTGTTGAATAATCAATAAGATAAAAATATAAAGACTATGAAATACTTATATTTAGTCATGTTGGGATTGCTGGCGATCGCAACAGCAACATATGCAGAAGGTTACGGCAATGCCGACCAGATATCCGTCACCCAGACAAATAACATTACAGTAAAGGGTAAGGTTGTGGATGAAAGCGGCGAACCGCTCCCCGGTGCGACAATTCAACTCAAGGGTACAAGCACAGGTACCTCTGCCGGCATTGACGGGAGTTTCTCCATTTCTGTCCCTTCAGATGCTACTCTGATTATATCTTTCGTGGGACACCAAACCCTTGAAATTGCAGTTGCCGGCAGAACTGACCTCGGCAATATAACGCTGGTCTCCGGACTGGAAGAACTGGAACAGGTTGTTGTGATAGGTTACGGAACTCAGCGCAAGGTTGACCTTACCGGTTCTGTTGCCATTGTCAACACCGAAGAGATGAAAAAGGTATCACACTCGAATATCTCTACAATGCTTGAAGGAAAGATAGCCGGCATCCAGATTACAACTGACGGACAGCCGGGAGCCGACCCGACAGTACGCATACGTGGTATCGGGTCGTTTGGCAGCACCGCACCTCTATATGTTGTGGATGGTGTGCCCATGGGTACAACAATACGCGACTTCTCGCCAAACGATATCGAATCACTTCAGGTACTCAAGGATGCCTCGGCTGCCGCAATCTACGGTTCGCGTGCAGCAAACGGCGTGGTTATCATCACAACAAAGCAGGGGAAGCATAACGAAGCAATGAAGGTGGACTACAGCGGTTACGTTGGTATCGACCAGGTGGAAGAGAATGTATATGATGTAATGGATGCCTACCAGTATGCCCAGTACGTCACAATGGCTTACACAAACAGCGGAATGGATGTTCCTGCCGGCTATAATCCTGAAAGTCCCAAATATCTCGATCCGGATATTATCAATACGAACTGGTTCAATGAGGCCTTCAAAACCGGGGTTCGTCAGAATCATAACATAAACCTCTCAGGAGGTGGCGAAAACAATACATACAACATAGCGCTCGACTACTATGGACAAAAGGGAACGATGGAAGGTGCCGGTCCTAATTTCGACCGTTACACTGCCCGTATCAACAACACGATGGATGTCAAGTTCATCAAATTCAAGACGAACATCGTTTACAGCCACAGTGATCAGGACAATATGGCTCTGAGTAATGCCAATGAGTATGTCCAGGGCCTCTGGGGTGCGCAATATCCTGTTATGGCTTCGGCTCTGCTCATACCTCCAAGTATCAAAGCATACGATGAATCGACATGGGTTCTCGATGACAAAATTCCTGCTGCCACCGAATATTCCTACGATTCATACGGTTATGGTACTTATTATGACGATGTTCACGGTGACCTGCGTGTGACTAACCTGCTTCTCACCAATAACCTGCTCGAAAGGAATGTAGTTGTTGACCGCATTGTTGGTTCAGGTTCAGCAAATGTTGACCTGCTGACAATGCTTGGCCTCGGCAGCAGCAATCACAAGTTTGATTACAACCTCAACCTGGCATACAGCAAGACAATAGCTAAAGACTTTACGTTCATACCAGCATTTATCCAGAGTACCACAAACTACCTGTCGAAGAAGGATGAGACCCTGACGGAGGCCTATCGCAACTACAGCACGGCTCTTATCGAAAACACCGTTACATACGATGGCAAATTCGGACGCAATCACATCAATATGGTTGTCGGCCAGACCTATGAGCATGAGCTTTTTCACACAGTCAGCGGCAGCGGTGTCAATATGCCGGAGCCATACTTCCTGGAATTGAGAAACGCTGAGGAAACATCGGCAACAAGTCCGGAAAACGAACACAAGCTGGCATCATATATCGGTCGTCTTAACTATAATTTCGATGATAAGTACCTTCTCTCGGTGACTGCACGTCGTGACGGTTCAAGCCGTCTTTCACCAGATATACGGTGGGACTGGTTCCCGTCTGTTTCGGCAGGCTGGCGTATAGATCGCGAAAATTTCTTCCCGGTTTCCGAATCGGCAATCAACCTGTTGAAAATTCGCGGCAGCTATGGAGTCCTCGGTAATGAGAACATAGGGGAATACCAGTACATGGATGTGATGTCGAGAGGTAATTACACATATAGTTTTGGGAATACAAAGGTTACAGGCTCAGCCATTTCAAACTATGTAAATGAGGCTATCAAGTGGGAGAAGAAGAAAACTCTTGACTTCGGTCTCGATCTCGGAATGTTCAGCAATCAGCTTGAGTTTACTTTCGATTGGTACAAGTCGACTTCAGAGGATCTTCTTTACAGTGTGGCAGTGCCTGCCAATGCTGGTGCTACAAACGCAACCGTAACGATGAACGCAGCAACTATGGTTAACTCAGGTCTGGAGTTCCTGGTTGCATATCACAATCATCAGCACGCAGTGAAGTTCGACATTTCAGCAAACTTGTCCACGCTTAATAACGAGGTGACAAAGCTGGGGGTTTCAAACGAACCCCGTACTGACGGTTACTGCCGGACAGAGGTAGGCCGTGAGGTCGGTTCATTCTATGGTTACGTTTATGAAGGGATCTTCCAGTCTCAGACAGAGATAGATAACCGCGTCAATGCGGAAGGTGAATTCATCAATCAGAGCGGTGCACAACCGGGTGACTGCGCATACGCCGATCTCAACCTTGACGGTGAAATCACAAACGAGGACCAGACATACCTCGGCAGTGGTATTCCAAAGGTTCATTACGGCCTGAATGCACGTGCTGAATGGAACGGTTTCGATCTGAGTGTATCCACATATGGAGCTGCCGGTTTCAAAGCCGTTGATTTTGTTGACCTCACTCTGCACAGTTCATACTTTATTCTCAACAAGAGTGTTGACCTGTTGAATGCATGGAGACCTGATAATACTGACACCGATGTGCCCCGCATAGCATACAAATCGACAGGGTCAATCACAAACGATATGTTCAGCGAACGTTTCATTCAGAATGCATCATATCTGAAAATCGCCAATATCGAGCTGGGCTATAATTTCCCTGACAGATTGTTTGGTGGCTATGTTCAGGGTCTTCGTCTGTACGCGTCAGCTCAGAATCTGGCCAGAATATCCAAATACAGAGGTTACAACGTAGACTTCGCGGGAGGAACATTTACTCCGGGTTACAACTATGCTTCGTATCCTTCACCGCGAACTGTAATGTTCGGAGCTCACTTCTCATTCTAAATGTGTAATCAAAGAAAAAGGATAGCAATATGAAAAGTATAAAGATATTTATGGCAATGTTGGCGATTGTTGCGGGAATGACAGCCTGCGATGATATGCTCGATGTTACAAACCCGAATAACCAGACTACCTATGATTTTGGCGATTCAGAGTCAGAACTTCAGGAGGTTATAATCGCGTGCTATAACCGCATTCGCCTTGAAGGCACGTTTTCACGTGTCGGTTACACTTTGGATGCCGTTCGTGGTGATGAGGTCTGGAACTCATCCCAGCAGTGGTATCTCGAGTACGACAATCTGAATTCTCCGGGTACGATTGAAATCGGTGACCAGTGGATATGGCGTGACTGCTACCATGTAGTAAACCGGACCAACTTTGTGCTGTCAAAAGTTGATGGTGTTACAATGTCGGAAGATTCTTATAATCAGATAGCCGGACAGGCTCTCTTTCTCAGGTCACTGGCATATTATGAATTGGCTACTTACTACCAGACTGTACCATTGATTACGGACTATGCATCCTATTCAGATATCAACACAATGTATGCAGCCAACAATACTCAGGACGAAGTGTTTGACAAGATAGAGGAAGACCTCACTCTGGCCATGGAAATGTTGCCCAAACGCGATAAGGGTGGCGAGTGGTCAAAGGGCCGTGCCACATGCGGTGCAGCTGCTGGGTATCTGGCCCGTGCACTCATGTTCCGTCATAAATTCACTGAAGCCTATGCTGTTCTGAAAGACATCATGGCCGGCGTTTACGGACATTATGAGCTTACAGCCGACTATGGAGACAACTTCAGGGAAGGTGCTGCGTATGAGAACAACTCAGAGAGCCTGTTCGAAGTTCAGTTTATGGATTATGGTACCGGCGGCACAGACCAGGAGTGGACCCCGGTAAACATCAGTTCCCAGGCAACTCAGGGTCATGCCGTGGAAAGCAACTACGCTTCCCAGCAACTGGGTAGCTGGGGTGACCTGGCAGGCTCACCATGGTTGTATAACCTTTTCAAGAAAGAGAGTTGCACAGACGGCCGTCTCGATCCTCGTTTGTACTGGACCCTTGTAACATACGAAAGTGAGTATAACGCTTACACCGGACTGAAAACTGCAGCCTATCCTGATGGGGATCCCCGCCGCAACACTGTTTATCAGGCAGACATAACTGCAACTCCTCTGTCGAACACAGCCCAGGGCGGCATTTCGATAGCCAAGTTCACAAATGCCAGGAACAACATCTACAGTTCTATTACTACCGGATTGCATTGCGGCATCAACCTTCGCCTGATGCGTTACAGCGATGTCCTGCTGCGTGCGGCAGAATGCGAGAATGAAATCAATGGCCCGACTCAGACAGCCATCGATTACATTAATACCGTACGCCGGCGTGTTGCTCTTCCCGACCTTGAACTTTCCGATTTCCCTACTGCTGACCATCTTTTTGAACAGATAGCAAACGTAGAGCGGCCCAAGGAATTCGGTTGTGAGAACGGACGTGGCATTGATCTGCTCCGCTGGGGATTCTTCTATAATACTGATCGTCTTAATCAGCTTGTAGAACACGGTTTTTACAAGCGCGACGGCACAGCCTCAACCGAAGAGCTTACAGCCGAAACTGCTGACGATTCGTCCTTTAATTACTACTATAAGGGACATGAATATTTCCCGATTTATCAATCCACTCTTAATGCCAATCCTAACCTGACAGGAAACTCGGCAAACAAGAATGAGGATAACGGACCTGCCTTCCTTCAGAAATGGAGTGTTCGGCCAATAGCAGATTAGGAATAATTTTATGAAAGAAGAAACTTCCTTATCGACATATTTTTGTATGTTGGTAAGGAAGTTTTTCGAAGAAAACAACCAGGCATGAGATTTAAGCTTTCACTGATTCTGTCTGTATGTATTGTTGCCCTGGCGTTTGTAAGGTGCAACAAAGAACCGTTTATACCTGACGATGAGGATACTGTTAAGGCTTTCACCATTCCGGCATACGCCGACGACTATTCATCGATATCATCGTGGACAAACCGGAACAGGTGGAACCTTGCCAATGTACATGATCCGTCGGTTGCCTTCTACGATGGATATTACTATATGTACGGCACCGATGCCTCGTATGGAAACGCAGCCGAAGGGCACGGACATTTTCAGGGCAAGCGCTCAAAAGACCTGGTTAACTGGGAATGGATAGGGGGGCCTTTTTATGATCCGCCTTCATGGGTGGCTGACTCGCTGAACGACATTCGTTCACGCATGGGTCTTGGTGCAATTGACAGGGACAACATAATATACCTTTACTGGGCCCCGGTAGTGCGCCGGGTCAATGCAGGCGGACAGGAAATCCTCCGCATGTACTACTGCATCGTTATCGATAATTACATCAAGACCGGGAAAGCCAACACCTCAGCTAATTTTGACGGAAGCTGGACCGAACGTGCATTTATCGGAATGTGCGAATCAACCGATCCGGCAGGTGCTGTATGGACCGACAGGGGCTTTGTTACCTGTTCATCATCAGATCGTGGTCTGAATTACACCCGAGCAAGTTTAAATGACTGGAGCGCATATTTCTGGTACAATGCAATTGACCCGACCTACATAATCACACCTGAGGGAAAACATTACCTCATACATGGCTCGTGGCACAGCGGTTTCGCACTGTTGCAACTAAATGCAGCAACAGGGAAACCTGTCAGTGCACTCGGCAACCCCTGGGCAAACAGTCCAGGTGAGTTGACAGCCCGGTATGGCATGAGAATCGGCACCCGGACGGCCTCCTCCCGCTGGCAGGCCAGCGAAGCTCCTGAAATAATTTACAAGGATGGTTATTACTATTTGTTCATGGCCTATGATCCTCTTGACATACCATACAATACCCGGGTGGTCAGAAGCACAAGCATTGAAGGTCCGTACCTTGATATTACCGGGCGCAGCTTTGCCAGCGGAAGCGGTGACTGTTACCCCATTGTGACACACCCCTACAGATTCAATTCTGACCCATTGAAGCCCAGCTACGGATGGGTAGGGATATCGCACTGCTGTATATTTAAAAAGGAAAATACAAACGAATGGTTTTACATGTCGCAGGGACGATTACCTGTCAATGTCGGAGGCAATCCCTATTCCAATGCCATTATGATGGGGCATGTGCGCCGCATTGTATGGTGCCCTGCCTCACCTGATGAACCCGAAAACCTTTGGCCTGTAGCATTGCCTGAACGGTATGCAGCCGTACCTGATCGGGGTACTATTACAAGAGACTCTCTCGTGGGGTCATGGGAACACATTAATCTCGCATACAACAGGGGCCAGCAGGCTTCAGCAGTCGCTCTGACACTAAATTCTGACGGTAACATGTCTGGCGCACTAACCGGCAACTGGAGCTATAATGTGGCAAAGAAGCAACTAACCCTTGGCAATGTGGTTGTCTGCGTCGAACGCGAGGTAGACTGGGAGGCTAACCCGCGCCGTGTTACTTTTGTGTATGCCGGAACTGAAAAGAATCTGAACGCAACGTTCTGGGGGAAAAAGAAAAAGTAATATTGATATTTTGTGAATCCAGATAATTTAAAACCTTAACAAAAAGAGCAGGTTATGAGACATTACGGCATCATTACGACATTAATACTGATTCTTTCTGCCCTGGTATATTCCGTTACTGCCCAGTCAGTTGGGAAATCAAGCCAGGCTAATATCATCATAAGCACCGACCTCGGTACACAAAAAATCAGCCGCCATATTTACGGCCATTTTTCAGAACATCTCGGACATTGCATCTATGGTGGCTACTGGGTGGGAGAGAATGCAGGCATTCCCAATACGAGGGGTATCAGGAACGATGTTGTGGAAGCCCTTAAAAGGACTCAGATTCCGAATCTCCGGTGGCCGGGCGGTTGCTTTGCAGATGAATATCACTGGATGGACGGTATAGGACCGCGGGAGAACAGGCCTAAAATGATTAATACACACTGGGGTGGCGTAACTGAAGACAACAGTTTCGGGACACATGAGTTCCTTGACCTGTGCGAACAGCTTGGCGCTGAACCGGTCATCTGCGGAAATGTCGGCAGCGGATCAGTGGAGGAGATGTCAAAATGGGTGGAGTACATAAATTTTGACGGTGTCAGCCCGATGGCCGATCTGAGGCGCAGGAACGGCCGTGATAAGCCATGGAACCTGAAATACTGGGGAGTGGGAAATGAAAACTGGGGTTGCGGAGGAAACATGACGGCTGACTTCTACGCTGACCAGTTCAGGCGCTATGCAACCTATGCAAGAAATTATGGCAATAACCGTCTGATGAAAATTGCCGGGGGAGCGAACTCAACCGACTATAACTGGACAGAGACACTGATGCGCGATGTGCCTCATTCCATGATGTGGGGAATCTCTCTTCACTACTATACGACCAACTGGGAGAGCAAAGGTTCTGCCACGAAATTCGGAGAGAAGGAGTATTTCGAAACCCTGGAGAGATGCCTGAACGTGGAAACGGCGCTTGACCGGCACATCACTATCATGGATAAGTATGATCCTGACAGGAGTATTGCACTTGTTGTGGATGAGTGGGGTACATGGTGGGATGTTGAGCCGGGTACGAATCCCGGATTTCTCTTCCAGCAAAACACCCTTCGTGATGCGATGGTCGCCGGCCTGTCACTCAATTATTTCAATGAGCGGTGTGAAAGGATAAAGATGGCCAACATCGCCCAGACAGTAAATGTATTGCAGTCACTGATTTTCACGGAAGGGGATAAGATGTTGCTTACTCCTACATACCATGTATTTGAGATGTACAAGGTACATCACGATGCAACTCTTCTGCCGCTTGATGTCAACTGCGGTACGTATTCAATGGATGGCAGGGAGCTGGCTTCGATAAGCGCCTCGGCTTCGAAGGATGAAGCCGGCACAGTTCATATCTCTGTGGTTAACGTAGAGCCGTCAGAAGATATTGAATTGCTGATTGACCTTTGCGGAGGAGATTATAAAGAAGTATCGGCAAGGATTCTGACGGCACCGGAGCTTAACACCCATAATACGTTTGAAAAGCCTGAAGAAGTTAAGCCTGCGGTTTTCAGGGAAGTGAAGCTCAAAAAGAATATGCTGAGCCTTGACATGCCGGCGAAATCAATCATCATGATCGAAGTGAAGTAGATCAAATGTGGAGGAATGAGAACGATTAAACTATTTCCGGGAGTTCTGATGCTGTTCTTATCTGCGCTCTGCGTCGCGCAGCCGGGTGGCGTATCAGTTCATGATCCCGTTATGGCAAGGGATGGTGACAAATACTATCTTTTCTGTACGGGGATGGGCATTTCGGTGTTTTCATCGTCTGACATGTTGACCTGGAAGGCGGAAATGCCGGTGTTCAGTGAGCCTCCGGAATGGGCAGTAAAAGCTGTTACCGGTTACAGGGGCCACACCTGGGCCCCTGACATCTCCTTTCATGACGGTGTTTATTACCTTTATTATTCGGTATCAGCATTCGGTAAAAACACATCATGCATAGGAGTGGCCACAAACACGACGCTTGACCCTTCAAATCCCGCCTTCAGGTGGGTTGATCATGGCATGGTTGTGCAGTCCGTGCCCGGGCGTGACATGTGGAATGCAATCGATCCCAACCTTGCAATTGACGAGGCGGGAACGCCGTGGCTCGTATTCGGTTCGTTCTGGGACGGAATGAAACTGGCGAAGCTCGATAAGAGCCTCACGAGACTCTCTGATCCCCAGGAGTGGCATACAGTGGCTGCACGTCCTCGTGATTATTACACTGAAGAAACCAGTGCCGGCGAAGGCGCCATTGAGGCTCCCTTCATAATTAAGAGAGACCGTTATTACTGGTTGTTCGTCTCGTTCGATTTTTGCTGCAGGGGACTTGAAAGCAATTACCGGGTTATGGTGGGTAGATCTGAGAAGATTACCGGCCCCTACCTTGACAGAAATGGTCAACCGATGACACATGGCGGAGGTACCCCGTTGCTGACAGGAAACAAGGCCTGGCCAGGGGTAGGGCACAATGCTGTATATAATTTTGATGGTCAGTACTATATTGTTTATCATGGATATGATGCCTCTGACCATGGCAGGTCAAAGCTCCTGATTGACAAGCTTGAATGGGATGATGAGGGTTGGCCTGTAATTAACAACAGCGTGATACAAAAAAATTAAAAAGGGAAATTCAAAGGACAACTAAAACCGATCGATATGAAACACAACACAGTAAGTAAAGCAATATTCTGCCTGCTGCTGGCCGTTTGCCCGCTGATGCTCAGCTCCCAGAATGCAAGGATTAAAATTGATATCGACCGCACCATCGGTGAAGTCAATAAAAACCTTTACAGCAATTTTGTGGAGCACCTCGGCCGATGTGTCTATGGAGGCATCTGGGAGCCGGGTTCGCCCCTCTCGGATGAGCAGGGTTTCCGCAAGGATGTGCTCGAGGCAGTCAAAGGGCTTAATGTGTCACTTGTCAGGTACCCCGGGGGTAACTTTGTATCCAACTACCACTGGCTTGACGGGGTAGGACCGGTGCGCAATCCAAGGATGGAACTGGCGTGGGCCCGGCTGGAGCCAAATACATTCGGTACCAATGAGTTTATGCAGTTCTGTAAAAAGGCAGGAGTTCAGCCATATTTCTCCGTCAACATGGGAACGGGGACAATTGAGGAGGCTCAGCAGTGGGTTGAATACTGCAATGTCAAGGATGGTCCGTTCTATGCCGAGCTGAGGAAAAAACACGGGTTCCCTGAGCCGTATAATATTAAATACTGGAGCCTGGGCAACGAGATGGACGGATTCTGGCAAATGGGTCATCTTAACGCGGAAGACTACAGCAAAAAGGCCAGGGAGGCAGCCAAACTGATGCGGCTCACCGATCCGTCAATCAAGCTTGTGGCGGCAGGCTCGTCAAACTACAGACCTGATGCCGATCCTGACGAATGGAATGCAAAGATCCTCAGGGAACTGAGAGATGTGGTCGATTATATTGCCCTGCATATTTATGTTGGCAATCCTGACAATAACTATTACAACTTTCTCTCCACACCACTTGTATGTGAGCAGAGAACCCAGCTGGTCAGAGGGATGATAATGGAGGAGATGTCAAAGGCGGACCGCGGTGACAGGGATCCGATTTACATAGCATGGGATGAATACAATGTGTGGTACCGTGCCCGTACTGATGAGCATATGCAGGGCACAAGGGCTCTGGAAGAGCCTTACAACCTTGAGGATGCCCTTGTAATTGCCGGTTTCCTGAATGTATTCGTACGCAATGCAGATATTGTCAAAATGGCGAATATGGCTCAGCTTGTAAATGTCATCGCCCCGATATGGGCGGAAGAGAAGGGAATCTTCAGGCAGACAATATATTATCCGCTGTCTCTGTTCGCCAATTATGTAAAGGGAACCTCACTGGACCTGCATGTGGACTGTGACACATACGATACAGAGGAATTCTATATCGGCCTCGGGGAAAGCACTACAAAACAGACTGATGTTCCATATCTTGACGTCTCGGCAACATATAACAACGGCGAGGTCATTCTCTGTGTGGTCAACAGGCACAAGGACAAACCGGTAACAACCGACATACTGTGCCAGGAGGGTGAATTCTCAGGCAACTTCAAGGTATTCGAGGTTAACGGCCCGGATGTAAAGTCGATGAATAATTTTGACGGCGAACAGGTTAAGACAGTGACGAAGCCCGAAATCAAGGGGAAAGGTTCAAAAATCACCTATTCATTTCCTGCCCATTCATTCACAATGCTGATAGGGAAAATTGAAAAATAAAGATAAAATTCACTATTTTGAAAAAAATTCGATATGCGTAAACAAAACTTAATCATTGGCACGATGCTGTTCCTGTTTATGGTCGGCATCAGTTCATGCGGAAACAAAAAAGAGATGGTAACTACTGAAAATTTCGGTTCATTCGGAGGGGCTGATGTATCCCTCTTCACACTCACAAACAAGAAAGGTGATGTGGTAAAACTTACAAATTACGGCGCTGCGATAGTCGAGATCAATGTGCCTGACAAAAATGGAGACAAGGCAAATGTGACCTTTGGCTACGAGACGCTTGACGGCTATCTCTCAGGCGATGCCTATTTCGGCAAGGTTGTAGGCCAGTTTGCCAACCGTATCGCAAAGGGAAAATTCACCCTTGACAGTGTTGAATATACGCTTGCACTCAATAATGGCCCTAACTCGCTTCACGGCGGCCCCACAGGCTGGCACAGCAGGGTCTGGACAGCCGAAGTGCTTAAGGATACCGACTTCCCGGCAGTGAAGTTCACATACAGCAAGCCTGACATGGAAGAGGGTTACCCCGGCAACGTTGTTGCAGAGGTTGTTTATACCTGGACCGATGAAGACGAGCTCATTATGGATTACAAGGTCACAACTGACCGCAGGACTGTTATCAATATAACCAACCATGCCTATTTCAACCTTCACGGTTCAGGCAACGGTGACATCCTTGATCATGAGGCTGTTATCAGGGCATCGGCATTCACCCCAGTCGACTCAACCCTGATCCCGACAGGGGAGTTGCGGCCGGTAGAAGGCACCCCCTTCGATTTCCGCACACCACACCTGATAGGTGAAAGGATAGGCGAGGCATATGACCAGCTTATTCTTGGTGGAGGGTATGATCACAATTATGTTCTTGACAATGTGGAGCAGGTTGATGCCGAGGTATATGATCCCTCAACCGGCAGGGTTATCCAGGTCATCACCGATCAACCCGGCGTGCAGCTTTACACAGGCAACTTCCTCGACGGCACCCAGACCGGCCGCGGTGGCAAGGTCTACCAGTACCGCTCAGGATTCTGCCTCGAAACTCAGCATTATCCTGACAGCCCCAACCAGGTTTCGTTCCCGTCAGTCATCCTGACCCCGGAGGAGCCGTTCCTGTCAAGCACGACGTATAAGTTTGGGGTAAGGTAACAGGGATTCAGAAATAGGCAATAGGCAGTAGGCATTAGGCAGTAGTGTTGACAATAAGATCTTGTGTCTCTGACTATTGCCTATTGCCTCTTGCCTACTGCCTGATCTTGATACTTCGGAACCAGACCTCATTTCCGTGGTCCTGGAGAAGTATGTGCCCCTCTCCGGCCTCGCCGAACCCGGCGAAATCCTTGTACTTGCTATCGCTTACCAGGCGGCGGTATTCCTCGCTGCCCCTCTCGTACTCGAGCACCTTGAAGCCGTTGAGCCAGTGCTCCACATGCCCGTTGAGAGATACAATACGAGCTGCATTCCACTGCCCCACGCCGTTAAACCTCTTGTTGGCAGCCGGTATGAGATCATAGAGCGATGCGAGGGTCCGGTTGCCGTTACGGCCCATTTTTGCGTCGGGGTGACGCTGGTCGTCAAGGATCTGATACTCGAGGCCGATAGCGGAGCCTGCCGTAGGGTAGGCTTCGGTTACGAAGTATTTCACACCGCTGTTTGCCCCTTCGGTGATCATGAACTCGAATGCAAGGTCGAAGTTACCATACCTGTCAACAGTAACTATATCACCCCCGGCCTGTGACTCGGCACCTCCGGAAGCAAGCACTTTGAGGCATCCGTCCTCAATTACCCACCCTGATTCGGGGAAAGTATCCTTGTGTGCTCCCCGCCAGCCGGCATTTGTCTTTCCGTCAAACAGAAGCTTCCAACCTTCTGCTTTTTCACGTTCAGTGAGGGTGTTCGGTATGAAGTTCGCCTGCCAGATTCCTGTTGTGTCAGGTATTGAGATTTTTTCCAGGTTTTCGGTAGTTATCCGGAGGTTTCTCCACATGACCTTCGTGCCAGCCAGTTCAGGGCTTACAGCATGCACCTGGAAAGCTATGAATCCTGAAGAATCAGCATCATCGATAAGGTCAGCGACGGGAATGCCGTTGATCCATGTCCTGATGCGGTTACCTATAGCCTCCACCCTGTAGCTGTTCCATCCGTGCCTGTCAAAAGATTTTACAGCCCGAACGTTGTTAGGGGTGACAGGGTAAAGCCATCCTCTCCGGGCTTCGTCATAGATTCCGCCGCTCCATCCCCTGTCGGTGGGATCAACCTCCACCTGGTAGCCATAAACAAGGGTCCTGCCGCTGTTTTCTGAACTGTGGCTCCTGATCTGCACACCTGAGTTGAGGAGGGTATCCACCTTCACCTCAAATTCGAGGATAAAATCTGAGTACTCTTCATTTGTACACATAAAGCTGTTTGGTGTATCAGGAGTGGAAATGCCCACCATTACACCGTCTTCAACCTGGAATTGGGCCTGTCCTCCTTTCTGGACGAAGCCGGTAAAGTCTTTTCGGTTGAAGAGGTCATGCCAGTCAGACTGCCGGCATCCCGGAAATGCAATAGCAATAAGCAGGGCAGAGAGAAGGAGTCTTGATTTCATATCTGTTGGATGTTTAATTAGTAATTGGGGAATTTCCAGGGTTCATTGTAGAAGGGCATTACCAGGGCATTGGCATCCGGCTCTCCGAACCTGTTTGCCGCGTTGTCCCATGTCAGGGGTTTGCCCAGCCTGCATGAGACGTTAGCCAGATGGGTCATTTTGGCGACCCGGGCTCCGATCTCAACATCAGCGTTAGGCAGATTGCGTGTTTTGATGCAATCGAGGAAATTTGCCACATGAGAGGCAAGACCTCCGCCTGCAACGGCCTGCCCCTCAATCTGCTCGGATTTCTTCACAAGGGGTACGGCTTCCATCCGGGGTGCCGAATCAACCTCCGGGATAACCTCCCAGCCATTGCGGTCAAGCAGCAGGGTGCCGTTCTCGCCGATGAATGCAAGACCGTGTTCTCTTCCGTACGGGCCGTCCTTGATTCCGCAGGCGTGATCCCAGCTTATTGTGAAATCATCATAGACGTAGGATGCCAGCAGTGTGTCAGGCGTTTCCATTGCGTCACCGGGATATGCGAATTTGCCTCCTGCGGTATAAACTGCATTGGGCAGGTCAGCCTTCATTCCCAGGAGCGCATAATCAAGCAGGTGCACTCCCCAGTCTGACATCAGTCCTCCTGCATAATCCCAGAAATAGCGGAAGTTATAGTGGAACCGGTTCGGGTTGAACGGCCTGTGCCGGGCAGGGCCGAGCCACATTTCATAATCAACCCCCGGTGGTACGGGTCCGTCAGGCTGAAGGGGAAGTGTCTTTTTCCAGATCATATAAGCCCATACTTTTACTGTCCTGATCCGCCCCAGTTTACCGGAATGAATGAAGGCAACAGCATCCTGCCAGTGGGGATCGCTCCGCTGCCACTGTCCGGTCTGTACCACGCGCTTATGTTTACGGGCGGCTCTGACCATGGCATCACACTCGGCTATTGAATTTGCGAGCGGTTTTTCGCAATAGACATCCTTCCCGGCCTCCATGGCTGCGATTGCCTGCAGGCAGTGCCAGTGATCGGGGGTTGCGATGATGACGGCATCCACATCCTGATTGTCCATGACCCTTCTCCAGTCCTTTACAATCTGTGAAGGCCGCCTGCCTGAGATCTTTTCTGTGTCAGCGGCTCTTTTATAGAGCCATTCGTTATCGATATCGCACAGGGAGACGCAATCAACCTGCGGAAATTTAAGGAAAGTTTCAAGGTTTGACCATCCCATGTTGCGTCCGCCGATCAGTGCCACCCTGATTTTATCTGATGGATTCACCTTCCGGCCGGTTGTTCCGTACAATGAAGCCACCGAACCCAGGCCTGCTATTCCTGCAGTAGCCAGGATACTGTTTTTTACAAAGTCTCTTCTTTTGCTCATGATCTGATTGCTGTTTGGGAGCCCGGGAACAACCGGGTCTCTTCCCAAAGGTAATAATTCAGATCAAAGGTTGGCTGGAAGAAACGGAACTAACGCGCCGGGCCGGATCGCTTTCCGGTTCCCAGCCCGGCACGAGGTCCATTACTTCTGGCCCGCCCTCTTCAGCGTTACTGCAACACCCTTTTTACCGACTGGTATGATAAAAGCGCCTCTTCCGTTTGATTTCAGGCTTCCGGTATCATATGTCACCGCTTTGCCCTCGCGGGAAGGATTGCTGATCCGGAGCAGCGCCTCCGGCGACCATGCCTCGCCTTTCTCAAAAGTCAGTTTTATGGCCCCTGTGGACGTGTTGTAAGATACGGTCCTGAATTGACCTGCATCAAGCGTGAGCCACGTGCCTGCAGGAGCAATGTAAATCCTTGACCTGGCGGCGGTTGTCAGGTCAACTGTAACCCACTTCCCATTGACGCTGCTGTTTCCGCCGAACGAGAGCCATCCGAATTCATCGCTGTTTAAAAGGTATGTGGAGCTGTTTATGGCGTAGCCCAGAAAACCGCTGCCGTAGTCGCCTGTAATGCCATCGTTCTTAAGTGTCTGAGGGAAGGAGTGAAATGCCGCAGGGGCAAAGCCGTCCTGGGTGATGTTGGATATTGCTCCCGACACTCCGCCGTATCCTACCCGAAGCAGGTACAGATCCGATGGATTTTCGCGGTAGCTGTGAAGGACCGGGATCGAGTTGAGCGCTGAACCGTAGTGGTGTATCATCCGCTCGAAGCGGGAGAGTTTTCCTGCAAAGAGGAAATCCCAGAAGCGGCGTGCATTGCCGTTGTAAGCCCAGTGAGGCACGGTTGGCATATAGGCGAGGATGGCGTTGAGGGTCACCAGTGCCTTATCGTCGAGGCCGAAATACTTCGCCCACATGTAAACCTCCTCCTGACCTGTGGAATCCCATGGCATCTCACTACCGAACGGATAGGCCAGTTTCGTCCATACATCCACGCGCTCTTTCATTGCTGCTTCCAGGTCGGCTGCCATTTTGTCCATTCCCTCTGCCTTCAGATCATTCAGGATAAGGATAAAGACCGTTCCTTCCATCTGGCCGTACTGGGCATAGTGAGGTGCCAACCTTATCATTGCCATTGAGGTCTGGAAGGCATTTTCGAGGTACCACTGCCACTCCTGCTGTGTCACAAGTCCCTTATAGTTTCGTGCCAGCCTGTACATCACCCAGTGGGCGGCAGCCACGTGCGGGTAATTGTAAGACCTTCCCACTGAGTTGGTCTCTTTTGTGTTCCATGATGGGAAGTTGCCGTCAGGAGCCCACCTGATTTCCTCATCATAGGTCCCTGCGGGCATGGATTGGGGTTCGTAATAGAACAGGCTCTTCTTCACACCGTATTTAAGATCTCCCTCGGTGTATTGTATGCCGCCCCAGAGGGTCTGGTTGACAAAGTCCTCCATCTTTTTCACCTCTGCCGGGTCAGGCATTACAAGTTGCTTCATGATTGCCCCGAGCCAGCTTCCGGCGCCAGCCTCGTCACTGAGCCCGGCAACCCAGACACGGCGGTCCTGACGCACCTGCTCAAGTTTTTCATAGTCGTATGTGATAACTGAAGGAGCCCTGCCGAAGGGATCATTCTCCTGGTCAAACCACTGTTCGGTGGTGAGGAAGTGGCCGTATGACTTCACAACCTCGCTTTCGGGCTCGATGACCTTGTAGCTTATAGTCTGGGTGAGGCCGTCTTCGTAATTGACTGTCAGTCGCGCCCTTCCCCATTTTCTGCCCTTGAGCTCATACACCCGCCAGCCTTTGTTGTTTGTGCCGGCATCCTTTATCTCAAGTGCACCTGCCGGTTCCACCCTCAGATCCCTGACAGCCTTTCCGTACCTGAGAAAGAGTTTTGCATTGACATCTGAAGGAACAACATAACCCGGGATGCCGACGGCAACCGGTCTTTCTGCAGAGACAAGGGTATTCTCGATATCACGCAGTGATTCAGCCAGGATGAACTTCACGCCATAACTTACCATTTCGCCGGGTTTAAGCATCGCCGATGTTGGAGTATTCCACTGTTCTGCATGCTTCCAGGCAGTTTCTGCATATGATTTGCTGTGGACCATCCATTCGTGCAACCCTTCGTAGGTGTAACCTGAGGGGAGAGGGTCATCCGTCAGCGGACGCCATGCCTCGAAGGGGGTTTTCCCTAAAGGTATGGCTATCAACGCCTTGCCTTTGCCATGCAGGTGTGCCACCTGAAGATACCCGGCATCCGCCCCGATGTAAGGGTCGAAGAAAACACTCTCGGCATGTGCCTGGTCAAGTGATTTCCCGTTGAAGTTATTGTTGAAGACCATGGGCATACCGAGGGCTCCTATTTCAACAGGCTCTGCCGATGTATTGGTAAGGGTGAAGCGCATTATCAGATTCCCTCCGTCCTTTTCCCAGTACCTTATGATTTTCAGTGGGATCGAGTCAGGCAGTGTCTTCCTAAGATCAGCAGCTGACAGGATTCCCGGTTTGCCTGGATCAAGCAAATCTATATCGCTTCTCTTCCGGGCGGTTGAATAGTATTCCCAGTCGCCTTCCCCTTTTTTGAGACCGATATTAAGGTCACCGAGGTGGTAGAAACCGTTTGACGACCGTTCCTGCAGCCTGTCGCCCGGTGTGAAGTCAAAGGCCTCGCTGTCATTTGTCTTCAGAAAGGCAACTGTCTGCGTTGAATTCAGTACTCCCAGCCTGAAATTTGCTGTTTCAAACTCGCTGGTCCCCTTTTCCAGGCCCAGTACCGGCGTCCGGTCGCGCCTTTCTCCCCTTCGCTGTGCATCTGTATTCAGAGGGATGATGATTGCAGTTGCCATAATTATGACGGAAACATGCCGTGCAATTCTTATGATTCTCATTTTATTTCAGGTTATTCGTTTTATTTTCATCTCTTCAGGTTAAAAATTCACCCCTGAAGTGTCTAATTTACACTAATTTTTCAATTTATAATTAATCATGCAGGTAAAACGGTGCTGAAATTTACCTGCTATATAATATCTTTATCGTTATAATATCCCGGAAACAAAATGAAAAGAGCGACCATTTTCCTGTTTACAGTATCAGTTGTGATCTCAGCCTACGCACAGCAATATCCTTATCTTGACACCAGCCTGCCGTTTGAGAGGCGGGTTGAAGATCTTGTTTCGCGGATGACCACTGAGGAGAAGGCTGCGCAGCTTCTTTATACTGCGCCTGCAATTCCGCACCTCGGCATTCCTGAGTACAACTGGTGGAATGAGGCGCTTCACGGTGTTGCCAGGGCCGGACACGCGACTGTTTTTCCTCAGTCTGTCACAATTGCCAACAGCTGGGATGAAGATCTGATGCTTGATATAGCCAATGCAATATCAGATGAAGCCAGGGCGAAGCACCATGAGTTTGTCAGGCGCGGTGACCGTGGCATTTATCACGGACTTACCTTCTGGTCGCCGAATATAAATATCTTCCGTGACCCACGGTGGGGTAGGGGGCAGGAAACCTATGGCGAGGATCCGTATCTTACCGGAAGGCTCGGGTTGAGATTTGTGCAGGGGATGCAGGGGTCAGACCCGAAGTATCTGAAGACAGTGGCCACTGCGAAGCATTATGCTGTTCATTCGGGTCCTGAGCCGATAAGGCATGAGTTCAACGCGGTGGTCAGCGAACGTGACCTGCGCGAGACATATCTGCCGGCTTTTCGCACCCTGGTGCAGGAGGGGAAAGTATATTCGGTGATGGGAGCTTATAATCAGTTCCGCGGGCATCCTGCCTGTGCCAGTGATGAGCTTTACGGAATACTTCGCAACGAGTGGGGTTTTGATGGGTACATTGTATCAGATTGCTGGGCGATATCAGATTTTTACAATTTTCAGGGTTATGCTTCCGGACCGGCCGAAGCGGCCGCACAGGCTCTGAAAGCGGGTACTGACCTGGAGTGCGGGGTAGACTACAGTCACCTGATGGAGGCACTCGGGAAAAAGCTTGTGACAGAAGATGACATTGACCGCGCGGCACGAAGGGTGATGCTGGCCAGGTTCCGGCTGGGCATGTTCGACCCTGACAGCATAGTTGAATATGCCCGTATACCTTATCAGGCAAATTGTTCCGACTACAACCGGTCACTCGCCAGGAAGGCGGCCCGGGAATCAATTGTTCTCCTTAAGAACAGCAACGGGATCCTTCCCCTTAACAGGGATATCCGCACTGTGGCTGTAATCGGGCCCAATGCAGCCAGCCACGAGGTTTTGGTGGGCAACTACAACGGTATCCCGAAGGATCCGGTAAGCCTGCTTGAGGGGATACAATCAAAGCTCAGGCCTGATGCTGCTGTTCTCTATGCTGAAGGCAGCGACCTCGCTCCCGGGATGCATAACCTGGCGCCCATCCCTTCAAGATATTTTCGTACTCCTGACGGAAGGCAGGGTGTGCAGGGAGTTTACTACGCATCCCGTGATATGAGGGGAGAACCTCTCTTCACCCGCACCGATGACATGATTGATTTCTATTGGGACAATGACTCGCCCCATCCGCTAATGCCAGTGAATGACTTCGGCATTCACTGGGTTGCCGACCTGGTTCCCCCGGTGACGGGAACGTATTACCTTGGAACATGGGGTTCATCAGGTTATACAGTCATCCTCGAAGGTGACACCCTTCTGTCTTTCTACAATGACCATCATGCAGTCGTAAGGGAAGTGCCGATGGATTTCACGGCTGGAAAGAAATACAGGGTTGAGGTTTTGTACCGCAACCATGGGGGTGATGCAGACATGGAACTTCTCTGGTGCATGCCGCGGGGTGAAATGATCCGGGAAGCGGTTGAGGCAGCCTCCCGGGCTGACGCCGTAGTCGTTGCACTCGGCCTCTCGCCCCGTCTCGAGGGAGAGGAGATGAAAGTCAGCATTGACGGATTCGAAGGGGGAGACAGAACAACCCTGGGCCTGCCGGCAGTACAGGAAGAACTGCTGGCCGCGCTTCTGGCTACAGGCAAGCCTGTGGTGGTTGTGCTGATGAACGGCAGTCCGGTTTCCTCCCTGCAGGCCCAGGAAAAGGCCGCAGCCGTTCTGCTTGCCGGCTACCCCGGTGTGGAAGGGGGCAATGCGATAGCCGATGTCATCTTCGGTGACTACAACCCGGCCGGGCGTCTGCCGGTCACTTATTACAGGTCGGTTGATCAGTTGCCGCCATTTGAAGATTATGACATGGCCAACCGCACATACAGATATTTCAATGGAACACCACTCTATCCTTTCGGATATGGGTTGAGCTATACAACCTTTGTCTATTCAGACCTTGTGATGCCGGAAAAGGCAGTTGCTGGCACCGAGGTAAAGGTTAGCGTAACCGTCACCAACACCGGTAAAATTGCGGGTGACGAAGTGGTACAGCTTTATCTGACTGACGAGAAAGCCACTTCTCCGAGACCGCTCAGACAGCTTGAAGGTTTCGACCGGATTACCCTGAGGCCCGGGGAGAGCAGAAAGGTTGAGTTTACCCTGAAGCCGGAACAGTTCTCCATTATAAACAATAAGGATGCAAGAGTTATTGAACCTGGCTGGGTTACAGTCAGCATTGGCGGAAGCCAGCCAGGGGTTGAGATACCGGGCGATGAGGGTCATGCCCGCGTAATGACTGCGAGACTCAGGCTTACCGGAAAAGAAATTGTGATGAAAAACTGATACCAGGAGAGCCTGGGATTCATCAGGTTACTGCCTGCTGGCATGGAAATAAATCATCCCGGGGCATAAACAATAGGAGAGACCTATCCGTTTATTGGCTGTGACAGCGATTGAAAAAAATAAAAGGCGTACAGGCTGGGTAGTCATCCTCACCGCTGTGACGATGGCGGTGGAGGTTGTCGCCGGATGGCTGACAGGTTCAATGGCGCTTCTTGCCGATGGCATTCACATGGGCTCTCATGTACTCGCAATCGGTCTCAGCTGGGCTGCCTATGTCCTTGTAGAAAGACTTTCGGCCAATCCTTCGTTCACCGGAAGCAAAGACAAGGTTCTCACCCTGTCGGGCTACACAAGCGGACTCATACTCCTGATCTTCGCTGCGATGATAATTGCCGGAGCCGTGGGCCGGTTCATCAACCCGCGGGTCATTGAATACCGTGAAGCCATTATGATAGCGTTTGTCGGTCTTGCAGTGAATATACTTAGCGCATTCCTGCTGCATCATGACGATGAAGAGAGCGACAACAATATCAGGGCTGCATACCTCCACGTTCTGGCCGACGCCATTACAAGCGTGGCAGCCATCCTTGGACTGGTTACTGCGATGATCTGGGGGCTGCCGTATATAGATGCAATAGCTGCCCTTGTCAGCTCAGCTGTGATCATAAGGTGGTCACTCGGACTGCTGAGAGACTCCGGGAAAGAGCTTATCTCATGAACAGCTAAAAAATGTTAAATGTACTAAACATGAGATATGTCATCATTGTCTCATCAAATCATTATCAATTTTGTTGCTGCCTAATTAGTGTATCTCTTACACTTTAGTCTACACGCGGATTTGTTGCGACAAATACCGTTTCATCAGACAGTTTAGGTTTAGGGGTTATTTTTAAGCGCCGTCCCGGTGATTCGGGACGGCTTTCTTTTTCATCCGGTCAGAGGATAATCAAACGGCCGGAATAATTTCATTGGTTATCTTTGCCCGGAAACAGAAAGATGATGTTGCCCCCGGAGTTTCTTGAGCGGATAGAGAGGCAGTCCTATATTGATGCACGCAGCCTTGCAGATGCTCTTGGCGGGCCATCTGGTGCCTCGGTGCGGATCAACAGGCAGAAATGGCCTCACCCGGTCAGCGGGTATGAAACAGTGGAGTGGGAGCCTGACGGGTTTTATCTGCGTGGCAGGCCCCTTTTTACGTCTGATCCGTTGTTTCACGCAGGAGTCTATTACCCGCAGGAGTCATCAGGCATGTTTACCGGTGAGATGTTCCGTCAGCTGACTGCCGGTCAGGGATCTCTCAGGGTGCTTGATCTTTGTGGTGCACCCGGAGGAAAGAGCACGCATCTGGCTTCCCTTCTCGGAGACAGCGGGCTGCTTGTGGCGAATGAAGTCATCAGGTCACGTGCTGCAATTCTTTCAGAGAATGTCACCAAATGGGGTACAGGCAACGTAATTGTGACAAATGCTGATCCTTCTCGCTTTGCGATGCTTCCGGGTTTCTTTGACGTTCTAGTTGCTGATGTGCCATGTTCGGGTGAAGGGATGTTCCGTTCAGATACGGCTGTCAGGGAATGGTCATTGCAGAATACGAACCTGTGCTGTGAACGTCAGCGAAGGATCATAATGGAGGTATGGCCTGCGCTTAAGGCCGGGGGCCTGCTCATTTATTCAACCTGCACTTTCAATCCTGCAGAGAATGAAGAAAATGTCGGGTGGATCAGGGAGAATACCGGCGCCGAGACTGTGACTGTCAGCCTTCCTCCCGGCAGTCCGGTGGTACCTGTGAGGTACGGCGGAATTGAGGGTTACGGTTTTCATCCCGGCAGGATCAGGGGAGAAGGATTTTTCATAGCCGCCCTTCGCAAGCCTGCCGGGCCGGTTCAGGAGGATCGGGCACCTGATGTCAGGAAAAGTAAAATTAAATCTTCGCCCGAGGCTTTTGAGAGAAGTTTATCACTTGCATCATTTGACCGTGGCAGGGTGGTTATGGTTGAGAACAGAATCATTGCCCTTGCGGCAGAAGCAGGGCTTTACGGTTTCATAGAGGCGAGACTGCCGGTCATAAAGGCGGGAACATTGATCGGAGAACTTAAGAATGATGACCTGGTGCCTGCTCATGACCTGGCGATGTCAGTCAGGCAGAGGCCTGAAGCCTGGCAGAGACATTCACTGACTGTCACTGAAGCCCTCAGTTACCTGAGACTGGATTCACTTAGCGGCTCCGGAATGCCTCTGGGCAGGGTATTGCTGACATACCGTGATGTGCCGCTGGGCTTTGTGAAGAACCTGGGTAACAGGGTCAATAATGGATACCCTCAGGGGTGGAGGATCAGGATGGCAGGAGAAAGCGGGTTCACTGAAATATTATAATTCGCTCTTTGTTGAACTAAACTTTCACAACACAAAATTGTTCTTCTGACAAAGAATTAAAACTTAATTTTATCCCAAACAATTTTTCCCCTATGAAAACAGACATCGAGATCGCTCAGAGCGCCTCAATAAGGCCTGTAGCCGAGGTTGCTCAGAAGCTTGGACTTAAAGAGGATGAGTTGGAGCTTTACGGCAGGTACAAGGCCAAGCTTCCGCTATCACTTATTGATGAAAAGAAGGCTTCGCGTGCAAAGCTCATACTTGTCACGGCCATCACTCCGACACCTGCCGGCGAAGGCAAGACCACGACCTCGATAGGACTGGCTCAGGGTCTCAACCAGTTGGGTAAGAGAGCCACAGTTGTGCTTAGGGAGCCCTCTCTCGGGCCTGTTTTCGGGATCAAGGGCGGGGCTGCCGGCGGCGGGTACTCACAGGTGATACCCATGGAGGATATAAACCTTCATTTTACTGGTGATCTTTCAGCCGTGGAGAAGGCTCACAACCTTCTGGCTGCAATGATTGACAACAACATACAGTCTGCCGAGGGGAACCTGGGGATTGATCCACGGACAATTTCATGGAAGAGGGTGATGGATATGAATGACCGTGCACTCCGTGATATTGTGATTGGTCTTGGCGGAACGGCACAGGGTGTTCCCAGGGAGACAGGTTTTGATATAACGGCAGCATCTGAGGTGATGGCCATCCTGTGCCTTGCAACCAGCATAGGTGATCTTAAGGAGCGTCTTGGCAATATTTTCATCGGTTACACATATTCGGGCAAACCGGTGTTTGCGCGTGACCTGCGAGCCCAGGGTGCCATGGCGGCACTCCTCAAGGATGCATTGAAGCCGAACCTGGTCCAGACACTCGAGGGCACGCCTGCAATTATCCACGGCGGTCCCTTTGCCAACATAGCACAGGGCACGAACTCAATACTTGCAACGAAGATGGGGCTTTCGCTAAGTGACTATGTTGTGACCGAGGCCGGTTTTGCCAGTGAGCTTGGCGCCGAAAAATTCTTCAACATCAAATCGCAGATAGGAGGGCTGAAAACCAACGCGGTTGTTATAGTTGCAACAATCAGGGCTCTCAAGTATCACGGAGGGGTTAAGCTTTCGGAACTTGGAGCTGAAAACCTCGAAGCCCTTCAGAAAGGCTTTGAGAACCTGGACAAGCACATTGAAAATATGCATTATTACGGTTTCAGACCAGTTGTGGCAGTGAACCGTTTCAGTTCCGATACCGGTGCTGAGATCGAACTGCTGAAGAAATACTGTGAGGAGCACAACGTCAGGGTAGCCGTCAATACAGCCTGGGCTGACGGAGGAAAGGGAGCCGTTGAGCTTGCAGGTGCAGTAATAGAAGCAACTGAGGCATGTACCGACTGCTTCACCCCGCTCTATGATCTTGCATGGCCGCTGGAAAAGAAGATAGAAACAATAACCACCCTCATGTACGGTGCAAGAAATGTCGAATACACCCTGGAAGCGAAGGACCAGCTCAAGAAGATCTCCGATCTGGGTCTCGGCAACCTTGCGGTGTGCATCGCCAAAACCCAGAAATCGCTTTCCGATGACCAGGCCAGGCGCAACAGGCCGAGGGACTTCACAATCCGTATCCGCAAGGTGGAACTCTCATCCGGAGCCGGATTCATCGTTCCAATAGCCGGATCCATTATGCGTATGCCGGGGCTGCCTTCAATACCCTCGGCTGAGAAAATAGATATAGACGACAGGGGACATATTAGCGGATTATTCTGATCAAGGCATTTCCGGAAATATCAGCAGCCATTCTTGCAGGCGGACGGGCTTCCCGCTTCAGCGGAAGAAACAAGGCGCTGATACCTGTAGGCGGTGTTACTGTTATTTCGAGAACCATCAGTCTCCTGGAACCTCTGTTCAGCGAGATCATTGTTGCCGGATGGCCTCCGGGTGACCCGCCTCCTGAATATGTAAAACTGGTACATGACAATTACAGTGGTATAGGGCCGCTGGCCGGAATTGAGGCTGCGCTCGGGGTTATAAGTTCGCCTGCCCTGTTCGTCTTCGGAGGTGACATGCCCTGGCTGTCGGAAGAACTGATATCGGCACAAGCCATCGAGTTCCTCAAAGACTGCCCGGATATTCTGGTCGCCCGGTCAGGCGGCCTCGCCGAACCGCTGCATTCCCTTTACAGCCGGAAGATTCATCCGCTCCTCGTCAGTCACATCGAAGGAGGAGGCAGTAATGCAATTATCGATTTCTACAAACTTGTTGAAACCCGCTATTTTGACCTGCCCCTGTCCCGCGAGACACGTAAAGCCCTGACAAACATCAACAGACCGGAAGATTTGCTGATATGATTCTGATTTTTTCTTATTTTTGATCAGGACCTTAAGAAATCAGCCATGCGAAATTCACTCCTTCTCATGATTTTGGCCACGGTGCTCCTGAGCTCTTGCCAGAAATACCATGATTACAGCAATGCGGAATGGACCGAAAAGGAATTGCCGGAATGGGAAGACCTTTCAGTAAACACAGTTAATACCGTCCTGCCGCATGCCTCCATGGTGAGCCACCCTGACAACTCTTCCGCACTAAAGGCGAAGTGGCGCGAATCGGTCAATGTGCTGCCGCTTGACGGGAAGTGGAAATTCAACTACTCCCCCTCGCCTGCAGAACGTCCCTACTGGTTCTTCAGGGATGACTATGATACACGCCAGTGGGGTGAGATAGCGGTACCTTCAACATGGGAGCGTGAAGGTTACGGAACAGCCTATTATGTCAACTCAGGCTATACCTTCCCGGTCAATCCGCCCTTTATTGATCATTCTGACAACCCTGTGGGCTCATATAAACGAACATTCACAATACCTTCGGGCTGGAAGGAGAAAGAGGTGTTTCTCAATTTTGACGGGGTCAGTTCAGCCTTCAATGTCTGGATCAATGGTGAGAAGGTAGGTTACAGCGAGGATTCCAAAACTACATCTGAATTCAATATCACCTCATTCCTAAGAAAAGGAAAGAACAATATTGCGGTAGAAGTATACCGGTATTGTGACGGCAGTTACCTTGAATGCCAGGACTTTTTCAGGTTAAGCGGCATTCAGCGCTCAGTCTGGCTTCATGCCAGGCCGAAGACATATATCCGCGACTATTTTGCAATACCGACCCTGGTGAATGATTACAATGACGGTCTGCTGAACCTGAGAGTTGAGCTGGCTGGTACCGGCAGGCGGCCTGTGGAGACGCGGCTCGAGGCAGGATTGTACGACGGAGAGACGAAAATATTCGCTGAGACCAGGGATGTACAGGCATTTGACAGCCTGGCTGTTGTGGAGCTTAGCGCCGAAATCCCCGGCGTGAATCCGTGGTCCGCTGAGTCTCCATATCTGTACACCCTTGTCATTACCCTTGCTGACAACCGCGGCAGGGTACTGGAGAGCATATCTTCAAAAACAGGTTTCCGCACTTCCGAGGTGAAGGATGGACGTTTCCTTGTTAACGGAAAGGCGATACATCTCAAGGGTACGAATATGCACGAACATGACCCGGTGACCGGGCACACGATAGATGAGGCTCTGATGCTGAAGGATATCAGGCTCATGAAGATGAATAACATCAATGCTGTGCGCACCTCACACTATCCTCAGCCGGAGAGGTTCTACGAACTGTGCGACCAGTACGGACTGTACCTCATTGGCGAAGCAAATATAGAATCACACGGCATAGGTTATCACCCTGATGTTACCCTTGCGCACAGGCCGGAGTGGCTCGGGCAGCATATGTTCCGGACTGTCAGGATGGTTGAGCGAGACAAGAATCATCCTTCTGTAATTATTTGGTCATTGGGCAATGAAGCCGGTGACGGTCAGAATTTTGTTGAGACTTACAAGTGGATCAAGGCCAGGGATGAAAGCAGGCCGGTTCAGTATGAAAGGGCGGAGAAATCAACCCGTACCACTGAGAGGCATACTGATATCTGGTGCCCGATGTACCCGTCACCCGAAGAGGTGGAAGCATATGCACTCAATGAGGGCAAACCCGGCTTCGACCGACCTTATATAATGTGCGAGTATGCCCACTCAATGGGTAACAGCACCGGCAACCTCCAGGATTACTGGGATGTGATCGAGAAGTATGGAATTTTGCAGGGCGGGTTTATCTGGGACTGGGTTGACCAGGGGATGCTGGAGACCAGCGAGGAGGGCGAGGAGTATTTCGCTTACGGCGGCGATTATGGAGAGGTGGGAGCACCCAGCGACGGCAATTTCTGCTGTAACGGGCTGGTCGGACCTGACCGCACGCCACACCCTGCGCTCACCGAGGTCAGGAAGGTTTACCAGTATGTGGGATTCAAACCGGCTGACCTTGCCAGGGGGCTGATAACCATTACAAACAAGTATGACTTCACGAATCTCTCGTTCTTTACAATCAACTGGGAGGTGCTTGCCAACGGAATCCTTTTCCGCTCCGGCAATCTTAACCAGACCAGCCTGGAGCCGGGTGATTCTGTCACTGTGGAGGTTCCCTTCGGTGAGATTGTGCCGGCACCGGGTACCGAGTACCATCTGAACCTTCATGTCTCACGATCCGACGAGTGGGGAATAGTTCCACAGGATCACATGTACGCCTCTGAACAGATGGTTCTGCCGTTCAATGCTCAGGAGGCGGCTTCCGGTGCTTCCGGGACATCAGGTGGATCTCCTGATGAGACCCTGGCGCTCATCGATACGCGCACCGAAGGATCTGCCCTGACATTTGCCGGGGAGGATTTCGAGGTAGTTTTTGACATGGCATCAGGGATGATGAAATCTTACAGGTCTGCCGGCCAGGAGCTGATCACGTCAGGTCCGCGTCCTGACTTCTGGAGAGCTCCCACTGACAATGACTACGGCAACGGTATGGAGAGAAGAAACGCTCCGTGGCGGGAGGCAGGAAGCAGGGCAGTCCTGAAATCAGCCCGGATAAGCCAGCCAGGAATGGGCACTGCAGGAGTGCAGTTCATGTTCGACATCCCCGGTGACGGCGGAAAAAAGATTGCTGAACTGGTTACCGGGTACACTGTTCATTCAGGAGGTTCGGTTGAGGTATCATTCGGCTTTACAAAGACTGATATGAGCCTCGAGGAGATTCCCCGGGTGGGCATGCAGATGATCCTTCCGGGAAGGTTCGTTGACCTGTCATGGTTCGGCCGTGGACCGCATGAAAACTATATTGACCGTAAGACTTCGGCCTTTGCCGGTGTTTATGAAAGCTCCGTGGCCGACCAGTATGTGCCTTACGTAAGGCCACAGGAAAACGGATACAAAACCGACACGCGGTGGCTGAATGTTACCGACGGCAACGGGAAGGGAATCCGGTTCGAGGGTGAACCGGTGTTTTCCTTTGCTGCGATGAATTACCTCCATGAGGATTTTGAGTCGCAGGGCAGTCTTGCCGGCTACAGGCCTGATGCAAAACTTGTCAACAGGCATATCAGCGATGTGATCCCGCGTGACCTTGTCAGGGTAAATATTGATTACGGCCAGATGGGCGTGGGAGGCGATGATTCGTGGGGTGCGCGTACCCACCCTGAGTACTGCCTCACTGCCCGTGAATACAGGTATTCCTTCAGAATGGTGCCGCTGAAGTAGC
>CAZOHL010000001.1:28116-46591 GCA_964579645.1 uncultured Rikenella sp. | reverse complement strand
ATGATATTATAGTCAGCCGCGGTTGCGGAAGCTATCTTCCAGGCTGCACTGTGGTCAATGGGTACGTACTGTTTATGCGGCTGGTATTCAATATGATCTGTGATTGAAATGGCGTCGAGGCCGTCACGCCATGCCTCGCCTACGCGGTGGGTTGGCCAGATGTTCCCGTCAGAAAAGACGGTATGCATATGGAAGTCGCATTTCAGGGTGATGTATCCCGGAAGTTCAGGAACGCTGAGGATACGCCTCTGGGCCTGCAGTGACACAATGGCCAGCAGGAGTACTGAGATAAGAAGGAGTCTGAGTTTCATATATTTTCGATTTTCAATTTTCGAAGATTTTCACTATTGCCTACTGCCTACTGCCTTGAATTATTCCCTGCCGCATCCCTGCCTTTCAGGATGAGGCGGTCATAGAGGTAGAGGAGGAGGCTGGCGGCAATTGCGATGGCGGTAAACAGAATCCAGACACGTGATGGATTGTATGTATCCCACAGATAACGTGTCAGTTGGTGAGAGTCCATGCCGAAGAGCTCCTGTGCCCTGTTGAAGTAGTCGGTCTGGGTGAAGCTTCCTGAAATTTCCGGGATATCAAATCCCTTTTCCTCCACGGCTTTTTTCAGAAGGAACAGTTTGTCAGCCCTGACCTCGTAAGGTCTGCCGGAAACCCATCCGGCACCCAGGTGGCCAAGGGCTATCGGCAGGAAGGCTGTTCCCATATAAAGAGCCTTCCTGTCAGGCGGAGCAATTCCGCCGAGGTATTCCTGCACCTTGGGTGATGAAGCCATCTCCCCGAGACCGAAAATCAGAACGCCGAGGACTATTATCCACGGATTCAGGTTTGCAAACATCATCCCCAGCCCGAAAGCAAGTATAAAGATCCCGGTCATGATGCTGTTCAGTGGCCTGACCCTGGCTGTTATCGATGAGACGATAAGCTGGAACAAAATGATGAAGAACGATGCGAGGCTCGAGATAGTAACAGTTGTTATGGTTCCGGGTTTAAGCCCCAGTGAGGCAGACATTCCATCGAGGTTCACCCATGACTCAAGGAAGACGGGGAATGAGTAGTACAGCTGGTTATATGCTGTCCAGAAGACTCCGATTATAAGAAGGAAAAGCAGAAAACGCCAGTCTGTCAGGGTTACACCGATATTTTTGAATGCTATGCCAATATTTTTGATGAAGCTGTTTCCGCTCCCTGTCACAGCAGGTTCCTTGTAGAAGAACAGGGTGATGAGGAGGTTGAGGGTCATGGCTGCTATGGACATATAGAACACTGAGTTCCAGTTGTTCTTGTATAGCAGGCTGGCAACGAACGGGCCGATGAATCCGCCGATGTTCACCACCATGTAGAATATACCGAATCCGAGTGAAGCAGTTTCCCTGTCGGTGACACGGGCCACGGTTCCGGAGATAAGTGGTTTGAAAAGGGCTCCTGCTACAGCCAGGAGAATAAATGCTGCAAAGATTGACCCGAATGTTTCGAAGCGGCTCAGCATGAAAAATGAGATGACATAGGTGATGAATGAAGTTATCAGTACCTTTTTATAACCGACCCTGTCAGCAATGGCTCCTGTGATTACAGGAAGGAAATACAGAATCATGGAGGCGGTACCCATTATTGTTCCCTTTTCGACGTTTGAGAATCCCAGGGCTCCGTCCTCTTTGGGTGTGGTGAGGTAGAGGGCAATAAATCCGTTATAGAAGGCATACCAGCCCCATCTCTCGAACAGCTCTATGACGTTTGATATCCAGAATAGCCGGGGGAATTTTTTCAGGGATTGTGTAAAACTGCTCATCAGGTTTGTTTTGCGGATTAAATTTATCAAATAAGTATTAAGGTTATAAAGTCATCAGGCTATTCAATTTTATCTTTTAAAGCGTAGATATATGCCTCTTTCATGTCTGCATCATCCCATGTAAAGACTTTCCTTTTTCCGAATCTGCTCATGAAGCCTGTCAGAGCTGCATCGCCGGCGCACATTGTCGTATGCACCATCAGGGTCATCGAGAGCACCCATTTCCACCAGGGGGGAGTGAGGATGACAGCTGTAAGGATGGCAAAAGTAATGAGGATGAATGGTGCGGATGCGACAATTGAAAAGGTTCTTTTGTCTGCCACGAATCTGTGTGCAGTCACATAAATGATTCCCTGGCGGATGTCTGCCCCGAATCTTATGTCGCGGGCACCTGCAAGCAGGAATGGGATAAGGTGTGAACCCTCATGAACCGGCACCAGTAAGAGTGGTATCAAAACAAGTCCGGTTGCCAGGCCTGCAATAACCCGCGGCTCCTCCGGATTGTATATGACTCCCGGCCAGAACCAGACTGAAAGTAATATTGTTGCGGCAATTGTGAACCAGATTCTAAGCATCGGCCTGGTGTACCTGGTCATCTCCCCGAGTACAAATGAGCCGATCATATCGTACCGTATGGTCAATACCTTCTCATATAACGAAGGATCATCAAGTTGATCAATATCCGGTGTCTGTTTCATGAGTCTTCAAAGATAACGGATAGCTGATTATACGTCATGACAATACTCACTTTTGCTTTCAGATGAAACTTTTGGCATGACAATTGGTTAAATTTGCATGCAACTATGAAAAGAGTGGCAATCATACTGCTCCTGGTATTTCTTCATGCGGGGGTTAACGGGCAGAAGCAGGATACTGTTGCTGCTGACACTGTCATGACTCCGGTGCATGTACTTAAGACGGCAACGTTTGACGGGCAGACTTATCCGCTTGTCGAGCTTAAGGAGATTACTGTCTATGGCCGGATGCCAAAGGGAGTGAGGTTTGATTACCGAAGGCATGCCCGTCTTGTATATAATGTCCGGCGCGTATATCCGTATGCTCTTATTGTAAGGGATGAGTTCGGCCGCATAAACAGGCTTCTCGAGACCCTTCCCGGTGAACGGGCGAAGCGTGATTTCCTTCAGTCATATGAAAAGGATCTCCTGGCGCAGTACGAGGGAGACATGAGAAAGCTGACCTTCACCCAGGGAAAGATACTGATCAAGCTCATTGACAGGGAGACGCAGAATACCTCGTATGAACTGATCAGGCAGTATCGTGGAAAGTTCTCCGCCACCTTCTGGCAGGGGGTGGCGCGCATTTTCGGTGCCAACCTTAAGTCAGACTATGACGCCTCTGGTGATGACTATCTCATAGAGCAGGTGGTCAAAGAAATAGAGGCCGGGAGGTTATAAGGAAATTTTTCCGGTCAGTTCAATCAGTGCCTTCACCAGTGCTTCCGCATCGAGGGCAATTTCTGTGACAGAAGCGTTAAGCATATAGCATGGTGCCGTAACGATGAGATTTTTCCTGTCAATGGTTACCTCGCCATGTTGCCGGTTTTCATGTTTTCCGCCCAGTTTGCCAATATCAGCAGCGGTTTGCCGGTCATTGCCTATTGTAACTGTCACATCACCCAACACCCTCGCGATGAGCACGGGAGAGATGCACAGTGCCCCTATTGGTTTGCCTGCGCTGTGAGTCGAGCGGATAGCTTTCTCCACCACCCTGTCAACATGGCAGTCAGGGCCGTCGAAGGCGTAAGTGCAAAGGTTTTTTGCCACACCGAAACCTCCGGGAAAAATGAGAGCATCATAATCTTCTGATCTGTAGTCTGTGAGGGGACTTATCTTCCCCCTGGCAATGCGGGCGGCTTCAGTGAGCACGTTCCGTGACTCCTTCATCTCCTCGCCGGTGATGTGGTTGATAACATGATGTTGTGCCACATTTGGGGCGAAGATGTGATATGTGCCTCCGTTTTTGTCGACAGCGTACATTGTCATCACGGCTTCGTGTATCTCGGCGCCGTCCCTGACTCCGCAACCGGCAAGTACTATTGCTGCTTTCATTTATACTATATGTATTGTTAAGTTAATAAAGGTAGGAAAATCCATGATTGGTTTCTGAGCCATTCCGCTTTTAAAACGCATGATTCGTTGCAGGATTTTCCGCTTAAAAGCGCAGTCATTATTCTTGAAATCATGATTTTTTGAGTGCCTGCGTTTGAAAAAAATGTTAAATCATAATCATTAAAAGAAATTATGTCTACTTTTAAGGTTCTCTTGTAAGGCATAAATTCTGATTGGGATGAAGGCTATGTCAAACAAGGGTAGGTAAATAGAAACCTGATTGTCTAACTTAAACTCTGATCTATGAACAGACTAAAACTGTTGCTCTCACTGTTTGTGCTTACGGGCTTCACAACCCTTATGGCTCAGACGGTGACGATTACTGGTACTGTTACGTCAGCTGATGATGGCTTGCCCATTCCCAGCGTCTCTGTAACGGTCAAAGGTACCACGCTTGGTATGCTGACTGATGCTGCCGGCCGGTATTCGATTTCAGCACCTGCGAGTGCAACCTCACTGACCTTCACATTTGTGGGGATGAAAACCGTCACTGAGAACATCAGTGGCCGTACCACTATTGATGTGGTAATGCAGACTGACATGCTCGGTCTTGATGAAGTAGTTGTAACGGCACTGGGTATTACCAGGGAGAAGAAAGCCCTCGGGTACGCAGTGCAGGAAGTGTCGGGTTCCGAACTGGCCAATGCCGAAGAGACAAACATCGTGAATGCCCTTCAGGGAAAGGCTGCCGGTGTTCAGATCACGAGGGCTTCGGGTGCAGTAGGATCTTCAGCTCAGATTCTGATCAGGGGTATTAAGTCATTCGGTGACAACCAGCCTCTCTGGGTGGTTGACGGTACTCCTATATCTAACTCCTCGAGCGGTGCAACTCAGTGGTCAGGTGTTGACTTCGGTAACAACGCATCTGATATTGACCCGGAGATTATCGAGTCGATTTCAATTCTTAAGGGTGCAAACGCTGCTGCTCTTTACGGCAGCCGTGCTCGTAACGGTGTTGTCCTTGTTACTACAAAGAGGGGCAAAGCCGGTCAGATCAAGGTAAGTCTTTCGAACAGCACCTCTTTTGACAACATCGCATGGTTACCCGCATATCAGAATGAATATGGCCAGGGTGTGAACGGAGAGGAGTACATCTTTAATATTCGCAGTAATACCGTGGGTTCACCGTACTACGGAATGACATACCAGGATTATGCTCACGCATATTCATTCAGGTATGTGAACGGAATGGGAGGCGGACGCGGCGACGGTACTGACGAATCATGGGGCCCGAGGCTTGATGCAGGACTTAACCTTAATCAGTTCTTTGCTCCTGCTGATCCGTCACTCACGCTGGCACAGAACCTTGCAAATGCTGCACCATGGGTTTCGCATCCGAATAACGTCAGGGACTTTTTCCAGACAGGTATCACCTCAACATCAAGTGTGTCAATGGAAGGCGGTACCGATAACATGACCGCCCGCATGACTTACACCAATGTGCTTGAGAAAGGTACCATTCCGAATACTGATCAGAAAAGGAACCAGATCAACCTCTCGACAGTGATGAACCTCACCCCGAAACTGAAGGTCGACGTTGCACTCAACTATGCCAAGACGGGCAATGACAACCTTCCGGGACAGGGTTATGACGTACAGAACATCATGCAGTCTATAGGCGGATGGTTCGGACGCCAGGTCGATATGAAGCTCCTGGAGGAAAACTGGGATACCTTCTTTGACAACGGGATGCCCTACAACTGGAACAGCAACTATCATAACAACCCCTACTGGACTGTCAATAAGAATACTACATCGCGTAACAGGGAGAGAATCTTCGGTAACGCAACCGCTACCTATCAGCTGACGGACTGGCTGAATATAGTTGGCCGGTATGGTATGGACTACTATAGTGAGTTCCGCAAGCATGTCACATATGAAGGTTCGAATGACGCTCCTTTCGGGACCGGAGGTTACTTCTGGCAGAATCAGCGTGATAACCGTGAGACCAACGCAGATGTCTTCCTTAATTTCCAGAAAGACTTCTCAGCGCTGCAGGTGTCCGGAAACATTGGTGCTTCATACAGGAACGTGCTTTACAACTACGGGTCAATCAGCGCTGACATGCTGACTGTTCCGAACTTCTTCGATGTATCAAACGTCCAGGGAAGTGCCGGAACCGATATGTACAGGAGTGAGTATGAACAGAACAGCATATTCGGGGCATTGAACCTGGGTTATGCCAACCAGTTATACCTTGATTTCACAATCAGGAATGACTGGAGTTCAACACTTCCGAAGGAGGAGTGGAGCTATCCCTATCCGTCAGTATCACTGGGATGGATATTCACCGAGACATTCGGTCTGACTGAGTCAGCATTCTCGTTCGGTAAGCTCCGCGCCAGCTGGGCAAAGGTGGGTAGCGATACCGATCCTTACAGCCTTTCAGCTTCTTATGGTGCTGTTACACCTGCTTATGACGGGAATACCCAGTTCGGATATCCGGACGATCTTCCTCCTATTGGTCTGAGACCTGAGTTTACAACTTCAACTGAATTCGGACTTGAAGCTAAGTTTTTTGATAACAGGCTGGGATTTGACGTGGCTTACTTTAATAACGTTACCACAGACCAGATCATAACTGCAGACATATCCGGCTCGTCCGGTTTCACCTCCATGAGGATCAACGCCGGAGAGATTGAATCAAATGGTGTTGAAGTATCAGCTTACGGAGAGATAGTCCGGACTAAGGATTTCTCCTGGATGGCAACTGTTAACTGGTCAAAACAGAAAACTGTCGTCAACAGGCTGGCCGAGGGTGTTACAAGCCTCGTGCTTAACAGTTCATGGTCACCCACTACGGTTGAAGCCAGACCTGGCGAACCTTTCGGCCAGATATATGGTATAGCTTATCAGAGGGATGAAGATGGAAATAAACTTCTTGACGGAGGATATGAGATTCCTACGGATGCACCAGTAGTATGCGGCAACACACTTCCTGACTGGCTTGGCAGCATAAACAACAGTTTCCGCTACAAGCAATTCACCGGGAATTTCATGATTGATGCCAAATGGGGAGGTGACATTTTCACTGTTACCAAATGGTTTGGCGACTATTCAGGTATAACCGAGACAACGGTTGCAAACAATATTCGTGAGGACGGAGTTGTTGCCGAGGGTATGATAGCTGAATGGATCGAGGATAATGCTGAGACAGGCGCCGGCCACTGGGAATCAACCGGAGTTAAAAATGATGTCAGGGTTTCTTCCCAGGCATATTTTGGCAACTACTGGGGATTTACCGAACCGGGAGTTGTTGATGGTTCATACGTTAAGCTCCGCGAAATTAACCTCGGATATGACGTAAGATTCAGGAACAAGATGGTAAGCAATCTCAATGTAGGGCTTTATGCCAGAAACGTTGCGGTTCTCTACCTGCATCCAAGCAATGACATCAGGATTGATCCGGAGACCGGATATGGTACCGGAACCGACGCTCTCGGTCTCGAGCAGTATCAGCTTCCTCCTGTTCGCAGTATGGGCTTCAAGCTGAGAGTGGACTTTTAATTAAATCCTAAATAGAATTGAATATGAAAAAGATAAAAATGATAGGAGTGATTTTCATCTCTTTCCTGGTACTTGGAAGCTGCACCAAGGGGTGGGAAGAAATGAACGTTGACCCGAATAATCCTACTGATGTTCCGGCTGCAAATATCCTGACCAATGTTGAGAGGCGATTGACTAATCTGCTCTTTGACATGTGGTTTACAGGGAACAACACCTCGTCATACGCAAACCACATCGCCAAGATCCAGTATATTGACGAGAACAGGTATGCTGAACGTGACGGTATCATTGGGTACTGGAACACCTTCATGACCTACATTGTTGAACTTAACAAGATCATTGCAAAGGCACAGGCCGATGAAAACCCTGCAATGGAGGGCGCTGCAATGGTAATCAAGGCACAGATATTCCATATCATGACAGACACCTGGGAGGCAATCCCATACACTGAGGGTGCCAAGGGCGAAGAAGGTATCTTTCAGCCCAACTATGATGCGCAGGAAGATGTCTATGCTGCACTGCTTGCTGACCTTAAGGCTGCCAATACCAAGCTTGCTGCCGGAGGCAGCATTGACGGTGACGTGCTCAATGGCGGTGACATAATGCTATGGAGAAAATATGCCAACTCACTTCGCATGAGAATGGCTATCCGTATGTCAAACATCGATCCCGCAGGGGCAAAGGCTGTTCTGACAGAGATTCTGGCTGATGCTTCAACATATCCGATCCTTGCTTCAAATGATGACGTGATTGGTTTTGACTGGGTTGGAGTAAGCCCGTACTTCGAACCGTACTACGCTGACCTGATTGAGCCAAGGGATGACCATGGAATGTGCAAGACTTTCGTCGATGCACTCCTTGCCACCGCTGACCCCAGGATAGGGGAGTTTGCTCATCCGGCTGCAGATGACGGAATATACAGGGGGCTTCCGGCTGGTATTACCGAGGGTGACGAAGGATTCGAGTTAGGCACAATAAGCAGGATAGGAACAAGGTATCGTGACACTCCCAACGGCACAAACCATTATTTCCGTTATGCCGAGGTGGAATTTATCAAGGCCGAAGCATATGCCCGCCCTGACCTTCTCAATAATCCCGCAGCCGCACAGACTGCTTATGTTGCTGGTATCACCGCTTCGTGCGCTGAGCACGGAGTATCAGCCGCTGACATAACCACTTACCTGGCAAATACCAACGTAGCATGGGGCGGAGCCGGATCATGGGGTTATACAAACCTTCAGAAGATTGCATACCAGAAGTGGGTTTCACTCTTCAAGCAGGGTCAGGAAGCATGGGCCGAGACCCGCAGGACTGATATCCCCCTGCTGGGAGCTGCTCCCGGATCAATCTACTCAGGGCACAACAGGCCTCCTTTCCGCTGGCCTTACCCGACTTCAGAATACACACTTAACGAAACCGTCGTAAAATCATTTGACGGTGCAATCAAGGACAGGTTCTGGGGTGACAAGATGTGGTGGGATACACGCACCGGTGTTAATTAACAGACCTTAATCAGATTATAAAAGAGGGAGTTCAGACAAAGAACTCCCTCTTTTTCTGATATTAATTGGTTAAATTTGAAGGTTCCAGTCTAATAAACCGAGAGAATTACTGACATGAAAACACAATCAATGCTGACTTTCTTAACCTTCTTCTTGTTGTTGCCCGTTACCCTGTGTGCACAGCAGGAGTGCCGGGTACTGCTTCCAGGAATTGCCGGAAGTTATTCAGGTGAATGCAAAAAGGGACTGGCAGAGGGTGAGGGAACTGCTTCCGGTGTTGATACTTACACGGGGAGCTTCAGGAAAGGGCTGCCTGACGGCGAAGGAAAATATAAATGGGCGTCAGGTGCAGTTTATGAAGGTCACTGGAAGGATGGACTGAGAGATGGCCAGGGGACATACAGATTCAGGTCAGGAGAACGCGATTCGATCCAGACGGGTTACTGGAAGGATGACATCTACCAGGGAGCCAGGCAGATTGCCTCATATGCAGTGACAGGCAGAATTGGAGTTACAAGAACCACTTTCATAAAACAGGGTAATACGGAGAATTTTGTATCCTTCAAGTTTGCCAGGACCGGAACCACATCTTACAATATTGAAGGACTTATCCTTCAGGGCAGCTCTGGGAGCGAGAGTGTAACAACTGCATTCACCGGCTTCACAGAACCCTCCTTTCCGTTTACGGGAAAGGTACAGTTCCGTGCCCCTAACCTGCTTAATACCGTAATCAACAATTACGAGCTCCGGTTCACAATCAATGAGCCAGGCGGATGGGTGGTCACACTGTACTACTGATCAGAGTCCCTTCCCCTTGATTATTGTTCCAAGTGTGTAGAAGATGATCTTCAGGTCAAGGAAGAGTGATACATTCTCCAGGTAGAGAAGGTCATAGTCCAGTCTTTCAAGCATAGTATCAAGGTCGGATGCATATCCCAGCTTCACCTGACCCCAGCAGGTGATTCCGGGCTTCACCGCCAGCACCCTGTTGAACCATGGTGCCCTGGTCCTGATCTGCTCTATATAATGACTCCGCTCCGGTCTCGGCCCGACAAGTGACATCTCACCCCGCAACACATTTATAAAGTTCGGAATCTCATCAAACCTGTGCTTCCTCATAAACCTTCCCAGGGGGGTTATCCGGTTGTCACCTTTGACTGCAAGCTTCGGACCGTCAGACTCGGCGTCTTCCTCCATCGACCTGAACTTGCAGATCATGAAGGGCTTGCCATACCTGCCAATCCGCTCCTGCCTGAAGATGACAGGGCCCTTTCCTGAAAACCTGATGAGGAGAGCCAGCACAACCATCAGCGGAGACAGAAAAAGAAGCGCAAGCGCTGAGAGCGAATAGTCGAGGAACAGCTTTGTCATATTCTGCCATCGTGGCATCTCAGGATATGAGACTCTCAGCAGCGGTGTGGCATAGATAGGCCCTGCCTCAACATGCCCTGAGATAATCCCGCGCATTGAGGGTACAGCCTTCACAACCACATCACGGTAACAGACGGTGTTGACAATCTCTTCAACATGTCCGTATTCGTCCTCTTCCATTGCAAGTATTACCTCGTCTGTTTCATACTCCTCGATGACCCTTATGATCTCGTCAGAGGTTCCTAGCCACCTGATATTATTATCAGGCGTCCTCTCAGCATCACCTTTGACTGTCAGGAAACCGGTCAGCAGATTCCCGGCAGGCATTTTCTCGCTCCTGATCTCACTGATGAGCCTGGCAGCCTTCTCCCTGCTTCCGATAATGATCGTCCTGAAACCTGCCTCACGCCGGTGAATTTTACCTGATACGAAAGAGGTGATTATGAGCCTCGGGATATATGTAAGCATGAACTCAAGGAGGAAGAGCACGCCGAATGACCTGTAATAGGTCGAGTAATGACCAATGACGTCATCCAGGATCAGCAGAAAGAAAAGTACCACTACGGCAGCCAGTGTTACGGCAAGTGATTTGCCGAACTCAAGCAGTCTGGAACGTCTGAGCGGATCTGAATAAAAGCCCGCCATGGCGAATATAAACAGGAAGAACAGCGGAATGAGGATTATACCAAGATAAAACTTGAAACCCAGTTTCATCTGGAAGTAATCGCCATATAACTTCGTTTCGATGAAGTATTTACGAAAGAGGAAAAAGAGGCCCCAAGCTACAGACGAGCCGGCAAAATCGGCTAAAATATAGGAGAACCTGATGGTCCGGGCGAATTTTTTCATCACACTGTACGGGAGATATGCAAAGATATCTGTTATTTTTAGACCAAATTCATGAGAAGATGATTGAGGAATCCTTCGAGGCGAAAGGCAAGAGAAAAAGGCTGATTGAGGAACTCAGGAGCAAGGGGATCAATGACGAAAGGGTTCTTGAGGCGATGGGGAAGGTGCCGCGGCATCTCTTCATGGATGATGCTTTCCTCAGGCATGCTTACCAGGACAAGGCTTTTCCGATAGCTGCGGGGCAGACAATCTCTCAGCCATATACTGTTGCCGTGCAGACAATGCTCCTGGGAGTGGGAAAGAGGGACAAGGTGCTGGAAGTGGGAACCGGATCAGGGTACCAGGCTGCAGTACTGGCTGAGATGGGTGTCAAAGTGTATACTATTGAACGGCAGAGGGAACTTTACAGGAAGGCGCAGATAATGCTTGGTGACCTGGGCTACCGGGTGCAATTCTTCCTGGGTGACGGCTATGAAGGACAGCCGCAATACGGTCCTTATGATGGAATAATTATTACTGCAGCCACCGCCGAGGTACCCGATAAACTGCTCAGGCAACTCAGGATAGGCGGGCGCCTTGTGGTGCCGAAGGGAGAGCGCGATTCGCAGGTGATGACACTTTACGAGCGCCGTGGCGAAGATGAATATGAGATCACGACACACGGATACTTTGTATTTGTGCCCATGCTCAGGGGCATAGCCAACGGAAACGACAGAGACTGACATTATGAAGATTTACAGGGGGGTATTCTCGCCCATCCAGGTTAACACCTACATTATTACAGGTAACGGGAAGGAGTGTGTTATCATTGACTGCGGATGTTACGGAAGTGCAGAAGAGCAAAAGCTTGAAGAGATGCTTTCTTCCGGCGGACTGAAACCGGTGATGCTGATTGACACACACTGCCATCTTGACCATGTCTTCGGCAACAGGTTCATACTCGGAAGATACGGGCTGAGACCGTGGTTTCATGAGGGCGAAAGGTACAATTACAATAATGCACCCAAACATTCAATGATGTTCGGGCTGTCAATGGAGCCGCCTCCTGACCCGGAGGGATACCTGTCTGACGGGCAGGAAATTACCGCCGCAGGGTTGACGCTGAAGGTAATAGCCGTACCCGGCCATTCACCAGGAGGTATAGCCCTGTATTCAGAAGCTGACGGAATTCTCTTTACCGGCGATGCCCTCTTTGCCGGAAGCATTGGCAGGTCAGACCTGCCCGGCGGTGATCATGAACAACTGATGGAAAACATCCGTGAGAGGCTCTTCGTTCTTCCACCTGAAACGGTGGTGTATCCTGGTCACGGCCCTGAAACAACTATCAGGGAAGAGATGGAACACAACCCCTTTTTCACGCAAACATGATGAATATGCTTTTTTTTGTTCTTCCCTTTATGCTATTTTCGCTTCGTTCCATACAGACAAAAAACCAACCGTACATAATATGACTTCTGATCGTTTTGTAAACCGCCACATCGGACCCCGCGAGAGTGATGCAGCCGTGATGTGCAAGGCCATCGGCGTTGAATCACCCGAACAGCTTATCGAACAGACAGTGCCTGCATCCATCAGGCTTGACAGGCCACTGAATCTGCCTCCTGCAATGAGTGAGTTCGAATACCTGGCTCACATCAGGGACCTGGGCAAACGTAACAAACAGTTCCGCTCATTTATCGGACAGGGTTACTACGGAGTGGCAGTTCCTCCGGTGATTATCCGTAATGTGCTTGAGAATCCGGCATGGTATACTTCATATACTCCCTATCAGGCTGAAATTTCGCAGGGAAGACTGGAGGCGCTGCTGAACTTTCAGACGATGGTGGCCAGCCTCACGGCCATGGAGATTGCCAACGCGTCACTGCTTGATGAGGCAACGGCTGGTGCCGAAGCAATGATAATGATGTTCAATGCACGCTCACGTGACAAGGTGAAGGCAGGGGCAAACCTCCTCCTGGTTGACAACTCTGTCTTCAGGCAGACACGTGATGTGCTCATCACCCGTGCCGCTCCGCTTGGCATTGAAATACAGTTTGTTGATTATAAGCTCATTGAGCCTGATCCGCGGATGTTCGGCGTAATTGTACAGTATCCCGCCGCCTGCGGTGAGGTACGTGATTACCGCGAGCTTGCAGTTAAGGTTCATGGCGCAGGCGCCCTGCTGGGCGTGGGTGCTGACCTGATGAGCCTGACGCTGCTGACGCCCCCGGGAGAATGGGGCGCTGACATAGTCTTCGGCTCCAACCAGAGGTTCGGCCTGCCGATGAGCTACGGCGGTCCGCATGCAGGATTCTTTGCCACCAGGGACGAAATGAAACGCAACATGCCGGGAAGACTGATAGGTGTCTCAATTGACGCCCAGGGCAACCAGGCGTTGCGCATGGCGCTTCAGACGCGTGAACAGCATATCAAGCGTGAAAGGGCAACCTCCAACATCTGCACTGCCCAGGCTTTGCTCGCAACCATGTCAGGCATGTACGCCCAGTACCATGGTCCTGAAGGACTGAAGGGCATTGCCAGACATATCTTCTCTGCTGCATGCACTCTTGCAGGAGCCCTGAAGAAACTGGGCTATACAATCAAGCACGATCAGTTTTTTGACACGGTACGCGTTCAGGCTGTGCCGGGTGTCACTTCAGCTATGATTGAAAAGATTGCACTCAGCAAGGGGATCAATCTGTGGTATCCGTGCGCCAACTGTGCTGTAATAAGTACAGACGAGGTCACAACGCTGAAGGAGATCAATGAGATAGTTGCAGTATTCGCCGAGGTAGCCGGGAAGAAGGCTGATGAGGTCACCTCTCTGTGCGATTGTTTCTGCATTGATGAGAAATTCCATCGCAAGTCGGCTTTCCTTCAGGAGCGTACCTTCAACAGCTACCACAGTGAAACTGACATGATGCGTTATATCAAGATGCTGGAGCGCAAGGACTTTTCGCTGGCCAACGGTATGATACCCCTGGGCTCATGCACTATGAAGCTGAATCCGGCCGCATCGATGTTTGCAATGAGCTGGCCGGAGTTCGGGAACATTCATCCCTTCGTTCCTGCCGACCAGGCGCAAGGCTATCACAAACTTATGGAGGAACTGGGTGAGGCCCTGAAGGAGATAACCGGCTTTGATGCTGTATCATTCCAGCCCAACTCCGGGGCTGCCGGTGAATATACCGGCCTGATGGTTATCAGGCAATACCATATAAGCCGGAACGAGGGACATCGCAATGTGGCGCTGATACCCTCATCGGCACACGGTACGAACCCTGCCAGCGCAGCTATGGCCGGCATGAAGGTGGTTGTCGTTGAGTGCGACGAAAACGGAAACATCAGTGTTGATGACCTGAGGAAGAAGGCGGCTGAACACCGCGAAAACCTGAGCTCGGCGATGATTACATACCCGTCCACGCATGGAGTGTTTGAAGAAGCCATCAGGGAAATGATAAGTATTGTTCATGAGAATGGCGGGCTTGTCTACATGGACGGCGCCAACATGAACGCGCAGGTGGGTCTGACAAGCCCGGGTCATATCGGGGCTGATGTGTGTCATCTCAATCTGCATAAGACCTTCGCCATTCCTCATGGCGGCGGCGGACCGGGCATGGGCCCCATCCTGTGCAACACAAAGCTGGCTGAGTTTTTGCCGGCACACCCGGTGGTTAAAACCGGTGGCAGCCACGGCATAACGGCTGTTGCGGCAGCTCCGTACGGCAGCGCGCATGTGCTTACAATCAGCCACGCATATGTTATGATGCTTGGCGCTGAAGGTCTTACAAAATCGACAGTTTTTGCAATCCTTAACGCCAACTATATCTCGGCAAAGCTCAGCGGGATGTACAAGGTGCTTTACACCGGCGCCAACGGCCGCTGTGCCCATGAAATGATACTCGACTGCAGGGGTTTCAGGGATTCGGGAGTTGATGAGTCCGATATAGCAAAGAGACTGATGGACTACGGTTTTCATGCACCCACTCTCTCGTTCCCGGTTCACGGTACACTGATGGTCGAGCCTACCGAATCGGAGCCGAAAGCTGAACTTGACAGATTAATTGATGCAATGCGTTCAATCTGGAATGAGATCGAGGAGATCCGCACGGGTGAGGCTGACCGTGAGGATAATGTGCTGAAGAATGCACCCCATACCGCTGCTGCTGTCATTTCCGACGGATGGAAGCACTCATATCCCCGTGAGAAGGCGGCTTTCCCCCTTCCATGGGTTGTCGAGAACAAGTTCTGGCCTACTGTTGGCCGTGTTGATAACGGTTACGGTGACCGCAACCTGGTTTGTACCTGCGCACCTATTGACTCGTACAGGTTTGAGGCCCTGGAGGGCAGGCAGTAGGCAATAGGCAATAGCTATTAGGCAATAGGCAAGAGTGTTGACAATACATAAAGCAACTGTATGATTAGCAGCAGCTTCACTACTGCCTACTGCCTATTGCCTACTGCCTTTTACCTCAGAGGAGATCCTCTATCACCATTGAATAGAGATCCGTCTGGCTGATGCCGAAAACTGCAGCCTGACGGGGGATGATGCTTTCCGGAGTCATCCCGGGGATTGTGTTGATTTCCAGGAACTGCGGGCCGTCAGAAGTGACGATGAAATCTACCCTGACGATACCGCGGCAACCGAGGATATCATAGATCTCCGATGACATCTCCTGGATGCGGCCGGTTAGCTCTTCTGAAATGCGCGCCGGAGTGATCTCGTCAGATAATCCTTCAGTGTATTTGGCCTCATAGTCAAAGAATTCCTTCTTGGGTACCACCTCTGTGACAGGCATTATGATTTTCCTGTTTCTTGTCTTTAGAACTCCGCAGGCAACCTCGGTACCTTTCATGAAAGATTCAACAAGCACCTCATGTCCTTCGGCGAATGCCCTATCAAGTGCTTCACCGAATTCAGCGGTCTCCTTCACCTTTGTAACCCCGAAGCTTGATCCGCTTGCGTTGGGTTTGACGAAGCATGGAAGGCCGGTCTGCCTTACAATGCTCTCTGCATCATACTTCTGTCCCTTCCTGATAAGAATACCTCCGGTCATTGGAATGCCATATTCGTTCAGGTAAAGTTTGCACGCCTGTTTGTTGAACGTGAGTGCCGAGACGAATGCATCGCAGCTTGTATAGGGCAGTCCGATCATGTCAAAGTATCCCTGCAGCAGTCCGTTTTCACCCGGATTGCCGTGGATGGCGATGAATACAGCATCAAAACGGATGCGCTGGTCGTCAAGGACAAGAGAGAAATCGTTTTTGTCTATCCTGCAGACACGTCCCCTGGGGTCTTCCCAGTACCAGTCAGTGCCTTTGATATTGATTATATAAGTTTCGTATCTATCCTTAAGGGCTGTTTCAACACCCTTTGCACTGCGGACAGATACAGGGTACTCGGATGAGTTTCCTCCGGCGACAATAGCGATGGTTCTCATGACACGGAATGTTTTGTTCAAAATTACTACAATTATTTCGTGCCGGCAACGGAATGAAAAAAACCGGTTCCGGCTGCAGCAAAGATCACAGTCAATGAGTCTTTACGAGCGATATTTTATTTATTTTTGATATCAAATCAAACAGAAAGAAAAATGAAAAAGAGTATTAGCGGACTTGTAATTCTTGTCATCATTGTTGTGGCCCTGCTTCTTGTCATTTCATGGGGAGTGGGCATATACAACAAGATTGTTCCGATGAATGAGAAGGTTGCCACCGAGTGGAGCAATGTGGAGACACAGTACCAGCGGAGGGCAGACCTTATTCCCAACTTCGTGAATACCGTCAAGGGAGCTGCTGCATTCGAGCAGGAGACCCTTACGAGAGTGATCGAAGCAAGGGCGAAGGCCACCCAGGTCACTGTTGATCCTTCGAATATCACACCTGAGCAGTTGCAGGAGTTCCAGGCCGCGCAGGGCGAAGTAAGCTCGGCACTTCAGAGGCTGATGGTTGTGGTGGAGAGGTATCCCGAGCTCAAGGCCACCCAGAACTTCCGTGATCTCCAGGTGGAGCTTGAAGGCACCGAGAACCGTATTGCCGTGGCAAGGAACAACTTCAATGATGCAGCCCGTGAATACAACACCTTTATAAAGAAATTCCCGAACAACTTCATAGCATCTCTGACGAAGTTCGAAAACAGGCCTTATTTCGAGGCCCAGGAGGGTACCGAGGTAGCCCCGAAGGTTGAGTTCTGACATCGTGACGATGAAGGCATCGACTTTCTTTACTCCTGAACAGCAGGAGGTAATAGTCAGGTCAATCCGTGAGGCAGAGCATGCAACCTCGGGTGAGATACGTGTGCATATCGAGACATCGTGCAAGGTTAATGTTCTTGACGAGGCTGCATGGCTTTTCAGAAAGGTGGGGATGCACAAGACGGCAGACCGCAATGGTGTGCTTATCTACCTGGCCTTGAAGGAGCGCAGTTTTGCCATCATTGGAGATTCAGGAATCAATGCCGTTGTGCCGCCCGGATTCTGGGACGGCATACGTGACCATATGCAGCGGCGCTTCGCTGAAGGCCTGTTTGCGGAAGGACTCTCGGAAGGGGTTAAGATGGCGGGGGAGAAGCTGAAGGAACAATTCCCGAGGCAGAAGAATGATGTAAATGAACTCCCCGATGCCATCTCATTTGACACAAATGAAACGGGGATATGAAAATGAAGAGATTCCGACTGTCTGCATTGGTGCTGTTCCTGCTTCTGGCAGCTATATCACTTCAGGCACAAATACTGGTACCCAGGCCGGATCCGCCGAGACTGGTTAACGACCTTGCTGGCGTTCTCTCTTCCGGGGAAGTGCAGGCTCTTGAAAACAAGCTTGTTGCATTTAATGATTCAACATCGAACCAGATTGCCGTTCTCATTGTGAATGACCTTCAGGGGTATGACCGCTCCGAGTTTGCATTCAGGGTGGCCAACGACTGGGGTATCGGGCAGGGCGACTTCAACAACGGAGTACTGGTGCTTGTAAAACCCAAAACCCCATCCTCTGACGGGCGGGTGTTCATTGCAACGGGTTACGGTCTTGAAGGGGCCATACCAGACCTTGTAACCGCGGAAATAATTGACCGCGAGATGATCCCGAGGTTCAGTGAGAATGATTATTACGGAGGAATCGACGCCGGCACGAATGTGCTGATGTCACTTGCCTCCGGCGAGTATAATTATGATGGTTATGCTGGCGGCGCTCCTTCAGGAGCGATACCCGGCGTCGTAATCTTCCTGATAATATTGTTCTTTATAATCATCGTCTCTGCCGGCAGCTCAAACAATAAGCACCTGAGGAGAAGCGGATCATCCAATATTCCTCTTTGGCTTCTTATGAGCATGTTGGGC
>CAZOHL010000001.1:0-28016 GCA_964579645.1 uncultured Rikenella sp. | reverse complement strand
GAGGAGAAGCGGATCATCCAATATTCCTCTTTGGCTTCTTATGAGCATGTTGGGCAGCGGCAGGTCTCACGGCGGAAGCTGGGGCGGATTCTCCGGGGGCGGAGGAGGTGGTGGTGGCTTCGGAGGCTTTGGCGGCGGCGGTTTCGGCGGCGGCGGAGCAGGGGGAAGCTGGTAGGATTTGCGATTTGCGATTGTCGATTTAAGATTTTTTGAATTTCAGATAGTTTTGGATTAACTTTCAGTTTCATGGTTAAGTGGAATAATTATGAACCTGAAGGAACAAATGCAACTGCGTACCAGGAGTTTGGCATTGGATATAATATCATTATGTAATCATATATCCCGTAACACACAAAATCAGATTATCAGTAAGCAACTGATCAGGGCTTCCTGCTCTGTCGGGGCTAATTACAGAGCCGTATCAAGAGCGAAATCCCCTTCCGACTTTATAAACAAATTATCTGTAGTTGAAGAAGAAGCTGACGAAGTGCTATTCTGGCTTGAATTATTGCAGGAGCTTGAACCCGGATTCAGGGACGAGATTGTTTCCTGTAGTTCAGAAATGAACGAAATCCTGTCAATAGTAGTCGCTTCCAGGAAGACCGCCAAAAAGAATCTGAACAACAGCAGAAACTAAGCCTGCCAGCATCATAATTCGCAAATTGCAATTCGCAAATCGCAACTCCATTCAGTCTCTGCCTGCTATATAATTCCTCCATTTCTCAATAACTGCCACCATGTCCTGGGGGACGGGTGATTCAAAGGAGAGGCGCTTGCCGGTGACAGGGTGGTCAAAGGCCAGGGTGCGGGCATGAAGCGCCTGGCGGGGGAGAAGATCGAAGCAGTTGCGGACGAACTGCTGGTATTTTGTGAAGGTTGTGCCTTTCAGTATCCGGTGGCCGCCATACTCTTCGTCGTTGAAGAGCGGATGGCCTTTCCAGGCCATATGCACCCTTATCTGGTGCGTTCGACCTGTTTCGAGGCGGCATTCAACCAACGATACATATCCAAGCGGCTCAATGATCCTGTAATGGGTCACCGCGTGCTTGCCCTGGCTCCCGTCAGGGAAAACCTGCATTATCTTACGGTCACGGATGTTGCGGCCGACATGCCCTGTAATGGTACCTTCTGCCGGATCCGGGGTACCCCACACCAGCGCTGTATAAAGCCTGCCGGTGGTCCGCCTGAAAAACTGCCTGGCAAGCCTGTTGTGAGCGTACTCGTTCTTGGCAACCACAAGCAGTCCGGAGGTGTTCTTGTCAATGCGATGCACAAGTCCCGGCCGCAGTTCTCCCGTCTGGAAGAGAGGCAGGTCCCTGAAGTGATACATCAGCGCATTCATCAGTGTGCCAGTATAGTTGCCGTATGCCGGGTGAACCACCATTCCGGCGGCCTTGTCAACAACAATAAGGTCATCATCTTCATAAACCACACTGATGGCGATATCCTGGGGTATCAGTTCAATTTCGCGGGGCGGGTTGGGAAGCAGGATCTGGATGATGTCGAGGGGCTTGACACGGTAATTGGGTTTGACAGGGGTGTCGTTAACCAGTATGTTACCGGCCTGGGCTGCAGCCTGTACCCTGGTTCGAGAGACATTCTCGATCCGTTTGGAGAGGTATTTGTCTATCCGGAGCATCGATTGGCCGGGGTCGACAACATAACGGTAATGCTCGAACAGTTCCAGCTCCTGTCCCTCCTGGTCAGGTTCCTGACCTGATCCGGAATTATGTTCCGTTTCCGGTCCGTGTTCAGGTCCCTGGTACTTTTCCCGCTCCCGGAGACCGGAAATATCCTCATCTGTCATCCCGCGATTCAGTTAACTTTTACTACGCGCAGGAGTGAAAGGGGCCGTCCATCTGCTGTCTTCACAAGGAGCATATAGTTCCCGGCGGCCAGCCGGCTCAGATCCGGCCTGTCAGTCTTTCCGAGCGACATCACAATGGCCCCTGATGAAGAAATGACATCAATTCTGAAGTCGTCGGGCGCCCCTTCTGCCGGGACCAATGTTAACCGGCCGTCAGTAGGATTGGGGTAGATGGTGAAAAGGTTGTTGATGAGGGTACCGTTATCCGATGAGTTGGGTAAGCCGCTTCCCCTCATTACGGGGCGCATCATAATAATTCCCGGAGCCTGGCTCTCCTGCCATGTGCCGCTGAGATGGAAATACTGCCTTCCTGCCGGCGCAGTGTTAAGGTCAAGTCCGGCATTGAGGAATTTTTCCGAATTCTGCTTCCAGCCAATCCAGAAGTTGTCGGCCACCCTGACTGGCGTATCAAACATATAGGTCACGAAACCGTTTATCTCCGTTCCGGGAGAGGCCACGGGACCGCTGCTGTTCCCAAGCAATAATCCGGGCCTGCCGTTGTCATCGGCCCAGACCATTATGTCGAATGCCCTCTGGTTTGCATTGTCATAGGCATCATTGAAACGGAAGCTGATTCCGGTTACCGAATCAGGAAGGAACGACCTGAAACGGAGAGCGGCCATTGCGTTGTTTGAGCCCTGACCATTGATTCCGTAACCGGCTTCTGCAGTGCCGTCGTCAATGGCGAAATAGTCAGAGAACTTCTGAACATATCTCAGGGTGTCATTCTGTTTGGGGTCAAAATCATCGGTAATAAGTGATACTTTAACCATGAACTGCGCTGTGTCTGCAGAGGTTGATGTATTATATGTATACAGCAGCGGAGCGTTATAGCTGACGTCTGATAACGGATCAGCGTTGGCGGCGCCTGCGTCAAAGTCGCGCACCACATTATTCTCTGCCATGTCAGTTATTGTGACATGCCTGGTTACGTTACGCACGATAGTGTCATTGTTCCGGTAATTGACAGACGCAACGGGGCTCATGGCCGAGAGGTATGCCTGCCTGAAGTGCCGCCAGGGCATTGCCTCGTATTCTTTTACAAGAGATCTCAGGGGAAGCGTCAGGGCTACGTCACGGATGACCGTGTCATGCACCGATCGTCCTTTATCAAGAAAGATATGGTCAAGGTTCCACTGGTCAGCGTTACCTGCCTGTGATGGTTCGGATATCACTCCTGCGAGTGAGGCGTATCCGGTAAACATGAACCGGAATCCTTTCATCAGATATCTGGGGTCAGTGATCGGGATCATGACCCTTTTGAATCCGTTAGTGGCTTCGCCTACTGCCTGCCAGATGCTGTACCACTTCTGCTCTCCGGGCGCCCAGAAGCGGAGTGTGAGGCTGTCGACTGCCTCAGGCAGGTCTGCAACACCACCGGCCTCAAAGAGAAAGCTGAGGAAAAGACTGTCTGACGGCTGGTATTCGAGGTCAATAGCACGTGAGGTGAGGTGGTCAGCCTCAAATACCGCCTGTGACGCCGTTTCGTACAACAATCCTATTTCATCAAGGCAGTCAAGGGTGGCAAGTCCGGCTGAAGGCTGTTTTACTGAGAAGGTGTTATTGATAAAGGCCTGCAGATCAGCCCACCGGGTTACTGAAGGAAAGATGCTGTCACCTGTAAAGTCATCGCTGAAGGGGAGGGGCACAGGTTCTTGGGCTGTAACACTCTTCAGGTGATATGCTGGTCTGACAGCATCAGTAAGCTGACTGTTGCGGAAAAGACCGGTAATAACCTCCTGGCCTGACACATCCAGGGTGAGTACAGCAGCAATGAGGAGGTAAATGACCCGGTTGTATTTCATAATCAGCGAGGTATATCTGTATCCGGCGGCCCGAAGTCGCCTCCTGTGAGCAGGGTATCAGCCCTGAGGGTGTCAGACGGCATCCTGAGGCTGTCAGTTGTCAGCCATAAATAGATTGCTGATCCCAGCTGGACAGAAGCTTCACTGCGATACTCGGGATTTTGTTTGTAGACGAAAGCCCTGAGTGAGTCATCACTAGTTATGACAGTGGCATCGAAGACGTAGGCGCCCAGGTTAAGTGAGGCGCCCAGGATTTCATTCCTTGCCTCGTCAAGTGTCAGTCCGGTAAGGCTTGGAAGTGATGTACGCTGGCTGCTAAGGCCTCGACCAAGGACCAGGTCAACGACCATACCTTTCTGGACTGAGTCTCCGGGTGAAGCTTCGCGACCGTGGATAGTTTGTTTGAGAACAAAGTCGACCGTCAGGTCAGGAACGTAGTTAAGCTGCCCTATCTGCAGTCCGGCTGTCTCTATAATTGAGAGCGCCTGGCGGCGGGGAAGGCCAACAAGGTCAGGCACTGCAACCATCTCCGGATTGAAGGCATTGATTGTGGCCTTGATTGTCCGTCCTTTCTTCACCCTGTGTCCAGGAAGGGGAGTTTGTTCAGCCACACAGCCACGCGGGACGATTGTTGTATAGACTGAGTCGATTATCTGCAGTTTCATCCTGTTTTTGTTTACAACATGCTCAGCCTCCCTGATGCTCAGCCCCCTGACCTCTGGTGTGGATTTCGACTGGCCGTGGCGGGTATAGATATTAAGCCAGATAATCAGAACAAGTATGATGGCAACGCCGATGACCATTGCCAGACCCAGCTGTTTCCAGAAGACCCGGCTCTTGAAGAATTCCCTTACGCTCATCGTGTGATGAAGTATTAGTTTTATAACGGTGCCTCAAAGATAAAAATTATATCGCGGTTATGAGGGATTTCTACCACTCCTTCACCGTCCTGTAATCAGTGTCACGCTCCACAGCTCTGAAACCTGCTGAACGTATCATGGAAACCAGTTCCGTTGTTGATAGTGTTGGCCTGTTCTCGCCTGAACCAGCCATTGAATATATCCTTGTGGTGTCATCAATTGTTCCGTCGAGGTCATCGGCTCCGAAGGCGAGGCTCATCATGGCGCTGTTGCGGCCAATTGCCGGCCAGTATGCCTTAATATGGCTGAAGTTATCGAGGAATATCCGTGAGAGTGCATAGTTTCGCATGTCTTCCGTTACCGGCACCTCACCAAGTTCTGACATTCTGTTGTTTTCACGCCTGAACTTGAGCGGGATGAAGGCATTGAATCCGCCGGTACGGTCCTGAAGATCTCTCAGGCGCAGCATATGGTCAATGCGTTGTTCAGGGCTCTCGGCGTGACCGTAGAGCATGGTGGCGTTGGAGTTCAGTCCGAGGTTGTGTGCAGCTTCGTGGATAGCCAGGTAGGTTTCGGCGTCAGCTTTTTCCGGGCATATCCTCCGCCTGAGCTCAGGGTCGAAGATCTCGGCCCCTCCTCCGGGGATGGAGTCGAGTCCGTGTTCGTGCAGCAATCTCAACCCATCGGGATATGTCATGCCTGCCTCTCGGATCATGTAGTCAAGCTCTACTGCGGAGTATGCCTTGATGCTTATGTCCGGCCTTATTTTGCGGATAGATGACAGCAGGTTGGCGTAATAATATATGTCACGCGAAGGATGCACCCCCCCGGTTATATGTACCTCGGTGACCGGGATGCCGTCAAAGCGACGGACGATATCAAGTATTTCATGTTCAGTCAGTTCCCAGCTATCGGGATCAGTTTCGGCTTTGTGATATGAACAAAAGCGGCAGTTATAAACGCAGATATTTGTAGGTTCGATATGAAAATTCCTGTTAAAGAAGACGGCGTCACCGCTCTTTCTTCTTTTGGCGGTTGCAGCCAGCAGGGCCATTAGCGGCAGTTCTGCCTTCCTGTATAATGTAAGAGCCTCAGCAGGTGTGAGACGTCTGCCGTCAATTACAGCAGCAGCTATTTCCCTTATCTCAGGGTTTGTGTTCTTGAGGACCAGTTCTTTCATTTCACAGACTCCCTGTAAAATTAATTCAGGGAGGTATAACAGAAATAAAAAACCGCCTTAATTGTTCATCAAGACGGCAATTATTTATTGTCTGACAGCCTCTCAGTCCTTGTGGCTCACTTCGTCTGAAACCGTGAGTTTCTTTCTTCCCTTTGCCCTGCGGGCAGCAAGAACGCGCTTGCCATTGGGAGTTGACATTCTCTTCCGGAAGCCGTGAGTATTTGTCCTTTTCTTTCTCGATGGCTGAAATGTCCTTTTCATCTGCTGTTATATTTCGTTGTTAACTATCCGGTTTTTGAGACTGCAAAGGTAGTCATTTTTTCAAATAAAGAAGGTTGCGGGCTACTTTTTTTATAATTAAGTGAGTCAGCCGGCTTTGTAATTGATTTCAGAAGGGCAGATAAACAATCTTTTTAGTTTCGAACCATGGTTCTCTGAACCAGGTGCTGATGTCTGTCACTTCGGCAGAATTCCGGTACGGGCCGAGTTCTGCCCCAAGGTCGCCTCCCTTGAGTAGGATATACCCGTTTTTCCTTTCATTGGATGACTTATGCGAGGCAAGGTGACGCGTCAGCCTGACTAAGTGTGCAGTTTCAGTCACCGCCCTGCCGATTATGAAATCATAATGACCTTTGAGGCTTTCCGCCCTGGCAGTCAGGGAGGTGACATTATCCAGGCCGGTTTCTGCGGCAACGGCCGTGGCCACCCTGATCTTCTTGGCAATTGAGTCTACAAGTGTGAACTTTACATCCGGAAAGAATATGGCAAGTGGTATCCCGGGGAGTCCGCCGCCTGTACCGATATCAATCACAGAGGTGCCGGGCTTAAACCTGATGAACTGCGCAATGGCAAGAGAATGAAGAAGATGGTTGATATCAAAATTGTCGATATCCTTCCTTGAAACGACGTTGATCTTATTGTTCCACTCCCTGTATATTTCAGGCAGGAGTGAAAACTGACGGCGCTGAAGGGGTGTGAGTGACGGGAAGTATTTTTCGGCTAAAGAAGTCAAATGCCGCTTGATTTGCTTTGGACCATATTAAGTATCAGCACTTTTGCCCTGAAGAGCCTGGCTTTGACGGTGCCGATGGGCAGGCTCAGTTCGCTGGCAATTTCCTCATAGGAGTAATCCTCGAAGTAGCGGAGCTCGATCAGTCTGCGGTATCGGGGTTTGAGAGTCTTGACAATCCTGTTGAGTGAGGCTGCCGTTTCCCTGTTTATCATAAGTTCGTCAGGGGCGATCATATCAGAAGCCACAGTTGCCTCTACTTCGTCCTCTTCGCCTTCATCCTGATCGAATGGCCTGGGACTCTGACTTTTGCGCCGCATAAAATCGATGCAGTTGTTGGTGGCGATCCTGAACAGCCATGTGCTGAATGCATGTGAAGGCACATATTTGGCCAGGTTGTGGAATGCCTTGCCGAAAGCTTCAATTGTAAGGTCCTCAGCATCGGAAGGATTGTTTACCATTCTGAGGATGACGTAGTAGACTGAGTCACGGTACCGGTTGAGCAGCTCGGTATATGCCCTGCTGTCACCGCTAAGGGCACGGTCGATGACCTTGAGGTCATACTGCGCTTTGTCCGATAGGCCGCTTTCTACTTCCATGTCTCTCTGCCTTTACCCTTTCTTCTGTTAGTCAGGTAAAGGAATGCCGTTAAGAACGGGGCGAAGATATCAAAAAAGAGTGAAACAAACCATAAACGCCGTTCATTGAAAACGGCAGCTGCCTTTCTCAGTATCACCGCTCTCATGGCAAATCTCGCCACAGCCAGGAAGGCTACAACGGGCCAGGATGCAAGCATGATCAGCATGGTGATCAGCAGTCCGTACCATGTTACCCTGGAGAAGGGTTCAAGAAACAATCGCAGCTTGTCCTGGTTCTTGTAGTATACTGCGGCAGTAAGGTGTCTTTTTTTCTGTTTGGCCCACTCACGGACTGTTTTCGCCGCAACAGAAAGCGTGAATGAGTCATGTGTCATCATCAGGCTGCAGTTCCCTGAAGTGGCATTGCGGTTTACGAAAAGGTCATCATCGCCTGACATGATGTGGTTATGCGGCCCGAAGCCACCTTTCGCGAAGAAGAAAGTGCGCCGGTACGCCAGGTTCCTGCCCACTCCCATGTATGGTTTGCCTGCCATGGCCATTCCGAAGTATTGCATGGCAACAAACATAGTCTCATACCTGATATAGCTGTTTAGCAGCCCTTTTTCTTCGTTGTATGCTCCGTACCCGATGACGATATCGGTATTATTACCTTCTGCAGCCGCAGCCACCTGGCGGAGCCATTGCGGCGACGCCGGCCGGCAGTCGGCATCAGTGAATACAAGCAGGTCATTTTTTGCAGCCTTGATACCGATCAGCATTGCCAGTTTCTTGGTGTGTGTGAATCCGGGGTCCTTCTGGATCATTGAAACTTTAAGGTTCGGAAACTTCTTCATAAGGTCTCCCAGCACATCATAGGAGTTGTCCTCGGAACAGTCGTTTACAACCACCACTTCGAAGGAAGGGTAATCCTGTTTCAGGACATCGGGAAGGAACCTGGCAAGGTTTTCAGCTTCGTTGCGGGCGCAGATGACTACTGACAGCGGTGGAAGGGAAGTCTTAGCACCGGCGCTTTCCGGTTTCGCGAATGCGGCCCTTCTGTAATAACCAAGCCAGTACCAGGCCTGAATTAGAAACATTGCCAGAAGGAGCCCGAGCAGTATAAGGTGCGTCGTATCAGTTGAGATGATCATGTGAGGTGATATTGTGCGGAGCAATATTATAAAGAAATGGAAAATGGTGGCAATAATCTTTTCAACAATCATGACCCGGATTCTTCAAATTGATAACCGGCTGTTAAAAATCATGCCGAGAAAGCTTACTTTTGTGACCATCACACTGAAGCGGATGTTCAACATCGAGAGGAGAGACGGAGCCACATCGGCAAGGGCGGGCATACTGCGCACGGCACACGGCGACATACCCACACCTGTTTTCATGCCCGTTGGAACGGCGGCAAACGTCAAAGGGGTTTTCCACCGTGACCTGAAACAGGAGATAGATGCGCCCATCATGCTTTCAAACACCTATCATCTCTACCTTCGTCCGGGTACGGAAATAATCAGGCAGGCAGGAGGAGTGCACCGGTTTATGGCATGGGACAGGGCAGTGCTGACTGACAGTGGCGGATACCAGGTTTTCTCCCTTGCTGCAAACAGGAAGCTGACTGAGGAGGGGGCCATATTCAGGTCACATATAGACGGTTCAAGGCATCTTTTTACTCCTGAAGGAGTTATTGATATACAGAGGCAGATAGGTGCAGATATAATAATGGCTTTTGATGAGTGTGCTCCTTATCCGTGTGATCACAGGTACGCCCTGAAATCGATGGAGTTGACCCACCGGTGGCTCGACAGGTGCGTTGCAAGGATGTCATCCACCGAGCCGCTTTACGGGCATGAGCAGATGCTGTTCCCTATAGTACAGGGCGCAGTCTACGGTGATCTGCGCAAAGTATCAGCAGAAAAATGCGCTTCGGCAGGAATGCCCGGAAACGCCATAGGAGGCCTCTCAGTGGGTGAACCGGCAGAGGTGATGTATGAAATGATAGAGGCTGTAAACGAAATACTCCCTGCTGACAAACCACGGTATCTCATGGGAGTGGGCACACCGGCAAATATTCTTGAGGGAATTGCGCGCGGCATCGATATGTTTGACTGTGTAATGCCGACACGCAACGGCCGCAACGGGATGCTGTTCACAAGGGAAGGGACAATTAACATCAGGAATCAGAAATGGGCAACCGACTTCTCACCTATCGATGCCGGCTCACATTCTGAGATAAGCAGGACATATACCAGGGCATACCTGCGCCACCTGGTCATCTCGGGTGAGATGCTCGGAGCGCAGATTGCAACAATACACAACCTCGCGTTTTACCTCAGCCTCGTCAGGGAGGCAAGAGAAAGGATACTTGACGGTACGTTCGGATCATGGAAGGAAGAGACAGTTCGAAAAATTTCAGAGAGAGCCTGAAGAAACTTTCTCCCGGCATACTTGACTGGTACATAATCAGGCAGTTCCTCGGGACGTTCCTCTTTTCGCTGGTGCTTATCCTGGGCATAGCAGTGATCTTCGACTTTTCTGAAAAAATTGACGATTTTATTCAGAAGCAGGCGCCGATGAAGGCAGTCATCTTCGACTATTACCTGAATTTCATTCCATATTTCGCCACCCTCTTTGCCCCGATGTTTGTCTTTATCTCAGTTATCTTCTTTACCTCGAGGATGGCTGTCAACACCGAGATCATAGCAATGCTGAACAGCGGAATGAGCTTCAGGCGGCTCATGGTACCGTACCTCATCTCGGCGGGGTTCATTGCTTTCTGTGCCTTCCTGCTGCAGAACAGTGTGCTGCCGCATTCCAATGTGGCAAGGCTCGACTTCGAGGAGAAGTACTACCGGAGCTCGGACTTCAGGAGGGTGAACGTCTCATCAGTGCACAGGCAGGTCTATCCCAACGTCTACATTTATATGGAGCAGTACAACAGGATTTCTCAGAGCGGGCGCAACTTCAGCATGGAGAAGTTCAATGATTCGGGGATGCTCGAGTCAAAACTGACTGCCAACATGATCAGGTGGGACAGTACCACTGGCAAATGGGGCGCCTGGTGGTACTATATCAGGGAGACTGACAGCCTGGGTGAGCGGATCAGCTCAGGCCGGCGTATAGACACAGTTCTGAATGTGGGGCCTGATGATTTCACGAGATCGCCTGAGTTTGTCAATACAATGACGCACGGTGAACTGATTGATTATATTGACGTGCTCAGGGCACAGGGATCAGATGAGATAAAGCTCTACCTCAACGAGAAGCACCGGCGCTACGCATCTCCATTCGCGTTCTTCATACTGACAATCATCGGTGTTTCACTCTCATCACGAAAGATCAAGGGAGGAATCGGGATGCAGATAGGCCTTGGACTGATGCTGACATTCAGCTATATACTCTTCATGCAGTTTTCTTCCCAGTTTTCACTCAAAGGCGACCTGAATCCTGTAATTGCGATGTGGATACCGAATATAATATACACCTTCATTGCCGCCGGGGTCTACTACACAGCTCCGAAATAGCACATTCCGGGCAATAGTGTGCATATTTGTTTTTTGTTTAAATTGCCGTGCTTTTTTTACAGGCAGAAACTGGACTAAATTATATTGATTATGGCACTTGAAAAGAAGATACGCGAGCTCAAGGAGAAACGTGAAAAGATGCTTCTTGGCGGCGGTGAGGAAGCCATCGTGAAACAGAAGGCAATGGGCAAGAATACTGCCCGTGAGCGCATTATGGCAATCCTTGATGCAGGCACCTTTAACGAATATGACATGTTCGTGGAGCACGATGCCCGTGATTTCGGCATGGACAAAAAGAACCTGCCAAGTGACGGGGTAGTCATAGGTACAGGTACCGTCCACGGCAATCCGGTTGCGATCTTTGCACAGGATTTCACTGTGGCCGGCGGGTCGCTGGGGCTGATGCATTCGCGAAAAATTACCAAGATAATGGATCATGCCCTGAAGATGAGGATTCCGCTCATAGGGATAAATGATTCAGGTGGCGCACGTATCCAGGAAGGGGTCAATTCTCTAGCCGGTTACGGTGAGATTTTCTTCAGGAATACGATCTCAAGCGGTGTGATTCCGCAGATCTCCGTAATACTGGGACCTTGTGCCGGAGGTGCCGTATATTCCCCGGCTCTGACTGACTTTGTTTTCGTTGTGGACAATATCTCCAAGATGTTCATCACCGGTCCCGAAGTTATCAAGACCGTTCTGGGTGAGGAGATCTCGATGGAAGCACTTGGCGGGGCCCGGGTGCACTGCGAAACTTCCGGCAACGCACATTTCTTTTCTTCTTCGGAGGAAGAGTGTTTCAGCCAGATCAAGCGGCTGATATCCTTTATTCCCAGGAACAATCAGGTGAAAGCTGCCGTTGCTGAGTCACTGCCGCCGGATGCCGGGTATGACATCGAAAAGATTGTGCCCGGTGACCCGACCCTTCCGTATGATGTCAGGGAGGTTATAAGGGCTGTTGCTGATGGTTCTGATTTCTTCGAGATTCAGGAGATGTATGCCCGGAACATGGTCATCGGGTTCGGGCGTCTCGGGGGCCGTACTGTGGGTTTTGTGGCTAACCAGCCGATGGAGATGGCCGGGGTTCTCGATGTGGATTCATCCGACAAGGCTGCGAGGTTTATCAGGTACTGTGATGCTTTCGGCATCCCGTTGGTGACATTTGTTGACCTGCCGGGATATCTTCCCGGCGTGGACCAGGAGCATGCCGGTGTCATCCGGCACGGGGCCAAGGTGCTCTATGCCTACAGCGAAGCTACGGTCCCCAAGCTTACTGTGATATTGCGAAAAGCTTATGGCGGAGGTTACATAGCAATGAGTTCGCGTCACCTGCGTGCCGATTTCGTCCTGGCATGGCCGACAGCCGAGATAGCTGTCATGGGTCCGGAGGGTGCGGCAAACATAATCTTCCGCAAGGAGATCACATCGGCTGCCAATCCGGACGAGATGCGCCGTCAGAAGGTTGATGAATACCGGGAAAAATTCGCCAACCCGTATGTGGCAGCCTCACGAGGGTATGTTGATGCGGTCATCGAACCGTCAGAGACCCGCCGGCTGCTGCTTCACGGTCTTGAGGTTTCTGAGAGTAAGGATGTTCAGCTGCCCTGGAAAAAGCATGGTATACCACCCTTCTGATTAATTCCTGAAAAGAGAATCCAATGGAAAAGAAAGATACAGACAGGCTCATAATAGACCACACTTCCTACATCACAAGGCTTAGCAGGAGGTTTACTTCACGGAAACCATACGAGCCGCCGGTACCGGGAAGGATACAGAGCTTCATACCTGGAACAGTTGTTGAGGTGCTTGTAAAAACCGGTGACACCGTGAAGGAGGGTGATGATATTGTCATCCTTGATGCGATGAAGATGAAGAACAGGCTGAAAAGCCACGTGGAGGGAAGAGTCATAGCGGTGAATGTCAGGCCCGGTGACAGGGTGACAAAGGGTGCAGTGCTGGTGGAGATAGCCTGAGTTCTGGCCGGATGGCCGGAGTTATTTCCGGATCACACTTACATTTACGGTGAATTCTGCCTGAAACTGGTCAGAATTGCTCAGATGAGTTTTACGGAAAGGCAGGCTGCTTATTCCAGTGCTGCCGTGGTGAGCCTGTAGCGCGACAGTTCGTGGGGCAGTTCCGGCTCGCCGTCAAAGATGCCGTAAACGGCGGAACCGCTTCCTGACATGGAAGCATATAGGGCACCTGCTTCATACAGTGCCACCTTGAGTCTTCCCACCTGCGGGTACGATCTGAAAATATTAAGTTCGAAATCATTCACAACTCTTCCCCGCCACTCGCTGAGAGGCAGGTTGAGAAGCTGCCTGAGCGACAGCCCTGTGGGGCATGGTACGCACCCGGCATAAGCTTCGGCAGTACTGATGTTGGTGTCAGGGTAAAGTATTACAATGCGGTAACGGCCCAGGTCAAGCGGGAACTCTGACAGGATATTACCCACACCCTCGGCAAATGAAGGGGTGCTGTCTATGAAGAATGGAGCGTCACTGCCAATGAGACCGGCAAAGGAACGGAGCTCTTCTGAGTTCAGACCGAAGCCGAAGTATTTATTCAGAGCCTTCAGCATGCCGGCAGCATCTGAGGAGCCTCCGCCGAGACCCGCACCCACAGGTATGCTCTTGTGCAGGTGTATGCGGATGCCGGGAAAATCAAACGACTGCCGCATGATCTTCACCGCTTTCATCACCAGGTTGTTGCCCGGATCAGCTTCCTTCATCAATCCGGTGACCTTCAGCGAGTCACTCCTGCGATTGTCCTTCCTGACCACAAACTCAAGAGCATCAGCAAGATCAACCGGGTAGAAAAAGGTCTCGATGTTATGGTAGCCGTCAGGCCGCTTTTCAACGATCCTTAACCCGATGTTTATCTTCGCTTTTGGAAATACAACCATACCAGGTGCCGCTTGAAAGACCAAAAATATACGAACCTTTTCAATTTACCTCATCTTTATCAACTTTATCCTTTTTCAACATCTTATAAACACCAAGGTGTTGGAAAGAATAAATTGCGGTTTTGTCTCCGGTGAGGGTGATAGTATTAAATTTGATACCGGCATGGTTTCTTTGTCGCATTCGTTGAAATAACTGAAATACAATACTATATATTAATGGCACAGGGTACGTCAAGAGGAAGGCAGGACAAAAAGCAGTCGGTTGTTATAATTCCTGAGGGCGGGAGGATTCCACCCCAGGCGGCTGAAATGGAAGAGGCGGTTCTTGGCGCTGCCATGCTCGAGATTGAGGCTGCCAGGATGGTCGTTGACATGCTTCGTCCGGAGGTGTTTTATTCGGCAGCGCACCAGAAGATATTTGCAGCCATAATTGAGCTCAACAAGCGTGACCAGCCGATTGACCTGCTTACAGTGACCCAGGAACTGAAGCGTACCGGTGAGCTTGAGGAGGCCGGGGGGGCGGTCTATCTCACCGAGTTGACATCAAGGATAGTATCTGCCGCCAACATTGAATACCATGCAAGGATTGTTCTTCAGAAGTATATCCAGCGTGAGCTGATACGGGCGGCTACGATGATACAGAACCTTGTCTATGAAGATACCCTTGATGTCACTGAGCTGCTTGATAAAAGTGAGGATGAACTCTTTCGCATTGCAGAGGGGAACATCAAACATGAGGTTGCTCCCATACACGAGGTGATAAAGCAAACCCTTGCAGAAATCGAGGAGCTGGGCAAGAAGGAGGATGCCCTGGTAGGGGTTCCGTCGGGGTTCACCAAGCTTGACAGGCTCACCTCCGGATGGCAGAAGTCTGAACTGGTAATCATTGCCGCCAGACCCTCGATGGGAAAAACCGCTTTTGCTCTCACGATGGCACGCAACATGGCTATAGACCATGGCAGGAAGGTTGCAATCTTCTCGCTTGAGATGTCAGCAATACAGCTTGTAAACAGGCTTATTGTGTCTGAGACCGAGATACCCGGGGAGAAGATCAAGAACGGAAAGCTCTCGCCGGAGGAGTGGTCGCTGCTGGAGTCACGAATCAAGTCACTCACAGAGGCGCCTATATACATTGATGACACACCGGCCATCTCAGTATTCGAACTCAGGGCGAAGTGCCGCAGGCTTAAGGCCCAGGGGAAGCTTGATGTGGTTGTTGTTGACTATCTTCAGCTGATGACTGGTCCGCCTGATGCCGGCAGCCGTGAACAGGAGGTGAGCTCGATCTCAAGGTCGCTCAAGAGCATAGCCAAAGAGCTCGCGGTACCGGTACTGGCACTGTCACAGCTTAACCGGTCGGTTGAGACGCGTGGCGGGAACAAGAAACCGATGCTTTCAGACCTCCGTGAATCAGGTGCAATAGAGCAGGATGCAGATATGGTTGTATTCATTCACCGCCCGGAAAAGATGGGTGTCATGCAGTTTGAAGACGGACAATCCACCAAGGGTCATGCTGATATTATACTTGCCAAGAACCGTAACGGCCCTACAGACGAGGTCATTCTGTACTTTAAGGAAGACCGTGCATCCTTCGTTGAACCAGATGATTTCGGGAGTGATGTCTCATTCCCTGATGTTCCGGCAGGTGGTGTTTTTACGATGGGTTCAAAGATGAATGATGATATCTCATCAGATTACAGTGATTTCTCTCCTGACGACAATGGCCGGAGACCCTTCTGATTTGCGATTTGCGATTTGCACTTTGCGAGTTACGAATTTATAATGCATTTCTCCGGCTATTCGTCGTAGACGATTAAGCATTGTAGAAGGGGCAACTAATCGATCCGCAAAATCACCCTGATTCCGGCTGATTCGAATGATGTACCGGCGAATCCGGCATAAACGCCTGCCGTGCCAATAAGAAACACCTCGCTCAGTGAGTACCCTGTTTCATAGTAATAGCCTGCTTCCGGGGTCCATAGCACTGACAACCCGATATTTTCCCTGATAAGCGTCCGGCTCATCCCGGGCAGGCGCTTCAGCAGCAGGGTGGGGGTGGTGTATCTTATATGCGCTTCGGCGAATGCCTTTCTTGTCGAAACAGAGTAACAGGGCTTAAGATAGAATGCATCCTCATAGAAATTGAGAAGGAGGGGTGATGACTGGGTATTGAAGAAATGCATGTCCTGCAACCTGACATTCGCACTGTTGATAAAGCTACCTGCACGTATCCGCCACCTGAACTCGTTCATCGCCCCAAACCTGTTTGTCCGGTTTACCTCCCCGGAGATAAGGTCATAGCCGCCTGAGAGGGTGTCATTATAGCTGTAACCGTGTCTCCATGTCAGGGAAAAGGTCGGATAGTCAGATCCGGCGCTGACCTTTGCCCCGTCGGAGATGCGGTATCTCTGTCGCGGGGTCCAGGCCAGCGATGATTCAAAAGAGAGATGGCTGTGACTGACCGGGGGTTCAAAGGCATAACCTTCAGCAGCAAAAGCGTACGGATTATCAGGTATGTTCTGCGACCAGGGTTTATTCTTCCTGAAGAAGGAAAATGAAGAATTGTTTTTAAGGGTATCGCGCCTCTCGTACCTGCCCTGTATGGAGAGTGTGAGTCCGTTTGCAATGTCACTGCGGTGCCCGGCAATGATGTACCTGCTTCCGTAGAGTTTCATTATGTTCTCCCTGAAGAAGAGGGAAGACACTGTATTAACCAGTTGGTTAACGCCTGGCGGGGAGAACTCGTCTGACTGGCTGCCTGCCCTTATGAAGATGTTGCCTGCGCGCATCGGGTCATAAAGCAGATCGGCTGTAACATTCCACATGAGTTTTTCCCTGCTGAAGGCATATCTGGCAGAGGGGGCAAGGGTGAACCGGACTTTTTTCGGAGAGGTGGTTGACAGGTTCATTCCGGTTCCTGCCACAAAACCGTCTACTGTGTTGTAGGAAAAACGTTTCAGGTCTGCCAGTCCGTCAAACCCGAGGGAAGTATTCCTTGAAAGCTGCCATCTTTTCCCTCCCGTCAGGTCCTTGAGAAACCGGGATGCGGGACTCTTTCCCGTCCTTGAGGAGTCGGAGGAAGGAACTGAATCCGGTTCCGGTCGGGACTTTGCACCTATTGTTATGCTTAGTGTGGAGGTGTCTCTCACGGCCAGTTTTCCTTTTGCGGCCGGGGCTGTGGCAAGGCTGGCGCTCTCCTCCGTGGTGAGCGGGATGGGCCTCACGCGGGTCCAGTAGGCCGGGTCAGTGACGGTGGCGCCATCCTCAACTATCATGGTTGTCTTGTCTTCTACTTCCAGGGGGGGCTTCTCGCGGGTGGCGCGGGAGTTTTTCTGGTTGAGCCGCGCCAGCCGTGACATGTCACCTGCTGTCAGGTCATCCTTTGCAAGAAGAGCCTCAATCTCCCGCTCAGCAGGAGTCTTCGGACGTTCAGCGGTTGCTGCCTCAGCCCCGACCGCACCGGCAGTTTCATATGCAGGTGGCCGCCGGAGCATCCGGTCAGGCTCTACTTCAATGTATTTGACTGCGCTGGTGTACGCAGCCCTGGCTTTTACTCCGATAATTGAAATATCAGCATTAAACTCATGGCTGACAGGCATCCAGATGCCGTCTTCCACCGGTGTGTAAACCTGCCTGACTCTTATGCGTCCGGCCATGTTTTCATTTGTAAGGTCGAGGGAGTGTATGGCCCACAGGTCTTCCACGATGTATATAACCCCGGTGAAGAGCTGCTGGCTCTTCCGGCGAGGTGTTACGCTGATCTTGTCAATCACATAGTCTCCCTGCGACGATGAGCCCATGAAGGTGAAGAGATAATGAGAGAATGCATTCGGCGCCAGGGGTGATATTGCTATTTCAGCCAGCACCGGCTGGTAGAAACTGGCCTCTATGAAATCCATCGGGGAGGTCTGCCCTTGTGTCAGATCTTCGCTTGAGTTGGCCGAAATAACACGGTGTTCGTATTTGTCAGGAGCGGTGAATGTTATCATGTTGACCGACTCGGTGAAATAGTACCTCCCCTCCTTCAGGTCATCGCCATTCGAATCGATCTTCATCCTCCGTTTAAGCATTTCGGGAATCCTGTCAACGCTGCCGCCACCCTTTATGTAGACTTCTGCTTTCCACATTTTAACCTGGTTAAGGTGGTAGGGTGCCATGCCTATTGCCTTGCGCATGATGAAATATGCCGGATCTTTTCCTGATGCTGATACCCTGACCGGCGGAATCTCGAAGAGCTGCTCGGTCAGTTTGATGTCTGTTGTGATTCCTTCTCCTGTGATTTTCAGGTCCCTGGTCACCGGAACGTACCCGAGGAACTGGTAGTTAACAGTGTAATTACCCGGAGGGAGGGAAATCTCGTACCAGCCTTCGTTATTGGAGGTGGTACCCTGGCGAAGTTCAGCTATATAGACAGAGGCGGAAGGCATTGGAGACCCGTTGCTGTCAGTTATCCTGCCGCGTAATACCTGGGAACTGACCGGAATGGAAGGGAAGAGAAGAAACGCAAAAAGAATGAGCATCCTTGTTCCCCGGAGGAAGCCATCTGGCGTATTGAACGAAAAGGAAGAAAGAGCATCCGGAATTTGTCTCCTGCCGTACATCTTTATTCTGTTTCTGCTGAATGGTCCTTCAGTGAAGAGCCTGCCACCACGATTACAAACTCACCCCTTGGAGCGGTTGTGCGGAAGTGTTCAGCAAGCGAGGCAAGGGTACCGCGAAGGGTCTCCTCGAATTTCTTTGTTATTTCCCTGGAGACTGAAGCCTTCCTGTCATCTCCCATCGCAGCGGCAAGCTGCTCAAGGGTTTTTACAATCCGGAATGGTGATTCATAAAAGATCATTGTCCTTTCTTCCGAGACAAGGGCCGAAAGCCTTTTCTGTCTCCCTTTTTTCTGAGGCAGGAATCCCTCGAAGCAGAAGCGGTCTGAAGGCAGTCCGGAGCATACCAGTGCAGGTACGAAGGCGGTGGGGCCGGGAAGTGTCTCAACCGGGATATCCCTCTCGAGGCACCTGCGAACCAGCAGGAAGCCGGGGTCAGAGATGCCGGGGGTGCCTGCATCTGAGACAAGCGCTGTTACCGTCCCTGACTCAATGCCGTCACAAACGGCCTCGAGGCTGCGGTGCTCATTGAACTTATGGTGAGAACGGAGCGGCACGCTGATGCCGTAGTGGTCAAGCAGTATCCTTGTGGTCCTGGTGTCTTCGGCGAGAACAAGTCCCGCTGATTTCAATACCTCCAGGGCGCGGATGGTGATATCACCAAGATTGCCGATGGGGGTAGGCACCAGTATCAGCTTAGACATGCAGGCTGAATTTTCTTCTTACTACATCGACGAACGATGACTGTGCAGCCGGGTCGGAGCCCATAACTGTGCTTTCGTCGAGGATTCTCATTGCCTCGCCGAGAGATGCTGCCGCGTTCAGCCGTTTGATTGTGTCACCGTATGCCAGTGCATCACCGCTGAAGAGCTCGCGGATGAAGTAGAACCTGTCATTTATGCCGATTGCTGCAGCAATATCGGTGATTGGCTTGCTGTGCATTACGGTTGAATTAACCTCATCCTTCTTCTCTGTCTGTATCTTTTCGCCAAGGGTGCTGCCGGATGAGAAGCGGTCAGCCAGGATTGCCTTTGATTGCTCCTGGGATTTTTGTGTTGGGGCAGGATGTGCCTCAGGTGCTTTCTCCGTCATGCCGTTTGTTTCAATAATCATTTCTGCCTGCTCTACCCTGGCAGGCTCATCGGCTGGCAGGTTGGTTGTTACCTGCTCCGTCTTCTCCGGTTCCGTGGCTATGGGGGGAGCCGCCTGCGTTTTCTTTTCGTCTGCATGGGTCAGTGAAGGCAACAACCTGACCATGTCCGCAGCGCTTCTTACGCGTGACCTGGCAAGTTCTATTTCAGCCTTATCTGATCCTGATAAGTCAGAGAGCTGTTCCAGCAACGTCAACGCCTCCTCCAGATCCCTTCCAATAATGTTGACAGCTTTCAGGAAATCCATCTCGCTTTGTTTTTTTAATTATTACCGTTTTCTTTATTTTGCAAAAGTAATCAATAATAGTTTTTCGGATCCGATTTAATCATTCCACTCTATTGAACGGGTCAATTACAATCTGAAGTATGGAGTTTCTCGAAAATTCGGTTGACCATGCCGGCAAGCGCGGATCAGTGGAAGTTATAGCCGGGTCAATGTTCTCCGGCAAGACCGAGGAGCTGATAAGGAGGCTGCGCAGGGCAATGTTTGCAGGCCTGAAGGTTGAGATATTCAAGCCTGCCGTGGATACGAGATATTCCGAAGACAAGGTTGTGTCACATGATGAGAAGTCTATCATGTCTACTCCTGTGGAGAATGCTTCAAGCATATTTCTCCTTGCCTCGGGCGTTGAGGTTGTGGGAATAGATGAGGCCCAGTTCTTTGACAACAGCCTTATCGAGGTTTGTACAATGCTTGCAGATAACGGCACCCGTGTTATTGTGGCAGGTCTTGACATGGATTTCTCGGGAAGGCCGTTCGGCCCTATTCCTGCCCTTATGGCCGTTGCAGAGTATGTAAGCAAGGTGCACGCCATCTGTGTCAGATGCGGCAACCTGGCGAATTATTCTCACCGCAAGATTAAAAGCGACAAGGTGGTTGTGCTTGGTGAGAAGGACATCTATGAGCCGCTGTGCCGCTCGTGTTACATAAAGGCTGTAAACAGGTGATACTCGGGGCCCGGGAACTGGCACACATTACAGGCGGATCGCTTACGGGAGATGACACTCTGAGAGTCACCGGAGTCATGATTGACAGCAGGGCGCCTGGGGCGGGTCCTGATATTCTTTTCATTGCCCTGCGGGGACCCAATCACGACGGTAATAAATTCATTGACCAGCAATATGCAAGGGGTGTCAGACTGTTTCTTGCTGAAACTCTTCCTTCCGGTCATCAGGAGATGCCGGGCGCCTGTTTTGTTGCGGTGAATGATACCATTGAAGCCCTGCATTCTCTTGCAAAGTGGCGCCGCGATAGCTTCAGAGGCAAAGTAATTGCCGTAACCGGAAGCACCGGCAAGACAATAGTCAAGGAATGGCTTGCGGGTGTCATGAGCAATGTTAAAAGCGTAATACGGAGTCCCAAAAGCTACAACTCACAGGTGGGTGTGGCGCTCTCCCTGATGAATATCGATGACCGCTATGAGGTTGCCGTCATCGAAGCCGGCATCTCCAGGCCAGGCGAAATGGAGAAGCTGGCACGCATAATAAAACCTGACACTGTTATTATCACAAATATAGGTGACGCCCACGGCGAAAATTTCGACGGCCGGGAAGCAATAGCTGCCGAAAAGCTCCGGCTTGCATCAGGGGCAGGTCTTGTAATCTGCAGTGCGGACGACAGTATTATAAGAAAAGAACTTGCATCCAGCTATCATGATGTTCCACTCTTTACCTGGTCACTGTCACAGCCGGATGCCTGTCTGTCAGTTGAGGTTGCTGAAAAGGGTGAAGGCGGCCAGGTTCTGCGATGTACTACAACAGACGAATCATTTGAGGCAGTGATTCAATTTGCAGACCGTGCTTCGGCGGAGAACGCAATCTCAGTCATTGCCTGCTGCCTTACAGAGAAAATACCCGTGGAGGTTATTGCAAAGGGTATTTCTGAACTTCCTGTTGTGGCAATGCGCATGGAGACAAAACGGGGCATTAACGGTTGTACACTGATAGAAGACTACTATAACTCAGATCCTGCATCTCTCGGGATGGCGCTTGACTTTCTCAGAACGCATTCAAGGGGAAAGACAACCCTCATCCTGTCCGATTTCAGGCAGATAGGCGGAAACGAAACGAGACTTTACAAAGGTGTTGCATCGGCTGTCAGGAATGCGGGCATTGACCGTTTTATCGGGATAGGGGAGGCACTTTCACGCAATGGGGCGGAATTCCCGGCAGGATCACTGTTCTATGGCACTACTTCTGAATGTGCTGACGCCATTCGCTCTCTGCAGTTCAGGGACGAAACGATCCTCATTAAAGGTGCACGGGTATTCGGTCTTGAGCGTATCAGTGGTCTCCTGGTGAGGCAACTTCACAAGACACGCCTGGAGATAAACATGAATGCCGTGGTCCATAACCTGAATGAGTTCCGGCATCTGCTGAAGCCGGGAACGGGAATGATTGCAATGGTAAAGGCATTTGCCTACGGCTCCGGTTCAGCAGAAATTGCATCGCTCCTGGAATACAACGGTGTCAGGTATTTTGCGGTTGCCTACGCGGATGAAGGCGTTGCCCTCAGGGAGGAGGGTATAACTTCACCGGTAATGGTCATGAATCCTGATGAGAGCGTGATGGAGCTGATGATTAACAACAGCCTGGAGCCTGAGATTTACAGCATGGAGTCATTTTCGGCCTTTGCCTCAGCTGCCAGGAGATACGGTCTGCTCCATTACCCGGTTCATATAAAACTTGACACCGGGATGCACAGGCTTGGATTTGACATAAATGACCTTGATGAACTTGCCGGCAGGCTGGCAGGGCAGCAGCATCTGAAGGTGGTATCATTATTCTCACACCTGGCGGCCAGTGATGATCCGGCTCATAACGATTTTACGCACCGGCAGGCCAGGCTCCTGACGGATGCCGCCGGGAAGCTTCAGAAAGCTCTCGGTTACCCCTTCTGGCTTCATCTGCTCAACTCCTCCGGTATATCCCGCTTCCCGGAATACCAGTTTGATATGGTCAGACTGGGAATAGGCCTGTACGGGATAGGCCGTTATGAAGGTGTGACCCTCATGAATACCGGAAGGTTTGTGACTGCCGTTTCACAGGTAAGAACGGTTCCCGCAGGTGATCCGGTCAGTTATGGCTGCCGGGGTGCCTCTGACCATGAAAGACAAATAGCAGTCATACCCGTAGGTTACGCCGACGGACTGAGCAGGGAACTGGGTGACGGGAAGGGCAGTCTTTTCATAAGGGGACGCAGGGTGCCAATCATCGGAAGCATCTGCATGGATATGTGCATGGCTGATGTAACGGGCATGGATGTAAAGCCGGGCGATGAAACCGAGGTGTTTGGTGCAAACATCTCAATTGATGAAGTAGCCGCCCTGTGCAATACAATACCGTACGAGATACTTACCTCAATACCACATAGGGTCAAAAGGATTTACGTCAACGAATAATCAGCCGAGCTGGCTTATCTTTTCAAGTCTTGACTGATCAACAATGCTGATCTTTTTCCCGTCAAGCGCAATTACAGATTCGGATGCAAACATCGAGAGCGTTCGGATTGCATTTGAGGTTGTCATGTTTGAGAAACAGGCAAGATCTTCGCGTGAGACGTAAGCCCTGATTGTCCGGCCGTCATTCTCCACCCCGTAGGTGTCGCGCAGCACAAGCAGTGATTCAGCCAGTCGTCCACGTATATGCTTCTGGGTCAGTGATATGGTTCTCCCGTTAGAAAAGGAAAGTTCCACTGCCATCATCCTCATGAGCTTCATTGAGAGATCCGGGTTGCGTTTTATAAGCTTCATGAACGGATCCCTGTCAAAGCGGCATATCCCTGAATCTTCGATAGCCACGGCCGATGCAGAGTAGGTGTTCCCGGTTATGAAAGCCGCAAACCCCAGCAGACCCTGCGGCCTGACCATTCTGATTATCTGCTCGCGTCCGCCTATTCCCTCCTTGTATACCTTGACCTTACCGGATGCCAGGCAGTAAAGCCCCGCAGGCCTGTTACCCTCGTGAAAAATCAATTCCCCCTTTTTCAACGTAATGCATGAATGATCCTGTAACAGGAACTCCTTTTCCCTGTCCGGGAGCTCCCTGAAAAGTGAAAACGGACCTTCAATGCATTGTTCAAGATACTGGTTTGTATAAAACATTTCCCCTTATGTTTAACAACATGTACAAAGATATTAAAAAAGCATATAAAAGGGAAAATTAACGTTTTTTAACACACTATCATTCAGATAGTTGAGAGTCAGGGGATAGTGTCAATGGCGGGCAGCGATAATTGGTATCCTCCGGCCAGTGCCGAAAGCTTTTGATGAAACCCGGAGTATTGGCGGGGTCTGTTTTCTCTTGAATTCGCTGGTGCGAACCAGCCTTATGACCTTATCAACAAGCTCACTGTCAAATCCGTCAGCAATGATCCGGTCAGCGGGCCACTCAAGGTCGATATGCCTGTACAGGACCGGGTCAAGCTGGCCGTAAGGGGGCAGTGAGTCAGTATCGAACTGGTCAGGCTTAAGTTCTGCCGACGGGGGTTTAGAAATGATTGCAGGGGGTATAATCTCCGCGTGACTGTTTATTTCCCTGGCAAGACGGTACACTTCTGTCTTGTACAGGTCACCTATTACGGAGAGGCCTCCCGCCATATCTCCGTAGAGTGTTCCGTAACCGGTAGCAGCCTCGCTCTTGTTCGAGGTATTGAGAAGCATATACCCGAATTTATTGGCGAAGGCCATGAGTATCACGGCGCGGAGCCTTGACTGAATGTTCTCCTCGGTCACATCAGGCGCCTTTCCGGCGAAGAACGGCTGAAGTGTTTTTTCCAATGCCTGGCGCGCTTCCTCGATGCTAACAATATTGTAAGGTACACCGAGGTCAGCTGCCATCTTTACCGAGTCGGACACTGAGTGTTCGGATGAATAGACTGACGGCATAAGCAGGGCGAGGGTGTTCTCCGGCCCCAGGGCTTCTGCTGCGAGGGCAGTCACCACTGCAGAGTCAATACCGCCTGAAAGGCCTATGATCGCTTTTTTCATCCCGCCTTTTAAGAAGAAATCGCGTATCCCGGTAATAAGGGCGCGGTGAATGTAGCCTGTCATGTCATCAGGAAGCGGGGGTGGGAATGAGAGACTGCTCCGGTCAGATCCCGGTGACGGTATCTCAACTGTCCTGACCTCTTCAGTGCAGAATCCCAGTTTGTCGATTATGGTTCCTTCCGCATCAATGAGAACGGAGGAGCCGTCAAAGATGAGTTCGGTATACCCTCCCGTCTGGTTGACTGAGATCAGCGGCACCCTGTATTCCCTGGCATTGCGGATAAATACTTCCTCCCTGACCCTGAGCCGGTTGTGTGAGAATGGATTGGCGGCAATGTTTATAATGAGTGAGGGATGTTCCTTCATTACCTCATCCAGGGGTGAGACGCTGTAGAGGCGCCACAAACCCCTGTCGCCGAATGGCTGCTCGTCCCAGATATCTTCACAGATTGTAACCGCAATCTTCTGACCGTTGAGTTCCACCGGCCGGAACGTGTTTCCTGCCTTGAAATACCTGTCTTCATCAAAGATGTCATAGGTGGGCAGCAATGCTTTGTTAACCACCGATTTTATCTTTCCCTCATGCAGGAAGAAAGCTGAATTGTGGAGGCTCTTTCCGTATTCACCGGTGTTGGGTGAGGGTCCTCCCACAATGGCGGCTATCCCGTTGCATTGGGATGCAATTTCGCGGATTGCTGCCATTGACGAGTCTATGATGTCAGCTCGCAGCAGCAGGTCAAGGGGAGGGTAGCCTGTTACAGCCAGCTCGGAAAAGACCGCAAGATCAGCTCCCTGCCGGCGTGCCTCTTCGATGGCATTTAGAATCTTGCTTTTGTTGAAGGCTATGTCACCGGGGATATAGCTCAGCTGTGCGAGGGCAACCTTCATGTCATGTACATCAGAACTTCAATCCGAGCCTGATCCTGAACATTCTCAACCCTGACCTGTCAGGATGCTGATTCACGTCTTTCAGGTCCTTGGTGACATCGAAGAAGTCCTGCGCGTAGGTAAGGCCTGCAATCAGTGAGGCGTCAATGCCGAGTTCGTATTCAACTCCTCCTCCTATGTGCCAGCCGGCGTTCATTCCGTAGACTTCGTTTTTGGCGTTTTCATCAAAGATCTGGAGGGTAGGCAGGTCTACGGTTGATTTAAGGAGCAACCTCAGGTCAAACCCGAGGTCAGTGTAATAAGTCAGGTAACCCACCTGGTTTGTCTGAAGGCGAATCCCCATCGGGATATTCATGTACTTCAGGTTATACTTCATCTCATCACCGGCCGGGAGGGTCGGAGGGTCGAGGTTAGTGAACACCATTGTATGGTTTTCGGTAGCGCTCTGCCTTCCTCCGGCTGAAATGAAGCTGATGCCTGATGAGATTGCGTAGTTTTCGGCAAAGTAATGCAGCACGTTGAGCCCGATGTCGAATCCGGCCCGTGCCCCTTCACTTGTATACTCTGACTCGTTTGAGCCCATCCATGAAATTACGGGGTCAGCGTGGACCACGAATACAAGTTCCTGTGCGACGGCCCGTGCGGGCAGCGCTGCCATCAGTACAAGAATCAGTGTCCTTGTTACCGTCCGGTTGATTACTCTTTTCATCTTCTCAGTCTTAGCCGGGCTAAAATTATAAATAAATGTCCTTATTTTGTACTGCCAACAATACATTACAGACTGCATGACCCATTTCTTCAGAATAATCACTGCTACGGCCCTGGTGCTGCTGACCGTGCTCTCAGCATCATGCCGCCGTGATCCCTACAGGGTTAACGTGTCAGGGACAGAGCTTGATCTTCGGATAAGGGACCTCGGGAGTGAGATTTTCAGCACTCCGCCGAACGAGATGGCAGCCAGGGCTGATTCACTGAAGCTGGAATACGGGAGGGCACTTGATACCTACAGCACGGTCATCGGGCTTGGTGATCCGTCAGACGAGCGATGGAAGGAGGCTTTTGTTCTGTTTGCAACCGACCTGCGCAACCTCGATCTGTGGGATACTGTGAAGAAGGTTTGGCCTGACACGGAGCGGCTGCAGAAGGAGCTTGAGAGCGCATTCAGGCATTACAAATACTATTTTCCTGACAGGGTTGTGCCGCAGGTTATTACATGCATCTCGGTATTCAACAACAGTATCATCGTTGACGACTCTCTGCTGATGGTCAGTCTTGACCGGTACCTGGGAGCCGGATGTGCCTATTATCCTTCGCTTGGCATATACGGTTACCAGGCTCGCAAGATGACACCTGATTATGCAGCCTCCGATTGCATGTATGCATGGGCTGCAACAGAATGGGATTACAGCTCTGCCGGGTACGGGACGAAGACCCTTCTTAATTCAATGCTTCATGAAGCCAAGCTGGCATATTTCACGAAGCGGATGATGCCTTCGCTTGCTGACACGGTACTTTTCGGGTTTACGGGCAGGCAGATGGAGTTCTGTAAGGAGAGTGAGGGGATGATATGGGAGTACCTTGTGAGCAAGGACCTGCTTTTTTCAACTGACGGCTTCATGATACGCAAGTTCACCGGCGAAGCTCCGTTCACCAGTTATTTTACCGAGGAATCGCCGGGCAGGGCAGTGGTATGGACAGGTTTCAGGATCATTGAGAGATACATGAACAATAATCCGGATGTAACCTTGGAGGAGCTTATGTCAATGACCGATTGCCAGGCGATACTGGCAGGGGCAAAATATAATCCGAAGTAGGAGATATTCTATTTTCAGTATATCTGGCATAGAAAAAAAGATAATGTAGCCAGATTTAATCTGTGAGTCCTTGCCTTATGATTAGGGCGTTTTATTATCCATTTTTCTGTATCTAATAAACCGGAAATGATAAAAGAATAGAAGTAATTCCCAAAGCAAATAGGAAAAATATGAAACAGACATAGATTATACTATATACGCGTTTAATCTTATTCTTGAGTATTACTGTTTTCCTGAGTTTATTTAGCTTATCTTTTATTAGGAATTTAGATGAAATATAAGCATAAAACGGAAGAATTAGAATCATTATAATACTGCTGGCGATAGGGCCAATTGGCAATCTTGGGCTTCTATTATACAAACTTGACAACCAATCTTTATCGACAAAAATCGCAAAAAGAGATATAGATATAATGCATACAAAGGTAAAAGCCGAAAGAGCCATTTGATCAGGAAAATTCTTATACCTTTTCCTTGCCAGTTTTTGTATCATTGCATAATGAAACAACCACAAGTTAGCCATCATCTGTTTCTCCCATAAATATATAGTCCAATATCTCCCGCAATATCAACAGCCGAAGTGCCAGCAATGATGTAACCTCCAACTGCAGCAGTGCTTCCAGCTGTGAACGGAGAGATGGCGATTAAAATTATTCCAGCTGCATATCCCGCAACATCAGTAACATAACCAGCTCCATCGAGAAATCTACTCCTCTCGGTATAATTTGGAATCCCTTGCCCTGAGGGAACTTCAAAGAGCCAGTTGCTTACAATCATTCTATGCTGACAGTGTCTTAACCCCCTATAAGTTGGACAGATTTATCAAATGAAGATAGTACTTTT